>NZ_JAKJSP010000027.1:0-104950 GCF_050337085.1 Photobacterium sagamiensis | reverse complement strand
TAAATTGACTGTGTCATCTTGCGATGATTAAGGTCACTCAGTTCATTGATAAATCTTTCGACGAATCATTTCACGAGTGCCCACACAGATTGCATGGTCAAATTGTTAAAGAACATACTGACTGGTTACCGGCTTAAGTTGCCGCGCTCCGTGTCAGTGAGGCCGCATTATAGAGACTTCGATCACTCTGACAAGCGTTTTTTTTCAAAAAAAACTTCGCTTGATGATTATTTCATCTAATGTGAACTTATAGCTTGTAATTACAACATTAGAGGACCGTCACATTCACTAACTGGTAATTACAAGTCAATGAAAGTAATATCAATGTGACCTTGTTGTTAAAATAACCAATCACGCATTCTCTCTTACCCTTTATGACGATGTAGTTTTAAATATGAAATTTTCCAATCAAACAATAATGACGGTAATAGCTATTGCCATTATCGGTACTCTAGTTTTTAACTTCGTATCCGTTCCACCAGCGGTAGCATTTGCTATTGGCGTAATCATTACAGGCCTGGCTATACATTTTATGCCAGATTCACAGCCATCATTTAAAGATTCAATAGATTCATCCCAGAGCAGCAAAACCATCTATGTAGGCAACCTACCTTATCGTGCAAACGAAAATGATGTGAAAAACCTTTTTGCCGAACATGGTGAAGTGTTTGCCGTGCGTTTGATGAAAGATAAGCGTACCGGTAAACGTAGGGGGTTTGGCTTTGTTGTAATGAATAGTCAGGATGCGGATACCGCTATCCGCAATCTCAATAATAAAGAGTATGGTCAGCGAACTTTAAAGATTCGTGAAGCCAATGAACCTAAAAGTTTGGAAGATGAAGAGATTGAATAATCCCTAACTGCATTTTTCCTAAACTGTAATTTAGTGCCGCTGCATCTTTTGTCGCGGCACTGTTATATGTAAGGTTTTCAATCATCTCACAGGTCTCAACACACTCACCGAGTAACAATTTAACTCGGTTGGCAATTGCCTTTCCTGAATCAACAATTTGTACAGACGACTTGAAGGCTAATGCAATATCTTCTTTTATAATGGGAAAGTGAGTACAACCTAGAACGATACTGTCAACTTTACCTTGCCATGGTTGTAAAATCTTACCGAGCTCTTCTAACGACACGCTTTGGCCACGTAGCTTTTCTTCTGCCATTTCAACTAATCGTGTTGAACCAATCATCAGAACGTCACAATCACAGGCAAATTGCTGAACAAGATCATGAGTATAAGTACGCTTAACGGTTGCAGGTGTGGCCAGTAAACCAATCACTTTCTTTTTACTGATTGCGGCTGCTGGTTTTATCGCGGGCACCACACCAACAACAGGTATGGATAATGATTCACGTAGCGAAGGTAGAACGATAGTGCTCGCGGTATTACAAGCAATAACGACTAAATCGATATCATGACGAGCGACTAACAGAGAAACGATATGATGAGTGCGTTGGATTAACACATCTTCAGCTAACTCCCCATAAGGAAAAGCTGCATTATCAAAAGCATAGACATATTGAACTTGTGGTAAAAGAGCATGTATTTCCTGATAAACCGATAATCCGCCAACACCAGAATCAAAAACAAGTACTCTTTTCACTATTCACCACAGACCAGAAGTTATTATCAGGGCGCTTATCATACTGCGTTCTGCACCAGATAAAAAACATCTCCTGATAATGAGGTGATTATTAGAGTAACTGGTATCTCTGATAATGGAACCTTTCCTGTCGCTCACATTCCGTCTTGCAGATAGCCAGCTCACCGGAAAAGCACGGTGCTTTCACTACCAGGGTATGAAATTCACCTTCTTCACCGCAGGGATCAACACCATCAGGTAAACCCGCAATAAATTCAGCCGTATACCACTCGCCACAGTAACAGCCATCAAGTTGACTGGTATCAATTGTTGTCACCAGCGTTTTGATCCCGCACTCAATGATCTCTTGCGCCAGCTCTTTGCTGTCCCGCCCGAGTAATGGAAATACACATTGCCAGCCTGCGGGTTCAATATAGCTACGACGGTAATCGGCAATGCCGTTACAGAACATATCGCCAAACGCGACGGCTTCCACCTCTAACCCGCTTGTTTTTAATCCTTCAATAACTAACGACTGGTAAACGTCATTGGCGGGAAATACTTCGGGTAGCACAATAGTGACTAACGGTAATCCTGTTAGCCGGGCTTGCTGCTTAACCACCTCAATCGGTGTTGCCTGGAAAGGCACTTCATCTTCAAGATAAGTGGTATATAAACCAACCACCTCGTAGGCTGGGTCATTGAGCAGTTTTATGAGGGTTAACGTGGAGTCTTTGCCGGAAGACCAGCTGACAATAACTTTGATTGGATTCATAACGCCTCAATAAAGAAAGCCACCTGATGGTGGCCTTCTCTTAGTTGATTAGAACTGGTATGTCATTGTGGCGTAGTAGCTACGCTCCTGAACATTGTAAGTATCTTTTGCTACATAATCTTCATCAAACAGGTTCGCAATTCGTCCACGAACAGCCAGGTTATCAGTAACAAAATAACTCGCCGCGACATCTACTAGAGTATAAGCATCAAGCTCTTTCGTATTTGCTACATCGTCATAGCTCTTACCTTTATACAAGGCACTGACATCGAGCTGCCACTGTTCCGCCAGATAGGAAACATTCCATTTGGCGCTGTGTTCTGAACGACGCGCCAACTGTTTGTTTGTCTTTTTGTCTTCAGTATCCAGGTAGTCGTAGCTCAGATCATGGTACAGCAGACCTGTGGCAAAACCTGCCGTTAATTCAAGCCCTTTAATTTCAGCTTCATTCACATTCATTGGGATCCAGTTACTAAATGGATCACTTGCATCTTCAGGTGCCCATGCAATTAACTTATCAATATCTGACTGATAAGCTGTTGCCCGCCAATCCAAAATCTGATGAGCGCCAGTTAGAGAAACTTCATAGTTCTTTGACTCTTCAGGCTCTAAGTCCGGGTTACCGGCACCAGGCCAGTAGAGATCATTAAATGTTGGCGCTTTAAAACCGGTTCCTGCGTTAGCAGATAACTGCAATTCTGACGTGATGTTATAAGCCGCTGCGAGTTGCCAGGTATTATTGGTACCATAACTATCGTTATCATCGGTACGCACACTACCTTCAACCTGCCAATCATTGACCCGGTAAATCGAGGTCAGGTAAAGCGCAACGTTATCACGTTCGTCCTCAGCATAGTTTGTACCGGTACTCGAAACAGAGTCTCGATACCACTCAACACCGCCGCCGAACTCAACTGCGTTATTTAACTGATAATGGTTTTGCCAGTTAATAACTGTACGATCTGTTTTGATCGTATCGCCGTCGCTGATATCGCTATAGTCACGTGCCTCATCCTGATTCTGCGCAATCGTTAACTCACTGATCAAGTCAGATTTTGAGTAACCCGCTTTAGCCGCAACATTATAAAGTGAATTCTCTGTTTGTGAGTTCGGAATGATATTGCCGGAGAAATCATTACTGTCATAGTCACTATCACCATCATGATAATAACCTTGCAGGCTTAGCTTCCAGTTATTGCCAACATGCGTCCCAATCTCGGCGACAATGTTCTTATTCTCAAAACCATCATCATCTTGCTCAAACGGTTCTTTTCGAGCAGAGAAACCATCTCCACCTTCACTTTTCAGTGCCACTTTCCCCCAGCCAGAATCACCAATTCCCCCAGCAACAGAACCTCCTGCCTGGTAATAACCATCGCTACCACCACCAACAGTCAGTTCAGCCACTGTTTCTCCAGGCTGATAAGCAGTAATAATATTCAGAACACCGCCGATAGCATCGGAACCATACAGTGCCGCACGAGAGCCACGAATAAACTCAATACGTTCAATCCCCGTTAGCGGGATCTGACTGAAATCAGCACTTCCCAGAGTGGCACTGCCAATCCGCACACCATTGATCATCACCAATAAGTGTCGAGAGCTCGTACCACGAACATAGACTTCTGTTGATTGGCCATAACCAGCCGAAACAACTTGCACACCAGGAAGACGACGTAATACTTCAGCCAGAGATTTCGCCTGAATGGCATCGATCTCTTCTTTAGTCACGATCGAAATTGGGGCGATAACATTTTTGACTGGCTGTTCAAAGCGGTTAGCCGTAACCACCATGACTTCATCAGGAGAAGTTTCTGCTGCAAAAGCATAAGATTGAAGGCACAGCGGTGCTAATGCCACTGCTAGAAGCGTTTTTTTCATTTTGGGGATACCTTAAGTCGCGTTTATTGCTCAGCAATTATTGCTTGATACGCTGGACGGTCTTCGGACTTAAGAGCATGGTTGAACAACCACCTAAGGCACAACTTCCCACTTCCGGTTGATTGCATTGCGCAATGCTAAGAAGCAGTGTTTGGAACTTACGTCCGTGTGCTTTCGTTCTCTATTACCGCTGCGCGTCAGTCACGGAATCTCACCGTGTTCCCTGGCTATATTTAGCAAACCAGCGCACCGCAAATGCTAGTTATCAATGTGCTTCATGTCCAGCTTTTGTTTGCGATTGCTGATCAATAATTGGTTCCAACTACACTTTTATCAGGGACAACACTGGACATCGGTCACCAATACAATAGAATCTGCGCTCTTATTTTGAGCAGTTTGAGGCACACTAATGGCATCCACAGCAATTAACACCGCTGATTATCAACAGCAACTGGATGAAAAAGCAGAGCGTATTCAAAACATCTTTGAAGATTTTGAAACTCCCGAGCTTGAGGTGTTCGCCTCTCCTGCCGAGCATTACCGTATGCGCGCAGAGTTCCGAGTATGGCATGAAGGCGAAGATCTCTACTACGTCATGTTCAACCAGGAAACACGTGAAAAATATCGTGTTGATCAGTTCCCTGCAGCAAGTCGTTTGATCAACGATTTAATGCCACTGCTTATTGAAGCACTGAAGCCAAGTCATACGCTACGTCATAAACTATTCCAGGTGGATTTCCTCTCAACGCTTAGCGGTGAAATTCTGGTATCGCTGCTCTATCACCGCCAGTTAGATGAAGCATGGGAAGCAGAAGCAAAAGCACTGAAACAGCGTCTTAATGATGAAGGCTTTAACCTGAATATCATTGGCCGCGCCCGTAAGATGAAAATCATCATCGATCGTGATTTTGTGATTGAGAAGCTGAATGTCTTTGATCAGAGCCTGACCTACAAGCAAGTCGAAAACAGCTTTACCCAGCCAAATGGCGAAGTCGCCCAGAAGATGCTGGAATGGGCGGTTGATTGTACTCAGGACAGTGAAGGTGATTTGCTGGAACTCTATTGTGGTAACGGTAATTTCTCTTTAGCACTGGCTAAGAATTTCGATCGTGTTCTGGCAACAGAGCTTGCCAAACCATCGGTAGATTCAGCGCAGTACAATATCGCCGTGAATGATATTGAGAATGTACAAATTATCCGAATGTCTGCAGAAGACTTTACCGATGCGATGGAAGGTAAACGTGAATTCCGCCGCTTAAAAGATCAGAACGTCGATCTGCAAAGCTATAACTGCAATACTATTTTTGTTGATCCACCACGCTCTGGCATGGATGAAGGCACTTGTCGTATGGTGCAGGGATATGAGCGCATCATGTATATCTCATGTAACCCTGATACATTAAAAGAGAATCTGGATATTTTATCTCAGACTCACCGTATTACCCGTTTTTCGCTATTCGATCAGTTCCCGTATACCCATCATATGGAAGCCGGTGTATTTCTTGAACGTAAGTAATACCTGGCAGCGTTTGCCTACAAGCTGATTTAGCCGTAAATCAAGGCAACAAAAAAGGCGCTTAATAGCGCCTTTTTTATATGAAATCAGAAAATTATGCTTCCTTTGACTTCTCTGATTTATTCATAATACCCATTTTGTAAGCCACCCAGAACAACAGAGCCAGGGCAATCATAAGCGGCAGGAAGTTTGACCCCATATCTGGCAGTTGAGCACGTAAGAAGGCTGAATAAGCAAATCCACCTACCAGAAAACAGGCGAATGCAATTGCCGGTGTCCCTTCAGCCAGCGGCTTACTCAGGTACTCTTGATACAGGCAGTACACTGCCATACCAAATGCGATAATAGGGAAGACTGAAAATGCCACATGGCTAGACGTAAATACGGCTAACGTTGCATTACCACATAAGCCCGCTAACAAAGAAAGAATCAATGTCTTACGTTCCGATTTTACTTGTTCCTTGTCCATATCCTTCCACCAACACAATAAGGTTATAGTTTCTGCCTGAGCTCACGACGCTCACGCTCTTTACGGTACCAATAGGCACCTTTAGCAATCATTCTTAATTGCAATATCAATCTTTCAGCATGCTCAGCACGAGCATGAGTGTCAAGATCCAGCGCATCCGCCCCGGAACTGAATACCAGCGTCACTGATGCCTCAGCCTGAATGTAGGCCTCTTCATAAGTAACGCCCGTTTTGGCTTCCAGATACTCGCTCAACTCGGCAACAAAGTGCTGGATCTCACGGGCAACTGCGGCACGAAACGCCGTCGATGTACCGGAACGTTCACGCAATAACAACCTGAAGACGTTCGGGCTGCTTTCAATGAATTCCATAAATGTTTCAACAGAAGTACGAATTACGCTGCCTTCTTCAGCAATGCGCTGTCGCGCCTGTCGCATGAGCTGACGGAGGATCAAACCACCTTCATCCACCATAGTCAGCCCTAATTCATCCATATCTTTAAAATGGCGATAAAAAGATGTCGGTGCAATACCAGCTTCACGTGCAACTTCACGTAAGCTGAGGCTGGAAAAACTGCGATCTGCACTTAACTGACTAAATGCAGCATCGATAAGTGAGCGGCGGGTTTTTTCTTTTTGTTGAGCCCTGATCCCCATGAATCTACTGCTTCTCTATGATCTTTTTTGCAACTATACGCTGTTTTATCTATCGCTTCAGCGTGAATCGCCATTTTCCATATCCATCAGAGCATAGTAAATCCTGATAGAAGCTGAATCAAAGCAGTAATTGTGAATTTTAACTACCGGCTCACAAAGTCACTCACCAGAGAATTAAAGCCTGAAACAGCGTAATAAGCTTGCCAGTGGCGAATTTTCACTCAATTTCCAGTGAACAACGTGATCATCACCTAGCTATCGCGTACCTCTGATTCTACCAAACACGGGAAAAAGTTAAACTGTAGCTATGGTAATGTTGCACTGATGATAATAAAAGGCCAACCAATGACGAAGAATAAAAAATCACTCCACTTTGATGCCATCATTATTGGCAGCGGGCCAGGTGGAGAAGGGGCGGCCATGGGGCTTACCAAAGCCGGATTGAATGTTGCGATTATCGAGCGGGAAGAAAGTGTTGGCGGCGGGTGCACCCACTGGGGCACAATTCCATCCAAAGCATTACGTCATGCTGTCAGCCGTATCATTGAATACAACCAGAACCCACTGTATTGCAAAAATAATTCCAGCTTGCATAGTACGTTTAGTCAAATCTTAGGCCATGCTCAGGTTGTGATAAACAAACAAACCCGAATGCGCCAAGGGTTTTACGATCGCAACCAATGCAGCATCATCTTTGGTGAGGCCCGTTTTATTGATAGTCACACCGTCCGGGTCAAAAATCGTGACGGCAGTACTGAGACTTACAGTGCCGATAAATTCGTCATTGCAACCGGCTCTCGACCATATCGCCCGGATGGTGTGAATTTCAATCACCCGCGTATTTACGATAGTGATTCTATCTTGCAGCTCCAGCATGATCCTCGCCATATTATTATTTATGGCGCAGGTGTCATTGGCAGTGAGTATGCTTCTATTTTCCGTGGCTTAGGGGTTAAAGTCGATCTGATCAATACCCGCGATCGCTTGCTGGAGTTTTTAGATAACGAGATTTCCGATTCGCTGTCATACCATTTGTGGAACAGCGGTGCGATGATTCGCAATGGAGAGACCTTCAAGACAATTGAAGGAACTGAAGATGGCGTCATACTGCATCTTGAATCAGGTAAAAAAATGCGTGCTGATTGCCTGCTGTATGCCAATGGCCGAACCGGTAATACCGATAAGCTGAACCTGGCTACCGTCGGTCTGACCCCAGATTCCCGAGGCCAGCTCGCAGTCAATAAAAACTACTGCACCGAGGTTGATCATATCTATGCAGTAGGTGATGTGATTGGTTACCCGAGCCTTGCCAGTGCGGCCTATGATCAGGGGCGTTTTGTAGCACAAGCCATTACCACCGGAGAGGCACAAGGCAGCCTGATCGATCATATTCCGACCGGCATTTATACCATCCCGGAAATCAGCTCCGTCGGTAAAACCGAGCAACAGCTGACGGCAGAAAAAGTCCCTTACGAAGTCGGCCGTTCGCAGTTCAAACATCTCGCCCGCGCTCAAATCGCCGGTACCGATGTGGGAAGCCTGAAGATCCTGTTCCATCGTGAAACCAAAGAGATCTTGGGGATCCACTGCTTTGGCGAACGTGCTGCGGAGATCATCCATATCGGCCAGGCGATCATGGAGCAAAAGGGTGAAGGCAATACGATCGATTACTTTGTCAATACCACCTTTAACTATCCGACAATGGCTGAAGCCTACCGTGTTGCGGCACTGAATGGATTAAACCGCTTGTTTTGACGGTTTGGGTTTTAGCCAAATAAAAACGGAGCCAGCAGGCTCCGTTTTCGTTCAATCGTGGTTTAACACTTATCTAAGCAATCACTTCTCATCCAGCAAGCGATTATCTGGCGTCAAAATCGTCGCCCAAGGAAGCGATATATCCCCTAAGGCAATAAAATTAGGGTTTTCCAGCGTGTCACGCTCATTGTATGACAGGGGATCAAGATGCGTATTGAGAATACGCCCGCCCGCTTCTTCAACAATGCATTGCGTCGCCGCAGTATCCCACTCACCGGTTGGGCCTAAGCGTAAATAACAGTCTACCGCGCCTTCTGCTACCAGGCACGATTTCAACGCGGCCGATCCCAATGGGACCAACTCATAATTCAATGAAGGATCAAGACGTTCCGTAATCGTCCGAACATCCTGGCGACGGCTGATCGCAACCGCTATCGATTGTGTTGGCAACTCATGCGTATGCGTCGCGATACGTACCGTTTCACCTTCGGGGGTGATCTTCCAGGCGCCTTGACTGCGGTAAGCATAATAAACCACACCAGAAACCGGCGCATATACTACGCCCATAATTGGCGTGTTACCTTCGACTAAAGCAATGATCGTCGCGAAATCACCGCTACCAGCAATAAATTCCTGGGTGCCATCCAGCGGATCCACCAGCCAGTAACGCTGCCATTGACTGCGCTCTGACAGGGGTACTTCTGCATCTTCTTCTGATAACACCGGAATATCAGGAGTCAGTTCAGTTAATCGCGCCACCACCAGTTTATGTGCCGCTAAATCAGCGCTGGTCACAGGCGTATTATCTTGTTTAATTTCCTTTTCAAACTGGCCACACTGGTAAATATCGAGGATCACTTGCCCAGACTCACGAGCAATATCAATCACCGATGGTAAAAGATTCGATAACTCCATAACTCGCTCCTAGTTTGAAAGTTGCTTTAACGCGAGGAAAAGTGCCGTGATACTTCGGGCTTCAGCAAAGTCGAGATGGCTGATCAGCTCTTCGCCCTGATTGACAGGCCAGCGAACAATTTCTAATGGCTCCGGTTCATCACCTTCCAGCTGCTCCGAATACAAATCTTGTGCTAAGAACAAGGTCATCCGGCTGGAAAAATAAGAAGGAGCCAGGACCACTTCCTTAAGAAGCTGTAATTGTTTCGCACCAAAGCCAATTTCTTCTTTCAGCTCCCGATTGGCTGCCTGCTCAGCGCTCTCTCCGGCATCGATCAGGCCTTTGGGGAAGCCAAGCTCATAGCGATCAGTCCCTGCAGAATATTCTCTGATCAGCAACAAATCACCGTCAGCAGTAACAGGCACGACCAACACAGCATGATGATTGCTGGGTTTCATCCGCTCATAAGTACGTTCAACGCCATTGGAAAAACGTAAGCCAAGAGACTCGATTTTAAACAGTTGTGATTGGGCCACAACTTCGGTCGATAAGATTTCGGGTTTGTTTTTGCCAGCCGCCATGCCGTTTTCCTGTATCACCATAGTATGGCTATTTAAGGGCAATAGCCGGGTGAAATAAAGTAATTTCTTTGGAAACCTTTAACCTTGTTAAAATGTCAGCCGATCTCGGTACGATTATTATAAGCGCCCGCTATAGGCTATTTTGTAACGTCCTTTACTATCGGGGTTACCTAACCACTTTAATTGCTGGCCTAATTGAGGCGGAAATTCAGCGCCGGGCTTAAACCAGCCATTTAAGCTGTAGCTCTGGTTGACCGCTAACGATGCTTGCCAGTCGCTGGATATATCTGCTGAAGATTGGCTTGCCTGCGCTGTCAGTTGACCTTGTTCGCAGCCCAGATCCGCAATAACAGGGCCGGGATTGATCTCGCCCAGGGGAGAACGAATATTGGCGGATGTCCACGCCAGTGAGCCATCTAACGCGGAACAATAAGGAGCCTGATACTGATAATCACGAACGGTCAGTTCAAGATTACCTGTCACCGTTGCCGGAATAGGTGCACGAGCATATTTCAGGATATTCTGAGCCGGTACCGATACCAGTAAATTTTCCGCAAATGCACCGGATGTGCCGTAACCCACCGTCCCCCGACCATCGAACGCCAGATCGCTGCCCTTCCCGAAACGCACGGCAAATGAAGCTTTACCTGTCAGCAGAGCAGCCAGGCTCATGTCCCACTGCACTCGCCCCAGATTCTGCTCTTGCCATCTGACTTGTGATGCCACTCCCTGCCAGGGCGTACCACTGATCCCCGCAACCATTAATCCTTTAACTGGCGGCATCTGCTGCCATAACCAGCTGGCCGGAACATGGGCAATTAAGCTACCGATTAAGACGGCACCAAAGGTGGTACCTAATGCTAATTTAAACTTCACGTTTATCCTCGCCCAAGCTGTAGGCGGTTCACTTCGACCATACCATTTGCATCTGTTTTAGAAACATCCAGAAACTGCGCTTCGATACCATGCTCTTCGCGTAAAAAAGAGAGCCAGTTGACTAATGTATTAAATGATAAAGGTTTAACCCACACTTGTACTGCCTCGCTGCGAGGCTGCATACGAATAAGCTCAATACGGAAACGGTTAGTGGTTTCATTAACAACCTGGTTAAGACCTTTATTGCTAACTGCCACTGCCGAGCCGGATGCACCTTTCAGGCGGACTATCTGCTCGGCTTTTCCTTCCACCCAGCTAAGTAACTGACGCTCAGCCTGAATACGTGTTTGTGCCATTTCTGCCCGGTTCGCCAATGGCTGCCACAATCCCCAGTAAATAACCGCAAGAACTAATGCACCGGCACCACCCAACACCAGACGTTGCTCGCGCAGACTTAAGGCTTTCCACCACGCGTTCATGATTTTCTCCTTAATACCACGGCACCATTAACCTGATTTCCTTCTTTATTCAACTGGCCTTGCTCCACCTCAAATTCCTTCGCCAGTAAGGTGCGCAGTTGCTCGAAATGCTGAAATTCTGCGGCACTTGCCTGAAGACGTAATTCACCACGATTCTGATCATACTTCATATTCAGAATCGTCATTTGCGGCACCTTACTCAGCACCGGTTTAAGTTGCAGCAGCCACGGTAGTAACCCCTGATCACTGCCACCGCCACCAAGACGGGCGATCGCACTGTTCATCTGGTTTTTAAGGTAACTTTGTGAAGGAATACGTTTAAATTCAGGTAACACCTGACGGAAAATACGCTCGCTTTCAGCCCGATAAGCCTGCGCCTGCAGTTCCAGCCTTTGCACTGACACAAAGTGTTCAACGACGACAGTCGTCAATACCAATCCCGCAGCAATCGCCACCTTACGCCATGGTTTCAGATGTTTTCGCCATGCCGATTGTGGTTTATATGGCCCGGACAACAGGTTAACTTTACTGCTTTCAGCACCTTCTGCGAGCAACTGCATGACCAGCTCAGGGGGTTCAGGTTGCCATTTACCCGGCATATTCTCTGGTGCCGGCGTAAAGTGATGAATGGTTAATACCGGGGAACCGTCTGCTTCTTCAGCTCCTGCCTCTTCCTCAGTCTCTTGCTCTTCGCTCTCAACGACATCGGTAGCAATCGGCGCTTTTTGTGCCAGCAACCAGCTAGCCAGCCATGACGGCTCCGCACAAATACCCTCAGCTTCAGACTGACGGACCAACCATTGCCGCTCAAGTTCAGCAGCACTATAACCATCACCGTATAGTGGCAGACACAAACAGTCTGGCACCAGCTTTTTCACTTCCATGCCCGCCTGGGCTAACTCACTCAGCCATTGCTCAATTTTTTTGTGTTCGATAATAGCGACATTGGCAATATCACCTTGACGCTTTATCAGATGCACATGCAGTGAATCAACATCCTGTGCCAGCTCTTCTTCTAACAGGTAGGGTAAAACTGCTGCCAACTGACGCCCGCTGCCGGCAGGAATAACAACCTGAGTTAACAGCAGCTCACTGGCAGGAACAAGCGCAATAACCGGACGCTGCGCCGCATACTCAGCCAATTCATTCAATTGCGTCATATCGGCCAACTGGCCTGATGCAATGACTTCGTTTTGCTGTGGCGACCAGACCAGCCATTGCACCGGCTGTTCACGCCGGCTACTTAGCCTTATTGTCAGAAATTCGCTCACTGATCCCTCCATAACGGCGACGAATCACTGTCACCTCTTCTTGAGCATCACGTTTAAGTAATGCAACTAACCTAAGCCTGGCTCGATCGACCAATACTTCTGTATCTAATTGAAAATAATTGCTGCTCACCGCCAAGTGACTTTCAGCACGCTTTATGGTTGCGGCATCAATCCGGCTGATCGTCGGCTCGTTCTTAAAATCATCAACACTTTGCCAGCCATCATAGGGACGAGCAGCAATTAACGTCTCGGCATCTGATAATGATAACGCCGGGGTAAATAAACCCACTAGCAGGGCGGCCTGCTTCTCATCAATGGTATTCACGTTCAGCACCATATCTGCGCTTGGCAGTGCACAAAGCAGGTGCTTGGCTTTATTGTAAATCTGGCCGGTGACACCATTTATGGCGCGAAACTCACTGACATCTGCCAGCCAGTCATTCGGGGGTAAATAAGGCGGGAGAAAACCTTCATAAGTGCTGTCTTCAGCACCAAACGACGACTGTACGACATCATCCGGATCGACGAATTCCCAGCTGGAATCTGCAACGACTTCAGCCTCATAGCTCTCGACGCCAACCTCTTCCAGCAGTGATTGCAGATAGCTCACTAAAAACGGCTTCTTGGTTCGATCCGCTTCTGGTTTTACACCACTTAATGCATTGAGGTTAAAACAGGCCTGGCGATCAACAATGTCGCCAATCGCTTCACCGTTATCTAAAGGGTAACGTTGCCCTTTGGTTGCCCATGCCTGGCTCAGGTTAACGGTATCACTGTCATCGATACCTTGCTTAATCGCCACCTTTGCCAGCTCTTCCATTCCCTGGGCATACCAGTAAGCCTGCTGATTCAGCACCTGGTTCTCAACCCGGTAGAAGTTAATATGTAATCGTTCGGTCATTTGTACAGCGAGCAGAGTCATCAAGGCTAATAGCAACAAGACAACGATCAGCGCAACGCCTTTTTGTTGTTTCATTAACTGTTGTCCTCCTGCCCAACCGTACTGAGCCCTGATACCGGTAACAGGTAAACGCGCTCAATGTCGCCAAAATCAGCCAGGGTCATTTTGACCATAATGCCTTCAGGTAACGCGGCGTCTTTCGACCACTCATCGACCCATTTTTTTTCGCTGTAATAACGGAAAGAGAGCTGGGTAACATCCGCTAAGGTTTCGCGTATTAAAGGCTCTGTACCCACCACCGTATCAGGGTAGCGGAACCACATCCGCTCCAGTCTGTCTTCTATGATCCGATAACCAACCCGGACATTTTCACCCCGCGGAAACATCTGCTGCGGGTTCTGCCAGCCGGCACGAGTAAATATGATGCCCTGGCTTTCTGAATCAAGCAGGTACTCACCTGACAGCAACAGCTTCTCTGAAGGTTCTTCACCCTGATTGCGCACCCTGCGCGCCACGATCTGACGGAAATCGTTATCCATCATAACCATGGCTCGTTGAATCGACTTCAGTCGTTCATTATGTTCACGAGACAGCTGATCACTCAGTTGTACCCCGCTCAGTACCTGATAGGCCGACAAGCTCAGCATGGCGAATACCGCAATGGCCACCAAGACTTCTAATAAGGTAAAGCCCCCTTGCTGCGTACCAGTACGTCGGTTCAAGGGACGGCGGCTATTAATTCGCAACATAAGTTCTGACCGTGACCACCGTTTGTTTCCTCTCAGCATCCGTTGCCACCGTGGCATCCAGCGCTCTTAAAAAACCGTCTGCCGTTTTAGTATTTTTAATGCTCCAGTACCATTCGCGTCCGGCCAGCTCAGACTTGCCGCGCTTCTCAGAAGCAGGGATCTGTCCCGACAGGCGGATCTTCGCCAACTCGTTATCTGCCACCATAACGGCAAAGGTTTTCTGCTCTAAGTAGCCCAGAGTGTTTAAATGCTGACTTACCGCTTTCATAACACTGAGCGCCGCCGTGGCAAACACCGCCAAAGCCACCAGCACTTCTAACAGGGTCATCCCGCGATTACGCTTCATCGTGTTTTCCCTGTTTTTAGCTCGTCACTAGGGCGGAGTAAAAAGAGCTGTCCCAATTCATCAGCCTGGATACGCCAGAACTGGTTTACACCATCCACTTCAAATGCCAGGGTAAACGGGGTGTATTCACCACTGGCCATCACCACAATTTGCGGCGGTTTAATCTTGTCTTTATCAGTTTGTTCAGCAAACAAGTCTTCATCGAACAGAGAGCCTGGTTTGAATAGACGATCTTTGTCTTGCCAGGAATAGCCACCCATTTCGACTCTCAAGTCGATATCGTCGCCGACTTCAACGTCAGTGAAAAAACGGGACTGGGCGATCGGCTGCCAGTCTTTACTGGTTAGCTCAAGAAACTGATAACTATGGCGCTCAATACGGATCCCGTAATCAACGCCATTGAGCAGGGCATCTTCACCCAGTAACTGAACCAGGTGATGAAAACGTGCAGCCTCTTCTTTTACCTTGTCTTCTTTGCTTTCCGGCAGTGTCATAATAACGGCCACAGCACTGGTTGCCAGCAGCACCAGTACCAACAAAATCTCAATTAAAGTAAAACCCGCTGCACGTTTATTCATGGTTATTTAATCCTGGACTTAGAAGTCCAGCATGTTCCAGTTACCAATATCGGTATTAACATCCTCACCGCCTTCTTGGCCATCGGCCCCCAGGCTGAAGATATCTATCGCACCATGCTCTCCGGGTATGACATAGTTATATTCATAACCCCAAGGGTCTTTAGGCAGACGTTTGATGTAACCACCGTTAGGATAATTACGAGGTTCAGGCGTTGATGATGGCTTCGACACCAGTGCATCCAACCCCTGATCAGTTGACGGGTAAACGCTGTTATCCAGCTTATACATATCCAGAGACTGCTCTAGTGCACTGATGTCAGTGACGACTTTTTGCTGATCGGCTTTTTCTTTGTTTCTCAACAGGTTTGGCACGACTAAGCTCGCCAACACACCTAAGATAACAATAACGACCATGACTTCTAGCAGCGTAAAGCCGCGTTGTTTGCGTTGCATTGAAAAAACCTCCAAAGGAAAAACTACATGCCTACCATGTCATTTAAGGCAATGATCGGCATTAAGGTGGCAATCACGATAAACATGACAATGCCTGCCATAAATACAATCAATAGTGGTTCAAAAATACCCAGCGCCATATTGACCTGAGATTCAAAATCCCGATCCTGATTATCAGCCGCTCGGGTTAACATCTGCTCCAACTCACCGCTGCGTTCACCACTGGCGATCATGTGCAGCATCATTGGCGGGAACAGTTTGGTTTTATCTAAAGAGACACGAAGACTCGAGCCTTCACGCACTTTATCTGCCGCTTCTAAAATTTGCTTATTGACCCAGGTATTGGTCATTACATCAGAGGCAACTTTCATCCCATCCAGTAACGGAATGGCACTGGAAGTACAAATTGACAGGGTACGGGCAAAACGTGAGGTATTCAGCCCGCGGGCCACTTTACCAATCACCGGTATCCGTAATACCCAGCGATCCCATCTCATTCTAAAGTCAGGCTTTTTCAGCGCGCTTTTAATCAGTGCGATAATCGAAACAATGACTATCACGATCACTATGCCCCAATTCTGCACAAAGTTACTGGCTGCCAGCAGGATTTCGGTAACCATTGGTAATTGCTGCCCCATCTGGACAAACTGATCAACAATCTTAGGCACCACAGTTGCCAGCAAAAACGCCACCACCAAAACAGCCACCAGAGTCAGCATGGTCGGATAGATCATCGCCTGCTGTAGCTTGCTGCGCATCTGCTGGCGGTTTTCAGTATAATCCGCCAGGCGATTGAGCACGGTCTCTAAGTGACCTGATTTTTCACCCGCCGCCACCATGGCACGAAATAGCTGATCAAACACATGGGAATACTCCGCCATGCTGTCTGACAGGGTATATCCTTCAACCACCCGAGAACGCACCGCCAGCAACATATTTTTCAGCCGCGGCTTTTCACTTTGCTCTGCGACGGCTTTTATACATTCTTCCAGAGGCATGCCAGCCTGAACAAGCGTCGCCAGCTGACGGGTGATCAATGACAGTTCATTCGCGCTAATACCACGACGAAACTGAAAACCGGTACCGGCCTGCTTTTTCTCTCGGCCCTGAGTTTGTACCACTTCTACCGGTACGAAACCTTGTTCGCGCAGTTGCTGACGTACCTGACGGGCATTATCCCCTTCCAGTACGCCCTTTTTCTGGCGACCTTTAGCATCAAGCGCTTTGTATTCGAATGCTGCCATTAGCCCTCCTTGGTCACTCGCATCACTTCTTCAAGGGTAGTGATACCTTTTTCGACCTTGAGCAAGCCGTCATCACGGATACTTGGCGTGTATTGTCGAATGACTTTTTCAATCGCCTGCTCACCCGCTTCAGCGTGGATCAGCTCCTGCACTGTGTCATCGATCAATAACAGTTCATGAATACCGGTACGGCCACGATAGCCTTTGTTATTGCAATGCTCACAACCCACTGCACGGTATAAAGTGAGTGGATCATTCTCACCCAGCTGGAACAGCTTTTTCTGCTCGGCATCAGCTTCATAGGGCTGACGACATTCAGTGCATAAGGTACGCACCAGACGCTGAGCCAACACCCCAAGCAAAGAAGAAGATACAAGAAAAGGTTCAATCCCCATATCGCGTAAACGGGTGATCGCACCGATCGCGGTATTGGTGTGCAAGGTCGACATTACCATGTGCCCGGTCAGTGAGGCCTGAACCGCTATAGAAGCCGTTTCCAAATCTCGAATTTCACCGACCATCACGACATCCGGATCCTGACGCAAAATAGCACGCAAACCTCTGGCGAAGGTCATATCGACTTTGGCGTTAACCTGAGTCTGACCAATACCATTGATATCAAACTCGATCGGATCCTCAACCGTTAAGATATTACTTTCCTGACTATTCAGCTCTTGCAAACCCGCATACAGGGTGGTGGATTTACCGGAACCGGTCGGACCGGTAACCAGGATAATACCGTGTGGACGCTGAATAATATGACGGAAGGTTTTATGGTTCTCAGCTGTCATCCCCAGACTATGCAAATCAAGGCGGGTTGCATTTTTATCGAGCAAACGCAGTACCACACGCTCGCCGTGTGACGACGGCATGGTTGAGACACGGACATCCACCGCCCGGCCACCGATACGCAGTGAGATACGACCATCTTGCGGCACACGCTTTTCAGCAATGTCAAGACGGGCCATCACCTTAATACGCGATACCAGCAAGGGGGCCAGCTTACGGCTCGGCTGCAACACTTCCCTCAATACACCATCAACCCGGAAACGGATCGACAGCATTTTTTCAAAGGTTTCGATATGGATATCAGAAGCCGCTTCTTTGATAGCCTCAGCCAGCATGGCATTGATCAATTTAATGATCGGTGCATCATCTTCTGATTCCAGCAAGTCTTCGGTTTCCGGCAACTCTTCGGCCAGCGAGAAGAAATCATCATTGTCTGAACCCAAATCTTCCATCAGCTGACGGGCTTCAGATGAATCCCGCTGATAAGCCTCGGTTAATTTCAGCTCAAACGCTTTCTCCGCCAGCTCAACCGGGGTAAAACTTCCGCTGGCAACACGGCGCACTTCCGCTAACACCACCGCAGATAGCTGACCACTGTAAAACAGTATCAAGCCTTGCTCGCCGGCTTCCAGTACCACACGGTGACGCCGGGCAAATGAAAAGGGCAAGCGGAACAAGGTGAGCACGTCGCCTTCCATGTTAACCGCAGCCATTACAGATCCTCCAACTGGGCAACAAAGGCGCGCACTTCAGCCGGCAGCTCAATATTATCACCGAATTTAGGCAAGACCGGTGGCATGGTATCGGGCATTAATTTCAGCCCCTGATCGGCCTTGTAAAGCTGTTCGGCACGAATGTAATTATATTTACGCTGAGTGATACCATCAGCCGTCACACCGTCGCGGATAATCGTCGGCTTAATAAATATCATCAGATTTCTTTTGGTGGTCGTGGTATTAGTTGACTTAAACAGATGGCCCAATATCGGAATATCACCTAACAGCGGAATTTTCGATTCACTTTCATTGGTTTGTGTATCGATCAAGCCGCCCAGCACGATCATCTGGCCATCTTGCACCAGCACGGAGGTGTTCAGCTGACGCTTGGCAAAACGGACATCCACAGCACCGTTCGCCCCGATCACACTGGATACTTCCTGTTCAATTTTCATCTGTACCGAATCGCCTTCATTGATCTGCGGGATAACATTTAACTTAATCCCCACTTCTTTACGTTCAACGGTCTGAAATGGATTGTCATTACTGGAGCTTGACGTCGAGCCCGTGACCACCGGAACTTCTTCACCCACAATGAATGAGGCTTCACCGTTATCCAATACGGTAATACTGGGTGAAGAGAGAATATTGGAGTTGGTATCTGTGGCAACGGCATTAACCAGCATGGTCCAGTCCCCCATCATCACCCCCAACATTGCACCATTCACACCACCGAGGGCACTGGCCAGGGTACTGTAGTCACCTTGCGTATCTGGATTTTGAGTTACAACTCCACTTTCAGATACGACAGTTGTACCTTCCACATCCTCTGCTTCTTTGAGGCCGATCGCATACTGGGAAATCGGAAGTCCTGAATTGGCAAACTGCACCACCCCATTATCCAGTGAGCCCCACTGCACCCCGAGGTTGACACCGTCACCTTCGGCAATCTCGACAATCATCGCTTCAATCAGCACCTGAGCACGGCGAATATCCAGCTGGGCAATAATATTTTCCAGTGCCCGCATAATATCAGGCGGGGCAGTCACGATCAGCGCATTGGTATCAACATGCGCCGATATCATGACTTCTGATTTGCTAGCCGATTTTTTACCGCCGCCTTGTTTTTCAGCCTGTAAATTTTCAGACACACCCTTAAGCACGTCGACCAGATCTTCCGCATTGGCATATTTCAGATATACCACACGGTTATTTCCTGATGTCGCCATCTCTCTGTCCAGCTGACGGATCAGGCGGGTCAGGCGGGCACGCACTTTCGGATCGCCAGACAATAATACCGTATTGGTACGCTCATCGGCCACCAGCTTTGGCTGCAGGAATGCCGGTGTACTTTTGGCGTTTGTGGTTTTGTTCAGCGCATCAACTATCCGTACCATTTCTGCCGCCGACGCATTGCGCAACTCGATCGCGACAACTTCTTTGTCACCGGCACGGTCAACCCGTTCAATGATTTCAGCGAGTCGATTCACCACGGCTGCCCGGCCGGTGATCATGATGATATTGGCAGGATCATAGTGAACCACATTACCTGCACCGGCGTTATCATTAAGCTGGCGTAACAATGGCGAAAGCTCACGAACAGAAACATTGCGAACAGCAATCACCCGGGTGACCACGACATCGCCTGTCACCTTATCGTCAGCACCAATCACAGGAATGGCAGAAATTTTCGCATCTTTGTCACGAATAACTTTCAGTATCCCGTTTTCCATCTCGACCACAGCAAAGCCGTACACTTCCAGTACATTGAGGAAAAACTGGTAATATTGCTCATCATTCAGTAAGTCGTAACTGCGCACATTCACCTGACCACGCACCGCGGGATCGACAATGATCGTTTTCTCCAGATTACGCCCGACGATATTAATGAATTCCTGAATATCAGTTCCTTTGAAGCTGGCACTAAAGTCACTAGCCATCACTGAGCTGCATAGCAAGCTACTTGCCAACCACAGGGCGCTCTTACCCATCCATTTTTTCACAAAAAACTCCTGCGCTTAATCGCTTGTTCGCTGCCGAATCACTACTGCAATTCAATATAAATATCGTGTAATTGACCTTCTCGCTCAACCGTTAACGTAAAGTCAGTCGCTTGGGACAATTCCGTCCACAGTTTAGCCATGACGGTTGGGTCGGTTAAATCATTGCCATTAAGGCTGACCGCCAAATCATCTGCTACAAGACCAACGGCATCAAATAACACACGGTCCTTACCCGGGTTAACGCGGTAGCCCACTAACTCGCCATCCTTCTTCACTTGCGACAAACGAATATAGCTAAACAACGTTTGCGGCTTGTCGAGTATCTCCTGCTTAATTTTAGTCAATTGGGATGTTGCCGGCGATTTAGAAGAACGACTTGGAGCCGGTTGACGGCTGGAGGATTGAGACTGAGATTTTGAAAACTTCAACCCATCAAGCATCAGGGTTTCATCACGACCACTGTTACGGATAATCACCCGATCAACATAAACCGCCTGTAAGGTTGCACGCGTTCCTTCAATGGCTTCGTTAAGACCATAAGTATTTTGCTTACCGCCTTTAGTAATAACCGCAAGGCTGGTTTCAGGACGCGAACTCGCGACCACGCCCACCAAGGTTAAATTCAGCCTGGTTTGCGGAGCATCTTGCTTAACCGGTTCTTTTTTTATGATCGGCGCATCTTGCTGATAGCGACCGAATAAATTCATACTCAGTACATCAGAGAGCGGAAAGGCCGATGTCTTGCCACCAGAAGCTGATGCCACTTGTGCCTGCCAGGGAGTAACATCTGTCGCGGGCTTCACAAATGACCACGCCAATCGTCCCAGAAGCCATGCCAACATCACGACCAATAGCCACGTCATTATTCGTGTCACTGTTTGTGCCGACAGCGGACGCTTGGAGTAAAGTGCTCCAAACCACTTTGTTGCAACCATTCTTAAATCCATTATTCCTGAGAATGCATATCGTGCGATTAGCCAACCTGATCACATAGAATACTCTTTCTGAAGATATTAAGGCAGTAGAGCAGGGCTGAAATCATTCAATATAGCCATCCAGATCACGTAAAAAACACAATTACTATCAATAGACTAGATCTATCCGGGAATTAATTCTCTTATTAATGTTGAAATTTCGACCCGATAACACCATTAACTAGACTTAACCCGCTGCTGACGCAGTCAATGCATTATGCTATTTTTATCGCCCAATTTTGGGTAAGGAGCCCGTTGTGAGTCGTCAATCATCGAATTCAGACCCTCTTGAGGTCCGTCTTGATAAATGGCTATGGGCAGCGCGTTTTTATAAAACTCGCTCAATTGCCCGAAACATGGTCGATGGTGGCAAAGTGCACTACAACGGCCAGCGTTCCAAGCCAAGTAAAATTGTCGAAGTCGGCGCTGAAGTCAGAGTAAGACAGGGCAACGAAGAAAAAACGATCATCATTGAGAAGCTGTCAAGTGCACGCCGGGGAGCGCCGGAAGCACAAACCTTATATAAGGAAACGGCAGACAGCCTTAAGCAACGCGAGCAACATGCACAAATGCGCAAGCTTAATGCTTTTGACAGTCCCTGCCCTGATAAGCGCCCTGATAAAAAGCAACGACGCGATATAATTAAATTTAAGAGCAGTAACTAATTGCTGGAGAAGACAAGCTAATGACAAACGATAATCTGTACCGTTACCTATTTGAAGGTGTATCTGTACGTGGTGAGCTCGTCCAATTAGGCGACACATATCAACACATCATTTCCAGCAAGGAATACCCGGCACCCGTGCAGAAGCTATTAGGCGAACTGCTTGTCGCAACCAGCTTGCTTACGGCAACGCTGAAGTTTGAAGGTTCGATCACGGTACAGCTGCAAGGTGACGGCCCGGTAAAGCTCGCTGTCATCAACGGTGATCACGATCAGAAACTACGTGGTGTGGCTCGTTGGGAAGGCGACGTTCCTGCTGAAGGCAATATCCATGATCTGATGGGTAAAGGCCACCTGGTGATCACCATTACCCCAACGAAAGGTGAACGCTACCAGGGCGTCGTGGGCTTGGAAGGCGACAGCCTGGCACACTGCCTGGAAGGTTACTTCGCAAATTCAGAGCAACTGAAAACCCGTATCTGGTTACGAACGGGAGAGTTTGCCAATAAAGCGACAGCGGCGGGTATGCTGCTTCAGGTATTGCCTGACGGCCAAGGTACCTCTGGTGATTTTGAGCACCTTGAACAGCTCACCGACACCGTAAAAGACGAAGAATTGTTTGGCCTTGAAGCACAAGACGTGCTTTTCCGCCTGTACCATCAGGAAGAAGTACAATTATTCGATCCTCAACCGGTTGAATTCCATTGCGGTTGTTCACGAGAGCGCAGTGCCTCTGCAATTTGCTCGATTGACCGCGCTGAAATCGAGCATATCCTGGCCGACAAAGGGAAAGTCTCGCTGCACTGCGACTACTGCGGTACCTGCTATGACTTTGATAGTATTGATGTGGCTGCGCTACTAGAGAGTGCATCTGAAGGCGATAACAGCCAAGTACACTAATTAATTCTCATCCCGTATAAACACCTGAAAATAGAAAAATAGCCGAATCCATTTCGGCTATTTTTTTACCTGAAGCACACTTTACCCCCCGCCGTTACACTCTCTTTCATGCTCTTTCCCCGGCTTTTTTTTAGAGAAATATTAATCTCATCCACTAGCGCAAACGTTTTACATCACTGTAAACTACCACCCACACAAGCTTTAAGACTTTTACTTAAGCTTAACATTTCAGTGGTTATTTTTTGATAAACATCCCTGAATTAGCCCTTTAGGGTTGCTAGCATGGTCAACAGTTAAACATCATCTTACCCAAGGAGCACCTATGACTGTCATCAACGTCGAAAAAAAGGTTGCAAAAAGCGTGGATCTGTCTAAATACGGTATCAATAATGTTACAGATATCGTGCGTAACCCTTCGTACGAAGCTTTATTCGAAGAAGAAACCAAGCCTAGCTTAGAAGGATATGAAAAAGGTATCGTAACCGAGCTTGGCGCAGTGTCTGTTGATACCGGTATTTTCACCGGCCGTTCGCCTAAAGATAAGTTCATCGTTAAAGATGATACTACCCGCGATACCCTATGGTGGGCAGACCAAGGTAAGAACGACAACAAAGCGATCGACCAGAACGCCTGGGATGATCTTAAATCACTGGTAACTAACCAGCTTTCCGGCAAGCGCCTGTTTGTGGTTGACGGTTACTGTGGTGCCAACCCAGATACCCGCCTGTGCACTCGCTTTATCACAGAAGTTGCCTGGCAGGCTCACTTCGTGAAAAACATGTTCATCCGCCCGACGGAAGAAGAGCTTGAAAGCTTTGAACCTGATTTTGTGGTCATGAACGGCGCGAAGTGCACCAATGAGAAGTGGGAAGAGCATAGTCTGAACTCTGAAAACTTCACAGTCTTTAACCTGACTGAAAAAATGCAGCTTATCGGCGGTACCTGGTACGGCGGTGAGATGAAGAAAGGTATGTTCGCAATGATGAACTACTTCCTGCCCCTTAAAGACATCGCATCGATGCACTGCTCTGCCAACATGGGCGAAAACGGTGATGTGGCAGTATTCTTCGGGCTATCCGGTACAGGTAAAACAACCCTGTCGACCGATCCTAAACGTGCCCTGATTGGTGATGATGAGCATGGCTGGGACGATAACGGTGTCTTCAACTTTGAAGGCGGCTGCTATGCGAAAACCATCAACCTGTCTAAAGAAGCGGAACCCGATATCTATAACGCCATCCGTCGTGATGCGCTGCTAGAAAACGTGACCGTTCGCGGTGACGGTGCAATTGATTTTGACGACAACTCGAAAACTGAGAATACCCGTGTTTCTTACCCTATCTACCACATTGAAAACATTGTTAAGCCAGTGTCGAAAGGTGGCCATGCAAACAAGGTGATCTTCTTGTCTGCTGATGCATTCGGGGTGCTCCCTCCGGTATCAAAACTGACACCAGAGCAAACTAAGTACCACTTCCTGTCGGGCTTTACCGCAAAACTAGCCGGCACTGAACGTGGTATTACTGAGCCAACGCCAACGTTCTCGGCGTGTTTCGGTAATGCGTTCCTGACCTTGCACCCTACCAAATATGCTGAAGTACTGGTGAAGCGTATGGAAGCGGCAGGTGCAGAAGCCTATCTGGTGAATACCGGTTGGAACGGCACGGGTAAGCGTATTTCGATTCAGGATACTCGCGGTATTATCGATGCCATTCTTGATGGGTCTATCGACCAGGCTGAAACTAAAGATATCCCAATCTTTAACCTGGAAGTACCAACATCACTACCAGGCGTTGATCCTGCCATTCTGGATCCACGTGATACTTACGTTGATCCTCTGCAGTGGGAGAGCAAAGCAATCGATCTGGCTGAGCGCTTCATTAATAACTTCGATAAGTATACTGATACTTCAGAAGGGGCCGAGCTGGTCGCTGCGGGTCCGCAGTTAGACTAATCTCACTACTATATTCTAAGCCCCTCACTTGAGGGGCTTTCTTTTTTTACTTCCGCAATACCGACAAAACCAAACATTCCAAGAAAAACGATCATCTCTATGAAAACCAATGTATTTCCTTGCAGCTCACCCGCTTTTACGCCACTCTGAGTAATGCCAAACTGACTCATATCCGCTTGGTATAAAAGAAGGAGGGCATCAATGCGTACAGTGGGGAAAATTTTCGCAACCATCGTGGTACTACTGCTATTAAGCTGTACTATTATTCTGACATTACTCCACACCCAGTACGCCACCGCCATCATCAGCCGTAGCATTAATACCTTTACTGACTATCAGCTTAAGGCTGATAACATTGCCTATCACATCAGCGATCCCTGGCACCTTCAACTAGAGCAGCCTCAGCTAAACTATCGCCAAGTTCCTGTGTTAAGAGCAGACCAGTTGCAGTTATGGCTGGCCCCTTTGCAATTATTCAAGCAAGGCTGGTATTTCGACAGCGTATTAATAGATGGTACGGAACTTCAACACTCCGTAAATCTTAAGGCTCTGCCCACTCTTTATATTTCGCGCCTGGCATTAAATAACCTGAATATCACTTCGCCAGCCATCAGCCTGCAAGATGCCCGCTTGCAGGTAGACAACTGGAATAGCCTGGCTCAGCCGTGGGGACAATTTAGTGGTGACTTCCAACTGTCAGCTTCCCAGCTCAGCTGGCAGAATATCATTCTGGATAATGTCCTCATTGATGGTGACTACTATGATCAAAAATGGAAATTGTATGGTTTTTCTTTTGACTGGCAACACGCCAGCCTTAACGGTCAGGCCGAGTACTTAGCTTCCGGCGCGCAACCTGACTCTCTCATTCTGCACCAACTCACTCTGACAGGATTACAATTACAGAATCCAGCTCTGCTTGAGCAATTCAAGGCACAACTTGCACAATTAAAGGCTACCGATTTCACCGTGAATATCAAACGTCTTGATATCCTGGAAAGCAGCGTGGAAGTGCCTGAGTATGCCTTAAATACAGTGAATTTATCGCTGCAAGACTGGCACTGGCCAGCGACTTACTGGCAGCAACAAAACGCTCACCTGTCCCTCAGTGCCAGCAGTATTCAATGGCAAGAGACTGTATTTGAAGAACCACTGGTTGAACTGTTTTTTGCACCGCAACAAATCACCATCGATGGCTTGTCGGGTAAAGTCTTGGACGGTTTTATCCAGACCGATGGCGCATTAACGCCTGATCTGCTGGCACTCAATCAAGTCACCATCAATGGCATTAAATGGCTGCGCCCCGAACAATGGCGCCAATCCGCCTCCACACTGAACAGGGTATTTGATGATATCAGCATAACAAAGTTGGATGTGGGCTACGCCCAGTTGACAGATAACAACCCATTATTCCCTATCCAGTTGACCGGGCTGAATATCAATGGCGAAGATCTGCTCCTCAAACGTCATGGACAATTGGGATTATGGCAGGGCGAACTGAGCGTCAGTGCCAGCTTTGCCAGTGTTAACCGAGTCACGATGATTGAGCCGTATATTATGATGCAAAGCCAGGCTGGAAACTGGCAGCTTACGCAGGCAATCGTCCCCTTCAAAAACGGCTTGCTGGACGCAACGGGGGAAATCCAGCTTGATCGGCCAGGTCAACCCTGGCAGTTATACCTCCAGGCAGACAGTATGCCGGCCAGCACTTTACCTTATTGGTTCCAGCTGCCTCTGCCGTTAAGCGGCGCAATGGATATCACATTATCAGCCACAGGACTGGCACAGCATCAGACCAGCCTGGCTTACAGTTTAAGCGGTGAGTTAACCGCCGCATTCCGGCAATTACAGTCGCGAGAACTGACGACTGAGCAGCTATGGCAACTCTGGAGTCAGCCCGGCAAAGAACTGACTGATATTGATTGGCAATCCCGCAACAGATCAGACAATTCATCAAGACACTTAGCAAATAACGCATCAAACAGCACGGCCGAAGCGTCAGCGCCGGTTCAGCCGTTTTCGGCAACACCATTGCAAATTACCGCCGATCGCGGGCGCTTGGTGATTGATCCAATGACGCTGAGCGGCAGCGGGATTGAAGCAAATATACAGGGAAAATGGGATCTGGCCAATTCGGCAGAACAAGCCGTTAAGCTGGAGGCAAAGCAAGGCTGCCAGCAGCTCATCCGCGAGTGGCAAGGTGATCAACGACGGCTGTCGCTATCTTCCTGTAATGGAAACAACATATAAGTACCGGTAAATGTGGAAGCCCGTTGCTCACCACTGTAAACACTCACTTCGACCGTCACCCGACCTTTGCGGCCACTCGCCAGGCGATCAAAATCGCCGCTCAGGGTTTCGACGGAAGCCACGGCACGTGGACGCTCTTTCACCGGTGCGATATAACGGATATGGCTATCCACCAGCACAATGTCAGCCTGCAGTTTGCGTTCTTTAATCAGCATCCAGATAAAGCCCCAGCCCGCTAACGTCGCCATGGTAAAAATACTGCCGGCAAACATAAACTCACTCGGGTTGAGGTTAGCATTGATCAGTGCACTGACTTCAAAACGGTAACCGGTGTACTGGCTGATTTTAACCCCCATCTTTTCACTGATCGGGATTTGATATTGCCATAACTCCTGTAGCTCCTGACACCATTCCGGGTGGCGCACGACATCGGTTAGCGGGTCAAGGTGCTTCAGCATTTGCTGGTGACGCACCGGGCCGCGTTCATCACTTAACTCGCCCTGGCTGGCAAAGCTGTTTTTCAGATAAAACGGGATCGCATCTTCCCGGGAATTACAGACCAGACGCTTCGCGCCTTCCTGCCGTGCCAGCGACTCTAAGGCCATCAGGACCAATGCCCCCATGCCCTTATGACGAAATTCAGGGTGCACCGCCATGAATCGGATCTGCCCGTCATTATCCGGGGTCATATAAAGCCGACCGATAGCAATGGTTTCGCCTTTATCATCCACTATCATGCGATGGCAGCTCAGCTCATCGTAAGCATCCCGCTCAGAACCAACAGGCATGTGCCATGGTTCACGCAAAATACGCCAGCGAAAATTATAGTAGCTCGCTAACTCAGTATCCGTTTGTGGTGTGATCAGTCGAAACATGCCATCCCTCTCTCGCATTGCCCGGTAGGTTATCGTTATCCATCTCGAACCAGAACAGCCTGGCTAATAAATGATAGTTTGCCACTACCATTAAGCACAAAGCTTTATCAATCAGATTGATATTAAACCTGAAGCCAAAATGTCACTGGGCCATCATTCAATAATGCCACTTTCATATCAGCAGCAAAAATACCGGTTTCAGTCTGAATTTCTTTATCCATACAACATTCGACAAAATAATCGTACAAGCGTTCCGCATCAGCGGGGGCGGCACCGGCAGAAAAGCTCGGACGCATGCCGCTATTCGTGTCTGCAGCCAGAGTAAATTGCGACACCACTAAGACGCTGCCACCGGCTTGCTGGACATTCAGATTCATTTTTCCGGCGTCATCTTCAAACACACGATAACCCAAAACCTTATCACGTAAACGCTGCGCTTTTGCTTCATCGTCTCCTTTCTCTACCCCCAGTAAAACCAGCAAACCTTTTCCGATGGTGCCTGTTACCTGGCCATCGACAGTCACACTGGCTTCACTTACACGTTGAATTAGCGCAATCATTTACTTTGTTCCTTCTCACTTTTTGTTTCAAAATGGCTTGTTACGTCAGAATGTTTTTTAACGTCTGCACCATCTTTATCAGAGTGGGCAGGCTTTGCCTGGTCTGCAACCAGCCAATGTGTTCGCTCACCTAAACTGGCGGTAATTTCCGCCCCCAGCAGCACAATACACCAGCATAAATAGACCCAGACAAACAGGATCGGGATCACGGCCAACGCGCCATAGATCACCTGGTAGGAGGGAAAATTGGTGATATAGAGAGCAAAACCCTTTTTACTCAACTCAAATAGTACACTGGCCGTCAAAGCGCCAATCAGGGCATGGCTCAACTTCACCTTGATATTGGGCACCAGTAAATACAACCCCAGAAACGCACAGCTTGACATAATCACCGGCAGCCCGCGCAGCGTCTGTTGAAACAGGCCACTGACCGCCTCGCTGTCGAGCAAATTCAGCGACCCGAGGTAAGAGCTGACCGCAATACTGGAGCCGACCAGAATGGGGCCTAAGGTTAATACCATCCAATATATTGAGAACGAAATCACCGGACGACGCTTCTCATGAACTCGCCAGATATAATTTAGCGATTTATCAATCGATGACATCAGCATCATGGCGACGACAAACAATGCCCCCACACCGACCGCCGTCATCTTACCGGCATTGGCGACAAATTCATTGAGATACTGTTTCACCACCTCACCGGCGGCCGGCACAAAATTTTCAATGACGAAATTTTGCAATAAGTCCCCTAAACCGACAAAAACCGGAAAAGCAGACAGCGCCGATAACACCACGGTGATCATCGGAACCAGTGACAACAAAGTCACATAGGCCATCGAGCCCGCAGTGACGGTGAGCCGATCATGGCCAATACGCCGGTGCAGATAGGTAAAGTAGGCAAAGCCAACCTTGGCCTGCCGGAGCAATTGCATCTTGCCAGTTATTTTATTGTCAGCCATATTCATTTAATCTATTGGTATATATTTCAAAGTCTAATACGGATTGCTCAATGCGGTTAGGAACCCTATCCCCGTGACGGACTCACCCCAGACAAGGAACCGGACATGCCTTACCTGCTTGCCATCTTATTAAGCACCACCCTGTTATCAGGCTGCCAGAGTGCCTACTATTCCGCCATGGAACAAGTCGGCGTCCATAAACGTGAGATTATGGTGGACCGGGTTGAAGACGCCACCGAAGCGCAACAAGATGCCCAAACCCAATTTACCAGCGCCCTCGATGCCTTAAAAGCCCTTAACCAGTTTGACGGCGGTGAACTGGAAGCCACCTACGACCGAATCAATGAACAGTATGAAGCCAGCGCTGATGCCGCCGAAAAAGTGAGCGAGCGTATTGCCGCCATCGAAGATGTCGCGGATGCACTGTTTGACGAATGGCAGGATGAACTAGCGCTATACACCAGCGCCAACCTCAAACGCGACAGTGAAAAGAAACTCAAAGCCACCCGGGCGTCTTACCAGAGAATGTTAACGGCAATGCACCGTGCCGAGAAGAAAATGACGCCGGTGCTCAATACGCTGCGAGATAACACCCTATACCTGAAACATAATCTCAATGCTGCTGCAATTGGCTCTTTGCAAGGTGAGTTTACATCACTGCAAAATGATATTCAGCGAGCCATTATCGACATGCAAACCGCCATTGATGAGTCTGAACGCTTTGTTTCGAAGCTGAAGAACACATAACACCTTAAGCCTTTAGCGACATGCGGGCCAGCACCCAGCTGGCTCGTTCTTCAATACTTCCCCACGGCACCGTCATCACCTCATAACCCAGGCTTTCATAGGTCGTGATCAGCTGCTCATGGATCGCCTGTGCTTCCGCAAAACTATGGGGACGCTCTTCATCCTGACAATACGTCGTATCATGGGGCGTACAAAAGAACACCTGTTTGGCATAACCCGATGAGGCATCAATATAAGGTTGGCTGACAGGCTCTCCGCCGATGGTCAGGTAAGCGCAAATATCCGGGACAGCCCGATCAACAAAAGCCGGCATGGTGCCTTTTTCAGCAAAACGACGTTGCTCTGCCATCATCTCCAGACACAGTTCGGCAAAGGCCGGTAGGTTGGTCCAGGGTAACACGCCATTCGTCAGAGCGGCTTGTTCCTGAATTAAGGTACGAGATACTTCAGGGAAGACTAAATAGCCTTTGTTTCCCAACGCATTGAGTAAGGTGGTTTTACCCGCGCCCGGACCGCCGGTAATAATAATTGGCTGCATACTGCTTCGCTCATCGTGCATTAAGCAACCAGTATACTGTAAAGTGGGCAGGCTGTGGAAAATCAAACCTGTGATACCAATCGGGACAATGACACCCATTCGATTAATTTCAGTTCAGAGCATTGCCAGCCGTTTGATATACCTGGATCAAATGGCTTCAGATACAAAAATCCCGCCATGGCAAAGCCAATGGCGGGATTTTTTTAGCTTACGCTTCGTGGCCGATTACTTCGGTGCACGGCCCGCACGCTTACGATCGTTTTCAGTAAGAAGTTTCTTACGGATACGAACGCTTACTGGCGTAACTTCTACTAGTTCATCATCATCAATGAATTCTAGTGCTTGCTCAAGCGTGTGCTTGATAGCAGGAGATAGCGTTTGCGCTTCATCAGTACCAGATGCACGAACGTTAGTCAGCTGCTTACCACGAAGACAGTTGATAGTCAGATCGTTAGCACGGTTGTGAATACCGATAATCTGACCTTCATAAACTTCATCACCGTGCTCAGAGAACAGACGACCACGTTCTTGAAGGTTAAACAGTGAGTATGTTACTGCTTTACCTGTACCGTTAGAGATCAATACGCCGTTTGAACGTTGACCGATAACGCCACCTTTGTGTGGACCGTAGTGATCGAAAGAGTGGTAGATAAGGCCAGAACCAGAGGTCATTGTTAAGAACTCTGTTTGGAAACCGATAAGACCACGAGAAGGCATCATAAAGTCCATGCGAACACGACCTTTACCATCTGGTGCCATATCTTTCAGCTCACCTTTACGGATACCGATGCTTTCCATAACACTACCTTGGTTCTCTTCAACCACATCGATAGTTACCATTTCAAACGGTTCCATTAGCACACCATCAACAGTTTTGATGATTACTTCTGGACGAGATACTGCTAGCTCGAAACCTTCACGACGCATGTTTTCGATCAGAATAGACAGGTGAAGTTCACCACGACCTGAAACACGGAAGCGATCTGGACTGTCAGTTTCTTCAACACGTAATGCTACGTTATGAACAAGTTCTTTCTGCAGACGCTCAAGAATGTTACGTGAAGTAACGAACTTACCTTCTTTACCAGCAAACGGTGATGTATTCACCTGGAAAGTCATGGTTACTGTTGGTTCATCTACAGAAAGTGCAGGAAGAGCTTCAACTTCGTTCACGTCACAGATAGTGTCTGAAATTTTCAGCTCACCAAGACCTGTGATAGCGACGATATCGCCCGCTGTAGCTACTTCAACTTCGTTACGCTCAAGACCAAGGTAACCAAGAACTGTACCGATTTTACCGTTACGCTTCTTGCCTTCAGCATTGATGATAGTCACTTGCTGGTTTGGCTTAACAGAACCACGAGCGATACGAGCAACACCGATAACACCTACGTAAGAGCTGTAATCAAGTTGAGATACTTGCATCTGAAGTGGGGCGTCAACATCAACATATGGTGCTGCAACATTATCAACAACCGCTTGGAACAATGGTTCCATGTCTTCGCCAACAACGCCATCTTCCATTGTTGCCCAACCGTTTAGTGCAGATGCATAAACAGTTGTGAAATCTAGTTGCTCATCAGTCGCACCCAGGTTATCAAACAGATCAAAAATTTGATCCATAACCCACTCAGGACGTGCACCAGGGCGGTCAATCTTGTTGATTACAACAATTGGCTTAAGACCGTATGCGAATGCTTTTTGCGTTACAAAACGCGTTTGTGGCATAGGGCCATCAACGGCATCAACGATAAGCAATACTGAGTCAACCATCGACATGATACGCTCAACTTCACCACCGAAATCGGCGTGTCCCGGGGTATCGACGATGTTGATGCGGTAGTCATTCCAGTTAATTGCTGTGTTCTTAGCAAGAATGGTAATGCCACGCTCTTTCTCGATATCGTTAGAATCCATAACACGTTCTTCGGCTTCGCCGCGCGCTTCTAACGTGCCAGATTGCTGTAGTAGTTTATCAACCAGGGTAGTTTTACCGTGGTCAACGTGAGCAATAATTGCGATATTTCTTAATTTATCGATCAGTTGATTAGACATGGATTTCACATTCACTCAGAACATGCAGCGACCAACGGTGGGTAGCTACTTGGTTAAAAAAACGGCTCATAATCTAACAGATTTTACGCTAAAACCCACGTAATATGTGATTTATATCACCGGTTTTTTTTTAACCCGAGCATAAGCCTTCATCTCCCTCACTGTTTATGCATGCTTACAGCCGATAAAAGACCGTGCCCACAACCGCTCAGCGCCACCCGCAAGCTGTGGTTATCGCGAGTCAGCTAAATATCATCGCTGTCTTTGAAACTTCCGATTAATCCAAAAAAACAGCGTGATTATGCAGTGGTCAGATTGACAATATAATCACATAGGCTAATAGTAGGGGCGCACCAATATCGAGAATACCAGCTCAAATGCACCATACCGGTGCGGTAATTCACCATAATGGTGCAAAAAAGGATTCCCTTAGCCCCCAATGCGCCGTAAGTGGGCGATTTTGGGGCTTTAAAAAATTGGCACGCTTTTCGCAATATCTTATTTAGATTCGCTCTGCACAGAGCAATGAAAATTTTTGCGGCCAGTTGCCCAATCTAACACCGGAGGTTACTCAAGATGTCAGTAGAAAATGTACTAGCACTGATCCAGGAAAATGAAGTTAAGTTTATTGACCTACGCTTTACCGATACCAAAGGTAAAGAACAGCACATTTCTATTCCTTCTCATCAAATCGACGCTGACTTCTTTGAAGAAGGCAAAATGTTCGATGGCTCGTCTGTTGCTGGCTGGAAAGGTATCAATGAATCAGACATGGTGATGATGCCTGACGCTACAAGCGCAGTGCTGGACCCATTCACAGAAGACGCAACGCTAAACATTCGTTGCGACATCCTTGAGCCTGCAACCATGCAAGGCTACGACCGCGACCCTCGTTCAATCGCTAAGCGTTCTGAGGAATTCATGCGCTCGACGGGCATTGCAGATAACGTGCTAGTTGGCCCTGAGCCAGAGTTCTTCCTGTTTGATGACGTTAAGTTCAATACCGACATGTCTGGTTCTTTCTTCAAGATTGATGATATTGAGGCGGCCTGGAACACAGGTGCTGACTTCGAAGGTGGTAACAAAGGTCACCGTCCTGGTGTTAAAGGCGGTTACTTCCCGGTCGCACCGGTAGATTCATCACAAGATATCCGTTCTGCCATGTGTCTTATCATGGAAGAAATGGGTCTGGTCGTTGAAGCGCACCACCACGAAGTGGCAACTGCTGGCCAGAACGAAATCGCGACGCGTTTCAACACCCTGACAGCGAAAGCGGATGAAACCCAAATCTATAAGTACGTTGTTCATAACGTTGCTCACGCATTTGGTAAAACAGCCACTTTCATGCCTAAGCCACTTGTCGGTGATAACGGTTCTGGCATGCACGTTCACATGTCTCTAAATAAAGATGGTCAGAACCTGTTTGCTGGCGATAAGTACGGCGGCCTTTCTGAGATGGCGATCTACTACATCGGCGGTATCATTAAACACGCTCGTGCCATCAACGCATTTGCAAACCCGGCAACTAACTCGTACAAGCGCCTGGTTCCTGGTTATGAAGCACCTGTTATGCTGGCATATTCTGCTCGTAACCGTTCTGCTTCTATCCGTATTCCAGTGGTATCAAGCCCGAAAGCACGCCGTATCGAAATTCGCTTCGGTGATCCGGCCGCTAACCCGTATCTGGCATATTCAGCAATGCTGATGGCTGGCCTTGACGGTATCCTGAACAAGATCCACCCGGGTGAAGCGATGGATAAAGATCTTTACGATCTTCCGGCTGAAGAAGCGGCGGAAATCCCAACCGTTGCAGAATCACTGCAAGGCGCACTTCAAAGCCTGAACGAAGACCGTGAGTTCCTGACTGCGGGCGGCGTATTCTCTGATGATTTCATTGATTCTTACATCGCACTGAAGTCTGTAGACGTTGAGAAAATCAACATGACCACTCACCCTCTTGAGTTTGACCTGTACTATTCAGTATAAGTAATTAACAAGTTACTGAATAACTAAGACTTAGGCCTGCTTCACAAGCAGGCCTTTTTGATCTTGCCGTCTGTCACCAAGCTGAAAAACTAACAAGTTTTGGAGGCCGATATGCACACACCATTTATCATGATCTTGGTAACCCTATTGGGCCTTCTGATCTCCCCGGGTCTGTGTGCCACCACCATCTACTCCTGGGTAGATAGCGACGGTGTCGTTCACTTCTCTGATCAACCCACCGCTCAAGCGACAGTCTATCAGTTCGATTCCCTGCCGGGTGCAGCATCTGTGGCCAGCCCCACCGCCTCTGAACTCACCCCCTCAGAACCAACCAAAACACCTGATGCCACTCCCCCGCCCAGCATTCGTCTGCTGTCTCCGGTGCATGAACAAACCCTCCGCGATAACGAAGGGATCATTGCCATCTCTGCCATCGCCAACCGTGAAATGGATCAAGGCCACAATGTACAGTTATTGCTTGATGGCAAAGCATACGGTCGACCACAATCCAGCCTCAGCTGGCGTTTAATCAACATCGATAGAGGCAGCCACCAGCTGCAAATACAACTTCTTAAATACGGCAAGGTTATTGCATTATCAGAGAGTATTACCGTTTACCTACACCGGGCTTCCGTGATCCAGCGTAAACCACCAGCGGTGGAAGCCAAGTGATCACGCAATACTGATTTTTGGTGCACTATTGTAGGCAGGCAGGTTACACTTGATTGCACCAACATGGTGCACAATATCAATCCTCTTCACGATAACGGTCATTGATCAAAAAAGTGATGCGTATTGATATCAACAAGGATGATGATCGTGACAGCTACTTTTACCCCTATAATTCTGGATAATTTAGTCACAGCGGTACTGTTGCTCGACGAGAAGTTAACCATTCGTTACGTTAATCCGGCAGCAGAACAACTGCTGTCGTACAGTAAACGCCGTTTACTGAACACCTGTTTCCCCGAATTATTGCAACACTCATCCCTGGATATCGGCCTGGTGCAAGCCACACTTCAGAGTGGTCAGGGACTGGCTGATAGCGATGTCACCTTTGTCATTGATGGTAAACACCATACCTTAGAGCTCAATGCCAGCCCGATATCCTGGCAAAAAGAACTGCTGATCCTGCTGGAGCTCAAACCTATCGACCAGCAGCGACGTATCAGCCAGGAACTCAGTCAGCATGCTCAGCAACAGGCCGCCAAAGAACTGGTACGCGGCCTGGCCCATGAAATTAAAAACCCGTTGGGCGGTTTACGTGGCGCGGCGCAATTATTAGAAAAAGCCCTCCCGGATCCGAGTTATACCGAGTACACCCAGATGATCATCGAGCAAGCTGATCGGCTACGTAATTTAGTCGACCGCCTGCTCGGGCCGCAACGTCCGGGACAGCGGCAAGTTGATAATATTCATGTGGTGTTAGAGAAAGTACGCCAACTTGTTAGCCTCGACTGTGGTGAAAGTATTCAGATCCACCGCGACTATGATCCCAGCCTGCCCGACTTCACCATGGATCAGGAACAGCTGGAGCAGGCCATTCTCAATATCGTCAATAATGCTGCGTTAGCGTTGCAACAAATCAATGGCGGTAATATCACCCTGAAAACCCGTACTGCACATCAAACCTTGATTCATGGCCAGCGCTATCGAATTGCCGCAAAAATCGACATCATCGATGATGGGCCGGGCATTCCGAGAGCGATCCAGGACACCTTGTTTTATCCTATGGTAACCGGAAGAGAGGGAGGAACCGGGCTAGGCTTATCTATCGCCCGCAACCTGATCGATCAGCACCAGGGTAAAATTGAAGTCGTCAGTTGGCCGGGACATACCAAATTTACAATTTTCTTACCCATAATCTGACCTGATGACCACACACCCGTCACACATCAGTGTATTCACCCGATTTCTATCACTAAAGGGGACCGACAATATGAGCAAAGGATTGATATGGGTTGTTGACGACGACAGTTCTATTCGCTGGGTATTAGAACGTACCCTCAATGCCGCCGGATTAAAATGTGAAACCTTTGCCAATGCCGACAGTGTCATTGAAGCACTCGAAAGCAGTGTACCCGACGTATTGGTGTCTGATCTTCGCATGCCGGGTACCGATGGGCTGACGTTGCTTAAATCGCTGCAGCAGGATCACCCCTCCTTACCGGTCATCATCATGACAGCCCATTCCGACTTAGATGCCGCCGTTAACGCCTATAAGGAAGGGGCCTTCGAATACCTGCCGAAGCCGTTTGATATTGACGAAGCGGTCAGTTTGGTAGAACGAGCTGTCACCCATAGTCAGGAACAGAAACGTCAGCAGCAGCCAGAACAAACCGTGAAAGCCGTGCCGGAGATCATCGGTGAAGCGCCGGCCATGCAGGAAGTCTTTCGCGCCATTGGCCGTTTATCCCGCTCTTCCATCTCGGTATTGATCAACGGTGAATCGGGTACCGGTAAAGAGCTGGTTGCCCATGCCCTGCATCGCCATAGCCCACGTAGCAAGAAAGCCTTTATCGCCCTGAATATGGCAGCAATTCCGAAAGATTTAATTGAGTCTGAGCTGTTTGGCCATGAAAAAGGCGCTTTCACCGGGGCTAACAGCGTGCGCCAGGGGCGCTTTGAACAAGCGAACGGCGGTACTCTGTTTCTCGATGAAATCGGAGACATGCCACTAGACATTCAGACCCGCTTATTACGCGTACTGGCTGATGGCCAGTTTTATCGGGTTGGTGGTCACTCACCCGTCAATGTTGATGTCCGGATCATTGCCGCCACCCACCAGAACCTGGAGCTTCTGGTCACCAACGGCGATTTCAGGGAAGATTTGTTCCATCGCCTGAATGTGATTCGCGTCCATATTCCGGCGCTGAAAGATCGCCGTCAGGATATTCCGCAGCTGACACATCATTTTCTTCAGAGGGCCTCTGATGAACTGGGCGTCGAGGTCAAAACCTTGCATCCGAGCACTGTCGAACTCATCACAGATCTTGACTGGCCGGGCAATGTCAGACAGTTAGAAAACACCTGCCGCTGGTTAACCGTTATGGCCAGTGGTAATGAAATTTTACCCTCAGATCTGCCACCGGAACTCCTGACGACAGACACTCCGCCAGCAGGTGATCCGGCTCACTCACACTGGCATCAGGCTTTACAGAAATGGGCAAAAGGCGCACTTCAGCAAGGTAACCATAATCTACTGGGCGAAGCCTTACCGGAGTTTGAGAAAATTTTATTGGAAACCGCCCTGGAGTACACTCGTGGCCACAAACAAGAAGCGGCCAAACTATTAGGCTGGGGAAGAAATACCCTGACGCGCAAACTCAAAGAACTGAATATGACGCTGGATTAATCGCCATCCGCCATTAATACCGTTCAATACCCGTCCGGTGATGCTGCCAGGCGCTTATTACGGTAAAGTAGCTTAGCGGGTGTGATATGCACCGAAGCATTTTTTGCATGTGCATGCAATTTACCTGATTATCTGTTAGATATAATACAGTACGACGTATTACAACAATAAAAATAATGATTAAAACCAGACCGCTCACACTTCGGTTTGCGGTCATGTTGCCGTTTGCCCTGCTGCTCTTACTTACCGTAGGAGTGATTGCTATTGCCCAACATAACAGCTATGAACGCATGCTGTCAGAAGTCAGCAGCAAGCTGTTGTCGTCGTACACCCAAAATGTCAGTAATGACTTACGCCGCTTTCTTGATGGCCCCTTTAATGTCAACCAGACTCTGGCTGACAGCATCCAGCGTCACCAACTCTATCAACCTCCGCGCCTGACTCAACTGGAAGACTACTTCAGTGCGGCAATCTCTAAACTGTATGCCCACCAGCAACAGATAGGGACAATCGGCTTTGGTAGTGAAGAGAAGTACTTCATCGGTTTTCGCAAGAATGCGGATAATAATCTGGCATTGCTATTGAAAGATGAGCGCACAGGCAATGATCTGCACATTTATCAGGGACCGGACCATAACAATAACACCAGTCACCAAATCAGCGATTACGATCCGACAGAACGTCCCTGGTATTTGCCATTCGCCCAATCACGACAATCTGGTTGGTCAGAGATCTACACCAACCTGGATGAACGACAGACCCTCACCATTTCAGCCGTTACCCCAGTTCTCGATCACCGGGACTTACTGGGCGTAATGGTGACAGACATTAACCTCAGCCACATTGCAACATTCCTGGAACGTGAAAGCCAGCTATTCTCTGGAATCACTTATATCATTGATAATCAAGGACGACTGGTTGCCAATTCCGCACAAACCCCCATCATCACCGCAGATAACCGTCGCCTGCTAGCAACCCAAAGCACCAATGCCTTAATCGCCGCCAGCGGACAATATGTCAGCCGTCATCCATTTAAGAATGACGTGCCGCCAACCACTTTCGAGTTTATTCAGGACAACACCCGCTATTTCAGCCGCATCACTAGCTATCGTGATAGCTATAACTTGCAATGGCATATCGTGGTGACCATTCCAGAACAAGGATTAGTCGGTCAGTTACCTAAACAGCAAGAATCCGGCCTAGTCGCGGCATTCATTATCGGTTTTCTGGGCTTGATCATCGGCCTGTACATTTTAAATATCATTACTCAGCCGATCATAGATATCGCCCAGGCGTCGCAAAATCTGACCGAAAATAATTGGGACGTCCCGATCCGCCCGGGCATCAAACTCCACGAAACGGCCCAGCTGATCGCTGCATTCAAGTCGATGTCATCGCGTCTGCAACGCTCGTTCAGCTCACTAAGACAGCAGATCTTATATGACGACCTTACCGGACTACTGAGCCGGGAAGGACTGGCTGACATTACCCGGACTACCTACCATAACCAGCAGGGCGTGGTTGTTCTGATTGGCCTTAAAACATTTCGTCACATCAATGACAGTCTCGGTCATCACCGGGGCGATCAACTGCTCATTGCCATAGCCCTGCGCCTGCAGCAAAGCCTGCCCGACGAGGTGCTATTGAGCCGGATTGGCCGGGATGAGTTTGCAGTCTTCAGCCCGCACTTCACCGATCAAGCACAATCCGATAATTTTGCCAGGCAACTGTTAGAACAGTTTTACCTGCCATTTATGGTCGATGGCACCGAAGTCATGCTGAGTGCCTGTGCCGGCGTGATCAGCGGCCAGCTGGCCGAATCCGATATCACCGAATGGCTCCGCAATTCCAGCCTGGCCCTGAGCCAGGCGACGCAACAGGAATCGGATCCCGTCTGCCATTATCAACCCTATATGATTGAAGCGTCACAGGAAAAAACCCGCCTCTCTGCTGAATTGCAGCGGGCTATCAATCATCATGAATTTGAAGTGCACTACCAGCCGATCATCAATCTGGCCAGCGACAGTATCAGTGGTGCGGAAGCCTTAGTACGCTGGCGAAGTCCTACCCGGGGCATGGTGCCGCCAATGCAGTTCATCCCGTTGGCGGAAGAAAATGGCATGATCATCGAAATCGGGCAGCAGATCCTGTCGCAGGCCTGCGAAGATACTCAAAAACAGATTGCTCGGGGGCAATGGCCACAAGATTTTGCCCTGCATGTTAACCTGTCAGTACGTCAGTTATTACAGGCTGACTTTGTCAGCCAATTAAAAACGACCCTGGCGCGCTCCGGGTTACCAGCAACCAATCTGACCCTGGAAATTACCGAATCACGCTTAGTCAGTCAGCCTCTTCTCACTTTTGATATTCTCGATCAACTGCGTCAGCTCGGCATTCATATTGCCATTGATGACTTCGGTACGGGATACTCATCGCTGGCCTACCTCACCCAGTTACCTTTTGACAGTCTGAAAATCGACCGCTCATTCGTCAATCAGATGCTGGAAAGCGATGACTACAGCACAATCATCGCAGCCATTATCACCATGACTCAAAACTTCAATGCTGACATTGTCGCTGAAGGGGTAGAAAACGCGGAACAGGCACAGCGTCTGAAACAGTTAGGTTGTGGTTTTGCCCAAGGGTATTTTTATGCCCGCCCAGAGCCATTAAGCAAATGGTCAACAGATCCAGTAAACATCCATTCAGTTTCTGCTGACATCGAAGAATATCCGCTCGGACTATAATGATTGTAATTTGTTCTTTCCGTATACTGACGCACCAGTTTCTATAGACGCACCAATAATTATGATCACTAAGCACCTTCCTTTAACCGATCTTCACCGCCATCTTGATGGCAACATCCGCATTCAGACTATTTTAGAACTTGGTCAGAAGTTCGGTATGGCACTGCCAGCGACCGATATTGAAGGGCTGCGCCCTCATGTCCAAATCGTCGAAGCTGAGCCAAGCTTAGTTGCCTTCCTGTCGAAGCTTGATTGGGGAGTTGCGGTACTGGGTGATCTCGATGCGTGCCGCCGCGTAGCGTATGAAAACGTCGAAGACGCGCTGAATGCCCAGATTGATTATGCTGAACTGCGTTTTTCCCCCTACTACATGGCTATGAAGCACAACCTGCCCGTCGCAGGTGTGGTAGAAGCGATCGTTGACGGTGTGGCTGCAGGCTGCCGTGACTTCGGTATTCAGGCGAACTTAATCGGCATTATGAGCCGTACGTTTGGCCAGCAAGCCTGTCAGCAAGAGCTGGATGCACTATTAAGCCAGAAAGAAAAACTGGTTGCTATCGACCTTGCCGGCGATGAGCTAGGCCAGCCAGGCGATCGCTTTATCAGCCATTTCAAGCAAGTACGAGATGCTGATCTGCGCGTAACCGTTCATGCCGGTGAAGCTGCCGGACCGGAAAGTATGTGGCAGGCAATCCAGGAACTCGGTGCTGTACGTATCGGACATGGCGTAAAGGCGGTACACGATCCTAAACTGATGGACTATCTGGCCGAACATAAAATCGGTATCGAGTCATGCCTGACATCGAATATCCAGACCAGTACCGTTGAGTCTTTTGAATCACATCCCATTAAGCAATTCCTCGACCACGGTATTCTGGCGTGCCTGAACACCGATGATCCGGCAGTTGAGGGCATTGAATTACCGCACGAGTATGAAGTGGCGGCACCGAAGGTTGGCCTGAGCCAGGAGCAAATTCGCCAGGCACAAATCAACGGTCTTGAGCTTGCGTTCCTGTCTGATGCTGAGAAACAGGCACTTAAACTGAAAACGGCAAATCGTTAGATCAAGGTGCTCAAAACCATGTGAACTGATTGCTCACTATCAGGACCAAATAAAAAGCCGCTGATTTAATCAAGCGGCTTTTTGCTATTAATTAACAGATTGAAAGGTGAGGCTTAAATCACCCGCGAGAACTGCTGCTGACGGGCACGATCACGCAGATATTTATCGAAGCACATGCAGATATTACGGATCAGCAAACGTCCTTTTAATTCAACCTGAATTACACGCTCATCGACCGTTACCAACCCATCATTAATGAAGGTTTGCAATAACTTCAGATCTTCAGCAAAGTATTGTTTAAAGTTCAGATCAAAACGTTCTTCAATCGCGGTCATATCAAGCTGGAAGTTACAAATCAGCGCTTTGATCACTTCCCGGCGTAGCAGATCATCGGCATCAAGCGACACCCCTTTCCACAATGCCTGACGTTTATTGTTCACATCCGCATAGTAAGCCTTCAGCTCTTTCTGATTTTGGGCGTAGCAATCGCCAATCATCGAAATGGCAGAAACACCCATCCCCAGTAAATCACAGTCACCCTGGGTGGTATAACCCTGGAAATTACGGTGCAAAATACCGTTGCGTTGTGCGACGGCTAATTCATCATCAGGTAAGGCAAAATGATCCATTCCGATAAACTGGTAGCCTGCGCCAGTTAGTGTACCAATGGTATCTTGCAAGATACCCAGCTTTTCATTTGCACTCGGCAGAAGCTCGTCTTTAAGCTTACGCTGAGCAGAAAACAGGGCTGGCATATGGGCATAGTTAAAGACAGACAAACGGCCCGGCTTCATCGTCAGCACTTGTTCTAAGGTTTTAGCAAACCGCTCACGGTTCTGCGTTGGCAGGCCGTAAATCAAATCGAGATTCGTTGAACGGAAACCTAATTCTTTGGCACGCTGTACCATGGCAAAAATGAACTCTTCATCTTGCTCACGGTTAACCAGTTTCTGCACTTCTTTATTGAAGTCCTGCACCCCGATACTGAGGCGGTTAAAGCCTTCAGCACGAAGAAGATCCAGCACATCCAATTCGATTTCACGCGGGTCTACTTCAATACTGATTTCCGCATCCGGGTCAAAGTTGAACTGATCACGCAACAAACTCATTAGACGACTGATTTGTGGCTTAGTCAGGAATGTGGGTGTACCGCCCCCCCAGTGAAGCTGACTGACCTGTCGGTCACCAAGCAGCGTGGCGCGCTGACGAATTTCCTGTTCTAACACATCAAGATACTGATCTGCTTTATGCTGATGGCGGGTAATAATTTTATTACAGCCACAGTAATAACACAGCTTATGGCAGAACGGGATATGCACATACAGTGAAAGTTTGCGCTCAGGATACTGCGCACAAGCCATATCAAATTCCGCTGGCGTAAATGCCTCATGAAACTCAAGGGCGGTCGGATATGAGGTATAACGGGGGCCTGAATAGTTATATTTTTCTATCAGTGCCTGATCCCAAATAATCTGCTCATTTGACATGACATACTTCCGCTATTTGTAATTGTTGGGGGGATAAACGATCATCAAGTGTGCCACACCTAAATAAAGATGTAGACTACTTACTCGTTAATGGTGACAGAAATGCCACCTGGATCGAGTCGACCCAGGTAGTCGTTTATAACCCGCGGCTTATGCCTCTGGTTATTCAGCTTTCATTGACAGGATATCTTCCAGCTCAAGCTTGATGCTTTCTTGCAGGCGAGCTTCCGCTTTCATCCGCTGCAGATCGAGCTTCATGCGCTCTTTTTTCTGTATCGTTTGACGGTCATCACCACGCGGCATCTCTCTTACCACCTGGTAAAGCTCGTACATAGCGGGGTATTTACCGGAAAAATCAATGTGTTGTTCCGCTTGCAAAACTTCCATCAGCTTATATAAGCGAATGGTAATTTCTGACATATCACACTGTTCTTGCTTACCCGCGTTGGCAATAATAAACACGCTGTCCATAATATGGTCATTGCGTTCTTTTATTTTCTCTGCCTGTTGAAGCTTAGCTCGCTCCAGAAATGCTTTATGGCGTTGATGTTGCTGATACAGCTTAAACAACAAATACCCCGCATAAATGGCTAGCACGGCAATAACAATACCGGCCAAACCTAACCAAAGCGTCTTATCCTGCAACGGTTACTCCTTATCGAACGAGTCTAAATCCATGTTCTCAAACTGATCAAGTAGGTCTTCATCAGTTTTTGCACCCTTGCGTACCGGCGCTTCTTCGTTAACGTCAGGCTCTTCTTCTTCAAGCAGGCCTAAGCGTCCCATTAGATGTTCGATACGGTCTAACTTCTGGTCAACTTGCTTCTGCAAGCCTGAACCGAGCTTTTCACCCGCTTCGATACGATCTAACAACACCATCAATTGCGCATCATTTTCCAACATAGCCAGTTCTTGCTCTGCACTCAGGCGTCGCTCTTTCTTGGTTGTTGGTTTCGCATCAACCACTAATGGTACCGGCTTTTTACTGCCCAGACGCGGGTCTTTCTTTTGACCATTTGCGCGATTCGCTGAATCCAGGCCTGCCGAATGGCGGCTTCCTGATTTCAAGCCTTTACGCTTTTTGTCTTTCTGGCTTTTACGCGCTTCAAGATCAATTTGTGAGGTCGATTTTTCGCGGTATACAGCAGGACCTTCAGATCCTACACTGCGACTTCTTTTCTTACGGGTCATTACTGGGTTTTCCTCAGTAAAATCACATCATTTCCAACAAACTCGACTTCCAGACCGTCACGTTCCGCTAAATAACGGAAAGTATCCTGGCTGAAGAAGCTCACGTGGGTTGGGTCGTTTTTGTAATACCATTGCGCAAAGGCATCTGTATTAATTACTAACTTCGTCATGATCCCCAGCCATCCGCCAGGTTTTACCATGCTAAGCAGTAGCCCCCATTCCTTCGCAGGCGTGTAAAAATGTTCAATAGCCTCGGTACAGGTAACAAAATCATATTGTTTTTCTAATACCGAAGGGGTTTGAGCAAAATATGGGTCATATATCGCCATATTATACCCCATCTCGGTCAACATTAGGGATAATGTCGGGCCGGGGCCACTACCGAAATCCAGCCCTTCACCCGGTTTGTCACCGACTCGCTGGGCTAACGGCGCGGCAAGACGATTGAGAAAACGGCGATACCTTTCGTCTTCCGGGTTATTTTCATGTTGATCGTAAACGTTTTTTTCTTCTTCAGGTGACAGTCGAGACGCCGGATCTGCAAAGATAATTGCGCAATCTTCACAGCGAAAATACGCGCGACGTTTATCTTGAGAAAAGTCACTGGCCGAATGGCCATTGCATAGTGGGCATGTCTGCATCGTTCTGCCTCCGAAAAATGAAGCCGAAACATAACAGAAAGCCAATAAAGAAAAAAGCGACAGGTATACACCTGTCGCTCTATGGGGCAGCCATTGATTGGCTTGTAATTCTGTCTAGTCAGTCCTTAACCAGTAAATAAACATCCCGGTTTGACAACAATCCTTTTGTTATTAGTGCTTTCCTTGCAAGACTTATGGTTCTTCATCACCCTGATGAATTTTCGTCTTCCGTGCCACACTCCGTGTTAATGCGGTTTATCCTTAACCGGCTTATCCATTAAGCACGTTATCGTCCTGATAACTGAAATCACCATCCATGTGGCTAGTTCGGGCTTCATGCCCATGCCATCCTGGCGCTTTCCTATCCTTCGCCGCTCTCCCTGTCGACAAGGCATACTTTACGCTGATTCAGTTGGCATACAAGGTAGCTGACATACGCCTTTTTTCTGAAATATTATTTCAACATGGCTAAGCGGCTGATCCATCGAACATTGACAACTAAACCCTGATTATCTTTCATCAACATTCACCATCACGAATGGCAGATCTCTTACACGCGGCTCAGCATTTATCGATTTTCCACTATTTGTCCTGGTCTTTTTGTTGCTAACTTGCATTTATTGCAGTTCGCGGCTACGTCTAACCATAAGCACAATCTGCAGGCGCCCTTTGCCGCGGGACAAGTAGCAAAAAGGCAGCGGAAAGCTGCCTTTTAAATTCCAACACTGAAATGTGAGCACTTAGTGTAGACCACCCACATACTGAGATAGAGAGGTGATTTCATCATCTGACAGTTTTGCCGCAACCGAGCGCATCATCTCGTTCATATCATTATTACGCTGGGCGGAACGGAATTTCTCAAGTTGAATTTTCACGTATTCAGCGTGCTGACCCGATATTTTCGGGAAACCCGACAGGCTGGTGCCATTACCGCGAGGACCATGGCAGGCCGTACAGGCTGCAATGCCGCGTTCAGGATCACCAAAACGATAAAGCTGCTGGCCAACGGCTACCGAAGATTCCGGCGTGATGTTATCCGATATTGATAATGTTGAAAAATAAGCGGCTAAATCTGCCATGTCTTGCTCAGACAATGGCATTGCCATACCGCCCATCACCGGATCGTTACGGCCTTGCTTACCACCCGTAGACATCGCTAACTTGAATTCCTTGAGCTGCTTTTCAAGATAGCCAGAGTGCTGGCCAGCAATTTTAGGATATTGCGCAATCATGCTATTACCATCGGCGCCGTGGCAAGCGGCACATACTGCAGCTTTCGCTTTTCCAGCTTCTGCATCTCCCTGGGCCCAGGCTGAGCAACTGGCAAGAAGAGTCAATATCAGTGCTAATTTCTTCATGACATTCCGTTTATAATTATAGAGCTTCCAGTACCACAAGTAATGCTCAGTAACATGGTATACAATGCGGCCACAAACCGAGCACGGTTTGGTACATTTTACACAATTTCACATAAAAGTAATCAGTCGACTACATGAAGACTTGACGGAGTTAACAGTGAATCAACCTCTCAACTACAGAAATACAGGCTTCATCACAAGTGCACCAGATATTCGCCACTTGCCACAAGATACAGGCGTTGAGATCGCATTTGCTGGCCGCTCCAATGCAGGTAAGTCAAGTGCACTGAACCGCATTACCGATCAGAAAAGCTTAGCGCGTACATCGAAAACCCCAGGACGGACACAATTAATTAACATGTTTGAGGTAACTCAAGGATGTAATCTAATCGATTTACCGGGCTACGGTTTTGCTCAAGTGCCATTAGAAATGAAGATTAAATGGCAAAAAGCGCTGGGTGAATACCTGCAGAAACGTGAATGCCTGCAAGGCTTGGTGGTCTTAATGGATATCCGCCACCCAATGAAAGATCTCGACCAGCAAATGATTTTCTGGGCGATCGAAAGCCGCCTTCCGGTTTTAGTGCTGTTAACTAAAGCTGACAAAATGAAAAGCGGTGCACGTAAATCACAATTACTAAAAGTACGCGAATCCGCAAAGTCTTTTGGTGGTGATGTACAAATCGAGCTGTTCTCTTCACTGAAGGGAATTGGTCTTGATCAGGTTCGTCGCAAGCTGGATTCATGGTTTGCACCTGAACTGGAACGCCAGCAAATGCTGGCAGCAGCAGAACATGGCAATACAGATGCTGCAATAAGCGATAATAATGAATAATCATTAACGCTTTTCAGTTGAAAATGGCGCTAAGGACAGGGCCATAAAAATTCCCCACCTTCCAGGTGGGGCAACGGGAGAGAAATAGGAGGTTTTTTTGTTTTTGTCCAGAAAGCATCAATGATTTTCCCACCCAACGCAAGTGCTTTATGCCGTTTTTGCTGGTTCTTTCACCGGGCATAATGGCGTGATTTCCGCAATATCCCCACCCAAACCCCACATACCAATGGTTTATTGACCAATTTCCAGCTGATTATTTTGCGGAGGGAATTAAGTGGCTTTTTTCACCATCAACAGCCGATTTTTATGGAAGTTAATTACAACATTAACTCACAGACAAAAAAAAGCCATCCTCAACAGAAAGGATGGCTATTTCACGTCTTTGCAGGCTAGCCGGTCTAATGGACCCGCTACCAATAACAAATATGAACAAGAAGCCAATACATTATAACCCCTTCAGATTAAAATTAAAGTAATTACTCTAATTTCAGATCAATAAAAATGCAGATACTCAATAGACTTGCTCTCTCAATATCACCACAGAGTGGCCAACCGGCATAAATCAGGCCGAACATTAGACATTCGGTTATAAAACGAGCGAAGTTAAGGCGGAAATGAAAACAAAGGTCGAAATTTAGATAGCGAAAGTCCGCCACATTAGCAGCTAGATTGATTGCAAAAAGAAGAAATAAAACAGAAAGGAGATTTTTTGGGATGCTGAAATAAAAAACGCCCTGGTCAAACGACCAGGGCGGCTGAATCAGCCAAATCCAATAACGTGAAACAAAAGGTCTGAAAGATAGAACATCTTACCTCTGTACCCTACGCAGATAACTGTATATCAATTGAGCAGATAAGAAAAGTAAAAGTTGTAGTTTTTTTTCACGCATTCGTAACTAAATTTTACAACAGGTAATTTAGCGAGCATTTATTTAATGCAAAAAAAAAGCCGACACAGTGTCGGCTTTCATTTTTTCATTGTCAGCGAGAAAACTTGAAACCCTTAATGGGCCTGATCCCAGTTGTCACCGAAGCCCGCGTCAGCAATCAGCGGTACTGCCAGTTCCGCGGCGGATTCCATCAGACGGCGCACTTCCTGCGATACCGCTTCCAGTTCAGATTCCTGTACTTCAAAGACAAGTTCGTCATGTACTTGCATTAACATCCGTACACGATCCGCATCCTGTTGCAAAATCCACTGATCCACCAATACCATCGCGCGTTTAATAATATCGGCGGCCGTGCCCTGCATTGGCGCATTGATGGCAGCGCGCTCTGCGGCTTTGCGGCGCAGACCATTACGTGACTTAATGTCTGGCAGATATAAACGACGACCGAATAAGGTTTCAACATAACCTTGCTCACTCGCTGTCGTGCGGGTGCTTTCCATATATTCCAGCACACCCGGGTAACGCTCGAAATACACATTCATATAGTCTTGTGCTTCGTTACGTCCCATCCCCAGCTGTTTCGCCAGGCCAAACGCGCTCATGCCATAGATCAGACCGAAGTTGATTGCTTTGGCACGACGACGTTGTTCAGTGGTTACCGACTCAATCGGTAAGCCCAGGATCTCGGCAGCGGTTGCCGCGTGAATGTCTTTACCCTGCTGAAACGCATCCAGCAGGGCTTTATCGCCTGACAGGTGCGCCATGATCCGCAGTTCGATCTGTGAATAATCGACAGCCAGAATTTTATACCCGCTCGGTGCAATGAAAGCCTGACGAATGCGGCGGCCTTGTTCATTACGAACAGGTATATTCTGCAGGTTAGGATCGCTCGATGACAGACGCCCTGTTACTGTCACGGCCTGGTGATAAGAAGTATGCACCCGACCCGTTGATGGGTTGACCATCTTCGGCAACTTATCGGTATAAGTTGATTTCAGTTTGGCCAGACTGCGGTATTCCAGGATCAGTTTGGGTAATGGATAGTCTAACGCCAGTTCCTGCAACACTTCTTCATTGGTCGAAGGGGTGCCGGATGGGGTTTTCTTCAAAACAGGCAAACCCATTTTCTCAAAAAATATCGCTTGTAACTGTTTGGGGGAACTTAAATTAAATTCTTGCTCTGCAATCTCGAATGCTTTTTTCTCAAGCTCATCAAGACGTACTGCAATTTCTGAAGATTGCGCGCTCAATTGCATGCTATCAATCAAAACACCGGTACGCTCGATACGCGACAGTACCGGCACCAGCGGCATTTCAATGTCTTCAAATACCGACTTCAACTGCGCATTGGCTTCTACTTTAGCAATGAGCATGTTATGCAAGCGTAGCGTGATATCAGCATCTTCAGCGGCATAAGGACCGGCCTGCTCTAAATCAATTTGATTAAACGTCAGCTGTTTTTTACCTTTACCGGCAATGTCTTCAAAGCTGATATTTTTGTGCTCAAGGTAGCGCAGGGCCAGGCTGTCCATATCATGGCGCCCGACCACGCTGTTAAACACGTATGACTCCAGCATGGTGTCATACTTAATTCCCTGCATCTCAATGTCGTAACGCGCAAGAATACTGGCATCAAATTTCAGGTTCTGGCCGACTTTCACCTGTTCCTGATCTTCCAGCAATGGCTTAAGCTGAGCCAATACCCAGTCGCGATCCAGCTGCTCTGGTGCATCCAAATAGTCATGAGCGACAGGAACATATGCCGCTTTACCTTCTTCTACAGCAAATGAAACACCCACCAGATCCGCGGTCATGTAATCCAGACCATCGGTTTCGGTATCAAAGGCGACCACATCTGCAGCCTGGAGTTTTTCTAGCCAAGCGTTAAAACCGGCTTCATCTAACACGGTTTCATAACCACTGCGATCAATGGTTGGGGCCACCACTTTTTTTTCTGCTGCCGACTCTGCCGCTTTTTCGTAAGCAACAATTTTACCGTCACCACCATCGAGCATTTCTGCTAGCCAGCGACGGAACTGTAACTTACCAAATAAACTCGTTAGCGCATCGGTATCAGGTTCGCCTTTACGAAGATCTTGCGGCGCGCTATCTAGCTCGACATCCAGTTTAATGGTTGCCAGCTGATAAGACATATATGCTGCATCTTTATTGTCTTCCAACTTCTTCGGCATGGTTTTCGAGCCACGGAAGCCTAACGCCGGAATCGCCTCTAAGTTGGCATAAAGATCATCAAGGCCACCAATACCGGTTAATAAGGCCTTCGCGGTTTTCTCTCCGACTCCCGGCACACCCGGAATGTTATCGACCTTATCACCCATCAGCGCGAGATAGTCGATGATCAGCTCCGGGCCAATGCCAAATTTATCCACAACCCCGGCAGGATCCATCACAACATCTGTCATGGTGTTGATCAATGTGACATGCTTATCAACCAACTGTGCCATATCTTTATCGCCAGTGCTGATCAGTACTGGCATGCCAGCCTTTGATGCCTGGGTTGCTAACGTTCCGATCACATCATCAGCTTCTACCCCGGATATCGAGATCAGCGGCAACCCCATTGCCTTGATCACAGCATGCAGAGGTTCAATCTGGCTTCGGAGATCATCCGGCATTGGTGGACGATTCGCCTTATATTCCGAGTACATATCATCACGAAAAGTCTTGCCCTTGGCGTCAAAGATCACCGCCACATGCTCGGTGGAAAACTGACGCAGCAAACTACGCAGCATATTAACAACACCATAGACCGCACCTGTTGGCTCACCGTCAGAATTAGTAAAGTTGGGAGCAGCATGATAAGCACGATAAAGATAAGACGATCCATCAATCAGGATCAGGGGGTTTTCTGGGATAGTTGCCATAAAGGTATTCTTATATCCGGGGATGAAAGAGTTAAGTAGAAGTACTTCATCACACAGATTTTACTTCATTCAACGCTGAAAATAGCAAAATTTGTCAATGAGCGACTAGAATGCCATGAGAGCCTGTAAGTGTTAACTGATGTTTTCCACCTGCCGCCGATTATCTGTGGATAACTTTGTTAGTATTTAATTTCACTGAATTGATCAACAATATAATAAAACCAGCAATCGCCAAATAAAACAATAAATATCAATAACTTGCCCGCACAAGCAAAAAGTGATCCTCGATCCTAAAATGATCATTAATTGTGGAAAAAGTTAACAGACCGATCTGAAATAAGAATATCTGAGAGTAAAAAACGACAAAAATGACTAGGAAGGAGGCCAAAATGAAGAAAATTGCGGTAATTTTAAGCGGTTCTGGCGTTTTCGACGGTACAGAAATCCACGAAGCCGTATTATCTCTACTGGCGATTGAACAAGAAGGAGCCAGCTGGCACTGCTTCGCTCCCAACATTGATCAATACCATGTCATCAACCATTTAACGGGAGAGCCGACCACAGAAACCCGCAATGTCTTAGTGGAAGCTGCACGGATCGCCCGGGGTAATATTGAAGATGTCGCAAACTTAAATGCTCGTGATTTTGACGCACTGCTCATTCCTGGTGGCTTTGGTGCTGCAAAAAACCTGTCTGATTTCGCCTTCAAAGGTGCCGATTGTGAGATCAACCCTGATGTCAAAAAGGCCTGCCAGGCTTTCGCGCTGGAAGAAAAACCGGCGGGTTACTTGTGTATATCCCCAACATTGATTCCGGCCATTTACGGATCGGGAGCAAAAGGGACCATAGGGAATGATGCTGACATAGCAAATACATTTAATGAAATGGGGGGGGAGCATATTAACTGTCCGGTGAATGACTTTGTACTCGATCAGAAACGTCGGTTACTGACGACCCCGGCATATATGCTGGCAGGCAATATTTCTGAAGCGGCAAGCGGGATCAATAAACTGGTCAAACAGCTGGTACAGTTAGCATAAACAAAGAAAAAGCGGCGCCACTTAAGTTCTTAAAAACGAATAAGTCGGCGCCGCTCAGCAGAAGTGGTGTTTTTTGTTTTCAGCCCTACACTAAAAACATTCAACCGTCGCTGAAGTACACTGGAAGCAATGTGAGCAATGTCGTGCCTTCAAAACAAGTGGTGTAGTCTTTCCCCTCTCGCCCGAACGCCCGCTAATAGTAACCATTCTCATTTAAGTTGCAAGCACTTTGTTGATAACAGTTGTCATTTGGTCGCCAGTATCTTCACAAAATGCAGCCTATAGTCTTCCAGTCCGTCTTTTTTCTCCATATGCTCAATGAGATAACCGTTTCTTAGCAACAGCCTCAACATCGCCGGAAAGCGGTTACGAGACTTGACCCGTAATTCCTCAAAGCCTTGCTCTACCGCCCAGGCTTCCTGTGTTTCAAGCAGAGACTGGGCCACACCACCACAACGCCCTTCGGGCGCTACACCACCCAGCCAGCTATAAAAACACGTCTCCGACAGACGGTAACCAATCTTGACCCCAACCAATTGCTCATCCTGCTCGGCAACCAGGATCAATGGCTGCCGGCCTCTTAGCCTAGCCTGCAAAGCCGTCTCATCCGCAGGTTTTGCAAACTCACCAATGCGGGCCAGTACCGCTGCTGCTTCAGCCACACTTGCCTGACGTATCTTCATCACTTCACTCCTAATACCAATCCCATCCCTGGTTGGTAGACGACTCACGGCATAAAAGAAGCCGGCTCATGGCCAACTCTTTTAGTCTAAATCAGCCCTTTCTGGGTCTCAAGCTTGGGACTGATGGTCGTTAAACGCTTTATGAAGTAGTTCAGCAACACACCATATACAGGGACGAACAAGCCAAGACTAATGATCAGCTTAAAGGTGTAATCCACCAGCGCAATTTCGGTCCAGTTTGCCGCCATGAACGGATCCGGACTGTTATAAAACGCAATCGCAAAAAACGCGATCGTATCAAGTGCATTACCAAAGATAGTCGAACAGGTTGGTGCTACCCACCACTGCTTCATCTGGCGCAAGCGGTTAAATACCGATACATCCAGGATCTGACCCAGCAAGTAAGCCATGAAACTGGCAATCGCAATGCGTGCAACAAACAGATTGAACTCACCTAAGTGGGCGATCCCCTGATATTCCCCCTGATAGAACAGCACTGACAAGCCATATGAGATAGCCAGTGACGGAGCCATCACCCGGAAGATGATCTTACGCGCCATAACGGCACCAAAAATACGCACGGTTAAATCTGTTGCCAGGAAAATAAACGGGAAGGTAAACGCGCCCCAGGTGGTGTGAAAACCAAAAACCGTAAATGGCAGCTGCACCAGATAATTACTGGAGGCAATGATCAGAAGGTGAAACAGAACCAGAAAAGAAAGGGCTTTACGCTGTTGTACTGAAGTAAATTGTTGTACTGGTGAAAATTGAGATCTAGTCATAATCAGACCTTTTTGTCATTGGGGGAGAGGGAACCCAAAATACCACCACTGTCTGGCTCTCATACCACACCGCAGTGACCGAAGGCGGCGATTATATACTCTGTTTATGGCGACGACCAGCATGTAAATATCTGCAGCGGCTTTCAGTCCATCAGGCTAAGTTGTTGTGGCAGAAGGCTGGCAATGAAAGAGAGGGTATCGCTATCGGCCGGTGACAACGTTTCTAGCCATAATGCGCCAGAGTAGTGCTCCCCTTTCAGCATCAATCGGCTACCTTCAAAATCGATCAGCCAGATATGCAAATCAGCATTCAGTTCCCGCTCAATCAGACAGGCATCAATACGTGTTAACAACAACTCGGCAATTTCAGGAAAGCTATCAAAATCAAATTCAGGGCCAGATAACAGCAGGCGGCTATGAACCAAATCTAATTCACGGGTAAAGAAAAATTCGCCGGAGGCAGACTGTGATGCCATCATTTTTATTCCTTCTTCAACGCATTGTTGCCGGACTTTACGCGTCCGGCATTTTTTATCGGTCGTTGAGTCCTGCCATCAGGTGCGCTTCGATCACACCCAGGAAGGCATTACCGTATTTTTCCAGCTTACGATGGCCGACGCCATTCACCGCCAGCATTTCCCCTTGAGATGTCGGCAGCATTTCCGCCATCTCCATCAGGCTGGCATCATTGAACACCACGTAGGGTGGCAGATCATCTTCATCGGCGATGGCTTTACGCAATTTACGCAACTTGGCAAACAACGCCTTATCATAGTGACGATTCGCCATCTTATCGCTTTTGGCACTGCGCGCAGCAACATCCAGACGCGGAACCGCCAATTCAAGTTCAATTTCCGCCCTTAACACAGAACGGGCTTTTTCGGTCAGTTGCAGCGTCGAGCTACGCAAAATATTCTGGTTGAGAAAACCGCGGTGGATCAGCTGACGTAAAATACTGACCCAGTACTCATGGCTGTGCTCGCGACCGATACCATAAGTGGTGAGTTTATCGTGGCCATGTTCGCGAATACGCTGGTTTTGCATCCCGCGCAGTACTTCCACCACATAACCAATACCAAAGCTCTGATTGACCCGATAAACACATGACAGCGCCTTTTGCGCCACTTCAACAGCATCAAACTGCTTTGGCGGATCAAGACAAATATCGCAATTGCCGCAAGGCTCTTCACGATATTCACCAAAATAGTTCAGCAATACCTGACGACGACAGGTTTGCGCTTCGGCAAACGCACCCATCGCATTGAGTTTATGACTTTCGACCTGCTTTTGCGGCCCTTCTTCTTTTTCATCCAGGCAACGGCGCAACCAGGCCAGATCCGACGGATCGTAGAACATTACCGCTTCCGCAGGCAGGCCATCTCGTCCGGCCCGGCCGGTTTCCTGATAGTAGGATTCAATATTACGCGGGATATCATAGTGCACAACAAAGCGGACATTGGGTTTGTTTATGCCCATCCCGAAAGCGACTGTCGCAACGACGATATGAATATCATCACGCTGAAAACTTTCCTGCACCCGGCCACGTTCTTCATGATCCAGCCCTGCATGATACGCCGCCGCACGAATACCGTTGTCACACAACTTTTCGGTAATTTGCTCGACCCGCTTCCGGCTATTGCAATAGACGATGCCACACTGACCGCGTACCCCGCTCAGATAACGCGTCAACTGTGCCAATGGCTTGTGCTTTTCCAACAAGGTGTAACGAATATTCGGACGATCAAAGCTGCCAAGGTAAGAATGGGGATGAGCTAAGCCAAGGCGGCTAATAATATCGCTGCGGGTCGTGTCGTCGGCGGTGGCCGTCAGCGCCATGATCGGCAAATTGTCGAAATGCTGTTTAAGCGTACCCAGTGCCGCATATTCAGGGCGGAAATCATGGCCCCATTGGGAAATACAATGGGCTTCATCCACCGCGACCATGCTCAGTGGCATCTCATACAGACGGTCGATAAAGTCCCGCATTAACACCCGTTCCGGCGAGACATAAACCAGCTTCAGCTCCCCTTCGCGCATGGCGCGATAGGTCTCCATCATCGCCTCTCGCGACATTGTCGAGTTCAGGTATGCCGCTGCCACCCCGTTGACATTAAGCTGATCGACCTGATCTTTCATTAATGAAATCAATGGCGAGATCACCAGTGTGATGCCTGGCAGCATCAACGCAGGGATCTGATAACACAGTGACTTGCCACCGCCGGTTGGCATGATCACTAAGCAATCCTGGCCATCGGCAACCGCTTCTATGACTTCCTGCTGGCCAACCCGAAATGACTGATAACCAAAGACATCCTGCAAGACTTGCTCACTGGATGGTAACGGTGCTGACTGACAAACCGCGGTGCTGCTAGATGACATAGAACGACTCTTTTAATATCGGGGCGAGCTATTCTATACCCAAACCACCTCAAGATGCGATATTCAGTGAACGACTCAACGTACTGTCAGCCGCATAAGAAGCAGACCCATTGATGTCATTAGCGAGATGTGAGCAATCATCAAAACAGCCCGTCGAAAAGAAGTAGTCATTATTGGCAGCCACCCCTTATACTGCTCACGCATCACTTTCTAGAAAAAATCAGCCAATCGACTTGAATTTATAAAACAACCAACTGGATAATCATGGAAGAACAAGCCCAAAAAACCCAACGCGGTGTGACCCTCGCCCTAGCCGCTTACACCATGTGGGGGATCGCCCCGATATATTTTAAAGCGTTACAACAGGTCAGTGCGTTAGAAATTCTCAGTCACCGGGTGATTTGGTCTTTTTTCTTTCTGGCGGGTTTGATTTATCTCAGCAAAGGCTGGGGCAAGATACGAGCGATTCTCCGCCAACCGAAAACCCTCATCATGCTGACGGCTACAGCACTGTTAGTGGGAACTAACTGGCTGATCTTCATCTGGGCGGTTAATAACAACTACATGCTGGATGCCAGTTTAGGCTACTTCATTAATCCCTTATTAAATGTAATTTTAGGGATGCTGTTTTTAGGTGAACGTCTACGCTCATTGCAATGGGTTGCGGTGGCTCTGGCCGCCTGTGGGGTCGCCGTCCAACTGATCCAATTTGGCTCACTGCCTTGGATTGCCCTGGCGCTAGCCGGTAGTTTCGGCTGTTATGGCTTACTACGTAAGAAGATTAATCTGGATGCCCAGACCGGGTTATTTCTCGAAACCTGTGTATTGTTACCACTGGCGGCCATTTACATTCTGCTGATCACCGACAGCCCGACTGCCAGCTTTGCCGACAATCCGTTAAACCTGAATCTGCTGTTAATGGCGGCAGGCATTGTCACCACCTTGCCACTACTCTGTTTTACCGGCGCGGCGACCAAGCTGAAACTGTCCACCTTAGGCTTTTTTCAATACATCGGTCCAAGTTTGATGTTTTTACTGGCGGTTTTGATCTACGACGAGCCTTTTAGCTTAGATAACGGTATGACCTTTGTGTTTATCTGGGCAGCATTGGTACTGTTTAGCTTCGATGGCATTAAGAGCCATCGCCGTAGCCGAAAACTATTGCCATCAGCCTGATCATTCCGTGCGGCCTGTAAATTTTTCACAAGCCGCATCACCTTGGCTTATGGTGTACTGATCTTAAGAGACAACCTAACTAACGCCATTGAGATATTTTTCTCCCTGTCATTTTTTTACAAGCAACCACTTCCCGCATCCGTCATGCTACAGACATAAGGCAATACCTGCCGTTCTACCGTAGAAAATTGAGTACAGCGAGTCACTATGCACGAAGTCACGACACTACTAACCCTACTTACCGTCCATGTTATTGCCTTAATGAGTCCGGGACCGGATTTCGCCTTAGTGGTGCAAAATGCCGGTCGCTATGGTCGGCAAACCGGGATCACCATTGCCCTTGGCTTATCGTTGGGGATTTTACTGCACTCAATTTTAAGCCTGACCGGTGCCAGTCTGCTGATCCACCAGCAACCTATGCTGTTTGCGGCCTTACAAGCGGCAGGCGGATGCTACTTGCTGTGGTTAGGCGTTTGTGCGGTCAAAAGTGTACTGCTACCGATATTGCGTCCGGCTTCCAGCCCTCAGAAACCGGCAACACCGCAGCGGGTGATTGCCAACCGTAAACAAGCATTAGCCAAAGGCTTTACCACCAACATTCTCAACCCGAAAGCGTTGGTCTTTTTCATCAGTCTGCTCTCGACCCTGGTGCCGGTTGATATGTCGTTCGGCGGTAAAATGACGGCCATTGCCATTTTATGGTTAACCGCATTCCTCTGGTTTGCGATGTTAGCCTGGTTGCTGACAGGACAACGTATGCAGCAAAAACTCCAGCACTGGACACCTTACATTGATGCCATTTGCGGTTTGTTATTTGTCACTATCGGCAGCATGATCCTGTTCAATCTAATCCAGCAACTGTAAATCGATGCATAGTGACTTAAAGGACGAAAATACTTGAGAACGAGCACAAAAAACGTTTAATAATCAGACACTGCCAGCACTCACTGTCACTCTGTATGCTACCTGGGCAATTAGCATGCGAGAAGGGAAAGCACTATGCAATGGAAAGCAGTTGGACGGTGGAAAGCATCTTACCTGGCGATATGGATAGCCATCGGGCTGGTAGCCCCGTCTTGTCTGGCTAAAAAACAGAGCGCAGACAGTGTCGCTCCCGAAGCTGCCACAGGATTAAGCCAGCAAACATTAGTGACGGGCACCGAATGGATGGTTGCAGCAGCCAACCCCTACGCCAGTGAGGCGGGTGCCGCCATGTTACGTCAGGGGGGCAATGCGATTGATGCCATGGTGGCAACCCAGCTGGTACTCGGTTTAGTCGAGCCACAGTCGTCAGGCATTGGCGGCGGTGCCTTCCTGGTTTACTGGGATGCCGAAAAAGCAGCCCTCACGACCTTTGATGGCCGCGAAAAAGCGCCATATGCCACCACCCCACGTTTATTCCAGAATAATAAAGGCGAACCACTGGCCTTCTTTGATGCCGTAGTTGGCGGCCGCTCCGTAGGCACGCCGGGTACCGTCAAACTGCTGTGGCATACACATCAGCGTTTAGGCAAACTGCCGTGGAAAGCACTGTTTGATCCGGCGATGACACTGGCGCTGGAAGGTTTCACCGTGAGTCCTCGTTTAGCCAAATTAGTCGAAAGCGATCAGGAATACTTGCAGCGCTCAGCCGAGAGTAAAGCCTACTTCTTCAACCAGGATGGCTCACCAATCAAAGCCGGACAAACCCTGAAAAATCCCGTTTATGCCGAGACGTTAAACCAGATCGCCGAAAAAGGTGCCAGCGCCTTCTATCATGGACCGATCGCCAAAGACATCGTTAAAACGGTACGCGAGGCCGAAGGCAATCCTGGGGTACTGAGTATTATGGATCTGGCAACCTATCAGGTAAAAGAACGCCAGCCGATCTGCGCTCCGTATCGCCAGTACTCTATTTGCGGGATGGGGCCCCCAAGCTCGGGAGCATTAACACTCGGACAGATCATGGCGATGCTCAGCCATTACCCAATGGAGAAACTGGGCCCGCACAATGTTCAAAGCTGGCGTTTGCTCGGTGATGCATCACGCCTCGCTTTTGCCGATCGCGGCCGCTTTATGGCTGATAGCGACTACGTTCCTATGCCAACAGAAGGGTTACTCGCCCCCGCCTATATTGAACAGCGTGCGACTCAGCTCAAAGGAGAAAGAGCATTAGCCGATGCGAAAGCAGGAACACCATTCTGGTCACATAGCATGCGCTACGCACCGGATGAATCACTGGAGCTGCCATCAACCAGCCATTTCTCGATTGTCGATAAAGAGCGCAACATGGTGTCGATCACCACCACCATTGAAAATGGCTTTGGCTCACGCCTGATGGTGCGCGGTTTTCTGCTCAACAATGAATTAACCGACTTTTCGTTTCGTAGCCATGTTGATGGCGCCCCCATTGCCAACCGTATTGAGCCAGGCAAGCGCCCTCGCTCGTCCATGGCACCGACCATCGTATTAAAAGACGATCAGCCCTACCTGGCGATTGGCTCGCCGGGCGGAAGCCAAATCATCGGCTATGTTGCCAAAACCCTGATCGGCCATCTCGATTGGGGCTTAAACCTGCAGCAGGCGATCAATCTGCCGAACATGAACAACCGTTTTGGCGCGTTTGAATTGGAACAAGGCACCACCGCCGAACAATGGGCCCCCAAGCTGGAGCAACTTGGTTTTAAGATCAAAATCAAACCGCTCAACTCCGGGATTCAAGCCATTCGTCTTGATGGCAAGCAGCTCATTGGCGCGGCCGATCCTCGCCGCGAAGGTAAAGTGATCGCCCGGTAAATGACCGCGGATAAAAACCAAAAGCCCCTCACATACAAGTAATAACTCGTATGGGAGGGGCTTTTTAATCGGCAGTCACTTTGGCTTACTTCGCCTTGATTGGTATTACATCGGCTGAAGCTTGGCGTACTGAGTAACCAGCCATTTGATCCCTTCACCGTTAAAGGCAACCTGTACCCGGCTCTGGGCACCGCTACCTTCAAAGTTAATGATGGTACCTTCACCAAATTTTGTATGTTGTACCCGCTGGCCTAAGCTGAATCCGGTTTGGTTGAAATTGTCATTGACCTGAGTCTGGCTGAACCGGCCGCTGCTGGCAGGACGCGACACCTGCGCTTTCATCCGCACTTCTTCAACATATTCCGTCGGAATTTCACGAATAAAACGCGATGGCTTATGAAAATTATCTTTACCGTAGAGACGGCGCATTTCCGCATAGGTGATGTAGAGTTTCTGCATTGCACGGGTCATGCCCACGTAACACAGACGGCGTTCTTCTTCTAAACGGCCCACTTCTTCGGTGGTACGCGAGCTCGGGAACATCCCCTCTTCCACACCGACCATAAAGACAACCGGGAACTCCAAGCCTTTAGCGCTGTGCATAGTCATCAGCTGCACGGCATCTTCAAAGTCATCAGCCTGACCTTCACCAGCTTCTAATGCCGCATGTGACAAGAACGCAGACAACGGACTCATCTCTTCCGCTTCTTCCGGCACTTCAAACTGACGTGTTGCCGTCACCAGCTCTTCCAGGTTTTCAATACGCGCCTGGGCTTTTTCACCTTTCTCTTGTTCATACATCGCCCGCAGACCCGAATTGCGGATCACGGTATCCGTTTGCTGGAACAAGGGCAGTTCACGGGTGTCGTCTTCCAGCGCATTGATCAGTTCGATAAAGCGACGCAGTGAGTTTGCGGCACGCCCCGCCAGTACCTGCTCTTCCAGCAGGGCAATACAGGCCTGCCACATCGTCGCCCCGCGATCCCGCGCGGCCAGACGAATGGTTTCCAACGTGCGATCACCCAAACCACGGGTTGGCGTATTGACCACCCGCTCAAACGAGGCATCATCATTACGATTAGCCGTCAAACGTAAATAAGCCAGTGAATCTTTGATTTCCTGACGTTCGAAGAAACGCATGCCACCATAAATTCGGTACGGTAAACCCGCTTGAATTAACGCTTCTTCCAGTACCCGTGACTGGGCATTGCTCCGGTATAAAAAGGCCGTGTCACTTAACGTGCCGCCTTTCTCGCGCCACTCTTTAATTTTACCGACCGAAAAGCGGGCTTCATCCAGTTCATTGAATGCCGAGTAAAGTGAAATCAGCTCACCTTCTGCACCTTCCGTCCATAAGTTCTTGCCCATCCGCTCGTTGTTATTGGCTATAAGCTCATTGGCAGCGTTTAGGATGTTGCCCGTCGAACGGTAGTTCTGTTCAAGGAAGATCGAAGATGCATTGGTGAAATCACGCAGGAAACGCTGGATATTCTCGACCTGAGCACCGCGCCAGCCGTAAATTGACTGATCATCATCACCCACGATCATCACATTACAATCAGCCCCGGCCATCAGGCGCAGCCAGGCAAACTGAATGTTGTTGGTATCCTGAAACTCATCGACCAGTATGTGTTTAAAGCGCGCCTGATAATGCTCACGGATGTGCTTGTTATCACGCACTAACTCAAAGGCACGCAGCAGCAACTCGGCAAAATCAACCAGACCGGCACGATCACACGCTTCCTGATACGCGGTATACACCCGCAGCCAGGTTTTTTCCACCGGATCGCTAAACGTCTCGATGTTGGCCGGGCGTAAGCCTTCATCTTTTTTGCCGTTGATGTACCAGGCGGCCTGACGCGCTGGCCAGTGTTTTTCATCCAGGTTCTGCGCTTTGATCAAACGGCGCAGCAAGCGCATCTGATCGTCCGAATCGAGAATATTGAAATCATCCGGCAACCGGGCATCCAGATAATGGGCACGCAGCATGCGGTGGCACAGACCGTGGAAGGTGCCGTTCCACATTCCGGCTGAAGAGCCTTGCATCAATTCATTGATACGCCCGCGCATTTCAGCAGCCGCTTTGTTGGTAAACGTCACTGACATGATTGAATAAGGCGATGCCTGCTCAATCCGCATTAACCATGCAATACGATGGACGAGCACACGGGTTTTACCACTGCCAGCACCCGCCAGCACGAGGTGGTTACCTAACGGCGCAGCCACCGCTTCTCTTTGTTTGTCATTGAGGCCATCTAACAGGAGTGAAACGTCCATCGCAATCTACTGGTTATTTATACAATGGTAATGATTATACCCAAATCACCTCAAGATGCGAAACTCTGCATCTTTCGATGGTTTGGGTATATACCCGCTCATTTTAAGAATGCTTCGAGAACTTTACCGCGACTCTCTTCCTTGCATTTTTCTTTTTGTTCTATGCTTGACTGAGCCCGATTGTTAAGCAAGATAAAAAAAGTTAAAGAAAAGTGAAATTAAATACCTACTTAGCCTTTCTTATGTTCCGAGAGCGCTTTAAAGCGCCATCCAAAACGAAAGGTAACGTTGCTAAGCACAGCAACAGTCAGCGTATTAAAGAGGAATCATTATGAAAAAGACTAACATTGCCGTAGCCACTGCTTTCACAGGCCTACTTGCACTAGCAGGTACCGCTTTGACAACGACCACAGCTGTCGCGGCAGAAGAAAAAGAGAAGTGCTACGGTGTTGCAAAAGCCGGTAAAAACGACTGTGCAACGAAAACCGGCTCTTGCGCAGGAACCGCAAAGGTCGACGGCCAGAAAGATGCGTTCATGATGGTACCAAAAGGGCTGTGTGACCGTTTGGCCGGTGGTTCAACAGAGGCGAAATAATTTTGAGCTTGCTGACACAGCAGCAGATGGTTGGGGTGGGCTTACGCTCTCCCCACATATCTCAAGTTATAGAGCAGCGGCCTGATATCGGGTGGTTCGAAATTCACAGTGAAAACTACTTCACTCCGACATCGATCGCCCGACAGCAATTACGCCAGGTTGCCGACCACTATCCGATCAGCTGTCATGGTATCGGACTCTCTTTAGGGTCGGCGGATCCGTTAAATCGCGAGCACCTGATGCAGCTAAAGCAGCTGGTGGATGAAATTAATCCGATTGCGGTTTCTGATCACCTCAGCTGGAGCTCTGTCGACGGACAGTTTTTTAACGATCTGCTGCCTCTGCCTTATACCGAAGAGGCGCTGGATAATTTTTGCCGCAAAGTCGATCAGGTACAGAATTTTCTCGGCCGCCAGTTTCTGGTTGAGAACCCTTCCAGCTATCTCAGTTTTCAACATTCTGCGATACCGGAATGGGAGTTTTTACATCAGGTACAACAACGCACCGAGTGCGGATTGTTGTTAGATCTCAACAATATTTATGTCAGTGCCTTTAATCATGGCTTTGACTGCAACCAATACCTCGCCGCCTTAGATCCGTCTGCGGTGAAAGAAATCCATCTCGCCGGCTTTACCGTCAAGCAATTTGATGACGGAGAGATCTGGATAGATACTCACAGTAAGCCCGTCAGTCAGCCTGTCTGGCAACTGTATCGCCAATGGGTGCAACAGCACGGAGCCGTGCCCACTCTGATTGAATGGGATTTAGATATTCCCGAACTGGCGGTGTTATTGGCAGAAGCTGATAAGGCCAACACGATTCTGATGCAGGAGACACCGCATGGCCAAATTGCCATCCCATAATGGCTCTCTGCATCAACTGCAACGCGCGTTTGCCGAGGCGCTCCATTATCAGCCCAGTGACATCAGCGAACAGATTGCCAGCGGCCCGTTTCCGGCAGAGCAATTGATCCAAGTCTACCGTAACAATTTTATTATCGGTTTGTCGGAAGTCCTAGAGGCAACCTATCCCGGAGTCAAAGCCGTGGTGGGAGATGAATGCTTCAGCCAACTGGCACGCCAGCACATCCTGTCTCATCCTCTGCAGCAAGGGGATGTCAGCCATTATGGTGAGGGATTAGCTGAGACCATCAACGACACCGCCGAATTAAGCCAGGCAGTGCCTTATCTGGCTGATTTAGCCTTGCTTGAATGGTACGTTGACCGCGTCACCTACCAGCCGGTGATTAACCCTCGGTTTCCTTTGCACAAACTGCAGGGCTTAGCGGAAGCTGATTTCCCGGCGTTACAGTTTGAAGTCCCACAACCGACCCGGTGCCTCGACTCAGACTTCGCGGTCGTCACCCTGTGGCAGATGATCGCCGATGATAATTTTGAAGATATCGATATCAACCAGCCAGAATCGGCAGTGATCCAGCATCGTCCGGATCAGATCCTGGTGATGAACACCAATCAGGCTGCTACCGCATTAATAGCCCTGAGCCAGCAACAACACTGCCTCAGTGCAGCCAGTGACGCTATGCTGGCGATGTTAGGAGAACTGGTGCAGCGGCAAATTTTTTCAGACGTTAGTATTAATTCAGATCGTACTAATGAAAAGAGTACCGCTTTAAATAGTACCGATCGGGATCATGCGCCACAGGGAGATAAATGATGCTGAATTTCATTAAACAGATCGATGGTATCTGCCAGCGTATCGCAGAGCCTTTAATTCCATTCTTATTGTTATTTACGCGCTTGTGGGTAGCTTGGGTATTCTTTAAATCCGGCATGGTGAAATACTCCAGCTGGGACAGCACCTTATATTTGTTTGAGTATGAATATCAGGTACCGCTGCTACCCTGGCAGATTGCTGCGTATATGGGCACGGCTGCAGAGCTGATCTTACCGGTCGTTCTCGCCTTAGGCTTGTTTACCCGTCCGATGGCACTGGTGCTGTTTGTCTTCAATATTATCGCCGTGGCCTCTTACCCGTTGCTGTGGGAAAAAGGCTTCTATGATCATCAGCTGTGGGGCATGATGATACTGGTTAATGTGTTCTGGGGAGCCGGGCTGTTCTCGGTCGACCGGCTCATCGGCAGCGAGCCGAAACCCAGCTTGATCCAGTAATATATACCCAGTTATTATCCAATAACTGTTAAAAAGGCGACCCGTGGTCGCCTTATTGATATCCAAACCACTTCAACATCCGAGGTTCAGCGCTTCCTCTGGGAACTCAATGTGAGCGAGAGGTGTGTCGGAATGGTCAGATCAAATCAAGCAGACGCTTCAACTGACAGATTTCAACATCCGGCAGATAACGGATTCTGGGTTCGTTATTTAGCTGGCGCCCCTGATCGTTATACCAGCAAGCCTGAAAGCCATTTTGCTTCGCACCACCAACATCGGTGACCAAGTGATCACCAACGTGCAAGATCTGCTGTGGTGACAATCCGAGCAATGCTGCGGCCTGAGCAAACATATCCGGCTCGGGCTTGGCTAAACCATCACGCCCCGCCACCAGCACCCGAGAAAAATACTGACCTAAGCCAATTTTATCTGCATCGACATTACCATTGGTGATCGCCAGCAAAGGAACTTGCTGTGCCAGCTGAGTCAGTACGCGATGGGTTTCCTCTGGAACGTCAATCTGATTACGAACCGTCAGTACAACGTCAATACCATGCTGTGCAGCCTGCTCTGCCCGGCGTTCAAGATATCCTAGCTGCATCAGCCCGATTTTCAGCAGCTGGTGACGCCATAAGGTGACGTTATGTTTCAGCATAGGATCGGCTTGCACTAAGCGATGCTTGAGCGCTGTCCAGTCTTGCTTGCTGACACTATGGCTACAGGGATGGTACTCCGCCAGCCAGTCATGCATTGCCTGCTCTGCACGTCGGATCACCGGACCGTTATCATACAAAGTATCATCTAAATCAAACGTCAGTGCTTTCACTGGCTGGAGGTTTCGATAGAACTGCATCAGCTTCCTCTGTCACTAACGCTTACCGCGTTTCGCTCGTGGATGTGCCTCATCATACACTTTGGCTAAGTGCTGAAAGTCGAGGTGGGTATAAATTTGCGTGGTCGACAGGTTGGCATGGCCCAGCAACTCCTGCACCGCGCGTAAATCACCACTGGATTCGAGCATATGGGTGGCAAAACTATGGCGCAGTTTGTGCGGGTTAATATGACTGGAAACCGCTTGCTTTTGCCCCCACTCCGCCATCCGCTTCTGCACATTGCGGGTAGAAATGCGATTGCCCCGCTTAGACACAAACAGGCCGGGCTCATCAGCTGCCGCCAGGCTTCCACGCACTTTGAGCCAGTTCGCCACCCACTCGCGGGCTAAGCCCGCAAACGGGACAATACGCTCTTTATCCCCTTTACCGATAACGCGAATATCACCTTTGCTCAGGCTGATATTACGGACATCAAGGTTAACCAGCTCAGCCAGACGTAGCCCGGCCCCGTACATCAGCTCCATCATCGCCCGATCGCGGATCGACAGCGGATCGTCTTCATTAACATTGAGTAACTGGGCCATCTCATCAACATCGAGGTTCTTCGGCAGCGGACGGGCTTTGCGTGGTGCCGCCACCCCTTTGGCCGGGTTAGCCTTCAGTACCTTCTGGCGAACCAGATAATCAAAAAAGCTGCGCAACGAGGATAACCGCATCGACAAACTACTGGCTTTCAGGCCGTCACGCATGCCTTTACTGGCCAGCTGACGCACCCATCCCGCATCGACCGTTTGCCAGTCACTGACACCCAGTTCGACCAGTTGCTCAGCAATCGTGGTGAGCTGACGCTTGTAATTCTTCTGGGTATGTAAACTCAGCTCACGTTCGCTGCGCAAGTATTCATAAAAACGCTGCAACGGTTTTTCTAAACTGGCTGGCAAGCGATTCAATCAATCACCTCTCGGCTGTATTCCCAGTGGTGAATTAAACGCGTCAGGATCAACCCTAACTGTTCAACAAACAAGGTATCCATATCCGGCTGAAAATGACCTCCATCTGGGCAGGCAAAGCTCAGCACCCCAATCTGATAATTCATCCCCAAAGGCAACACCACAAAAGAGCCCAGCTGCGGCGGCTGTTCAAACAACAGCTCACTTTCAGATTTGCGCAGGCGGCCAAGATAAACCGGGCGGTGCGACAAACGGGACACGCGAAAGCTCTCAAACACTTTCCGATCTAAAAACAGCTGCTGATCCTGACTGTCAAACAAGCGCAGACTGAACTCAAGCTGCAGTTGCTCACTCAGCTCACCCAGCACGCCCATTGCCTGATAAATATTATGAGTCTGAAAAAGCTGTTGCTGTGCTTGAGAAAACACCGTAAACAGCTCACTGTTTTTCGTCGCCAGCGACACTAAATTCGCAATATTACCTTCTAAATCATGAACCCGGTGGCGCAGCCTGTCGAGTTGCATCTCGACCAGCGAGACGGCGCCGCGCTCACTGTGAGGAATACGTAATTGCGTCAGCAATTCAGGCTGGCGGGTAAAAAATTCGGGGTTACTGAGCAAGAAGTCAGCCACCGCGTCATCATTCAACGGCATGTTTGCCGCAACGGGCAGCTCACCCAGTTGTGATACATCTGTCATAGTACTATTTGTCCATCAAAGACGTGAGCAACAGGGCCTGTCATATACAGCGGTTGACCTTCTCCGGCCCAGCGAATGTGTAAATCACCGCCGGGTAAACACACCTTTACATTTTCATCTAATAATCCCTGCACCCGGCCAATTGCCACGGCAGCACAGGCACCACTGCCACAGGCCTGCGTTTCTCCTGCACCGCGTTCATAGACCCGCAGCTTCACTTCATTGGCTGAAATCACCTGCATGAAACCGGCATTCACCCGCTCGGGAAAACGTTCATGGGATTCAACCAGCGGACCTAAGGTTTCCACCGCCGCCGTATCAACATCGTCAACAACCGTCACACAATGCGGATTGCCCATACTGACCGCGCCACAAAACAGGGTGCTGTCTCCGACACGCAAAATATACGTCTTTTCGAACTGCTTAGCCCGGAACGGGATTTTGCCGGGTTCAAACACCGGCACACCCATATTGACCGTGACCTGATTATCATTTTCCAGCTTTAACAGCATCTTGCCGGCTTTGGTACTCACCGCAACATGGTATTTATTGGTAAGCCCCTTCATCCACACAAAACGGGCAAAACAGCGCGCCCCATTGCCGCACTGCTCGACTTCGCTGCCATCGGCATTGAAAATTCGATAATGAAAGTCGGTTTCAGGATCATAAGGTGGCTCAACCACCAATAACTGGTCAAACCCTATCCCACGGTGGCGATCCGCTAATCGCCGGATAGCGTCAGGCGAAAAAAATACATTCTGCGTGACGCAATCCACCACCATAAAGTCATTGCCCAGCCCATGCATTTTTGAAAAATTAATCTGCATGATGTTCCTTATCGTTATGATTTATTCAGTACAGCTACGGTAACAGGTGCTCAGACTGCCATAGTTCTACCAGTTTTTCACGCTCGCGCACCACATGAGCGGTATTGCCATCAACCATGATCTCTGCAGCGCGTGTACGGGTGTTGTAGTTTGAAGACATCACAAAACCATAAGCACCTGCAGAGCGAACCGCCAGAAGATCCCCCTGCTCAAGGTTGAGCAAGCGTTCTTTACCGATGTAATCCCCTGTTTCACAGATGGGACCAACGAAGTCATACTCAGTGGGTTCACCATCTCGCGGTACGACCGGCACGATATCCTGCCACGCTTGATACAAGGTCGGGCGGATCAAATCATTCATCGCGGCATCAACAATGGCGAAATTTTTATACTCGGTATGCTTGAGATATTCGACTCTGGTCAGCAACACGCCGGCATTGGCCGCGATAGCACGCCCCGGTTCAAAAATCAGTTCCAGATCAGAGTGATCAGACAAACGGGATAACAGTGCCGTCGCATATTCCGATGGCAGTGGTGGCTGCTCTTCGTTGTAGGTGACCCCTAAACCGCCGCCGACATCCAAGTGCGCGATCTCGATACCATCAGCTTTCAGGGTATCGATCAGTGCCAGCAGGCGATCAGTGGCGTCAATGAACGGCTCAATATCGGTCAGCTGAGAGCCGATATGGCAATCCATACCGACCACTTCCAGATGCGGGAGGCTATGCGCCAGGCGATAGACTTCGATCGCCCGCTCGAACACGATACCGAATTTATTGTCCCGCAATCCGGTTGAGATATACGGGTGCGTTTTTGCATCCACATCCGGGTTAATACGCAGTGAAATCGGTGCAACAACATCAAGCTCTGCCGCCACCTGATTTAAACGCGCCAGTTCAGGTTCGGATTCAACATTGAAACATTTAATGCCAAGCTCCAGCGCCCGTTTCATTTCCACTGCCGTTTTACCGACACCGGAAAATACCACCTTCGCCGGATCGCCGCCAGCGGCAATGACGCGTTCCAGCTCACCTTGTGAGACAATATCAAAGCCTGAACCTAAACGTGCCAGAACGTTCAGTACGCCAAGATTGGAGTTGGCTTTAACCGCATAACAAATTAAATGCGGATGGGTGGTAACAGCCTGATCAAACGCTTTCCAGTGTCGCTCCAGCGTCGCCCGTGAGTACACATACAGAGGCGTTCCGTAGCGTTCAGCAAGCTCAGTCAGTGCGATATCTTCTGCCCATAGTTGGCCGTTTGGCTGATAATTAAAATAATCCAATGTTGTCTCTTCCCTGTCCGGTCGCTGTTGTTATTGCTGTTGCTATTATAGTTACTGTTGCTGCAGCATTCACTGTTGGTATATGGCTGTTACGGCCATTGGTTGCAATGACTGCGGCTGTGACTACTGTTGTTGTTCTTGCTGCTGTGAGTCGTCCGGCATATAGAGCGCGCCAGTCTGACCACAGCCGGTTAGGGCTATTACACCCAGTACAAAAATTGCTAATAAACCTTTACGCATCTTGATAGCCAGTGATTATCATTTCAATGCCCTCTATAATCGCACCAACAATAGGAAAAGCAATAGGACGTAATGGGATGAATGACACTGAATTTCATAAGTTAGTCGATCAGGCACTAATGATCATCGAAGAAGGCATCGACGAATCCGGTGCGGATATTGACTATGAAACCACTGGTAACGTACTGACCCTGGAATTTGAAAACCGCAGCCAAATCGTCATTAACCGTCAGGAGCCCCTGCATGAACTTTGGCTGGCATCAAAATCAGGCGGCTATCACTTCAAATATCAGAATGATGAGTGGCGCTGCACTCGCAGTGGCGAAGAATTTTTTGCGCTGGTTAAACGTGAGTGTTCCGTGCACGCTGGCGAACAGGTTGATTGGTAAGAAATAGAGCAACGAGATTCGAGGGACGAGTAACTAGGGTCTAGTTACTCGTATTTTTATCGCGGCGACACCTGCACCAGGTTTAACGGCTTATCAGCCGACGGGCGACGCTGGATCTGCTGGCCACTCTTAAATGGGATCACCTGTAAACCACCCGTCTTGGTACGGACAATGTCGTAAAACTGCGGCAAGTTAAAATTGATAAAGTGGGCACTGTAGCTGAAACGATCCTGCGCAGAGGTATAAAAACGGTTTACTCCATGCACCATTTCATCTTTATCACCATTACACTGGCGATACACTTCGATGCGGTTGGTTTCATCGAGAATATAAATGTTGTAACCCTGCTCGCTGTCTTCAAAGAAAAACTGGATCAAGCCCTCACTGGCGTAGGCATCAACAATTTCCGGAGGATGAGGCTCATCCGTCTTACCCATCACCAGATTTGGCGTGCCCGTTAATTTATTGGTCGAGATGCAGCTATAAAAATCAACCGAGTTTTCCAGCTTCTGGACAGACACACCGCGACGTTCAAAAAACAAACCATGAGTCTGCTCGCCAATACGGATCGCTTTAAAACGGCGGCGTTTCTCTTGTTCGATCGGCTTCAGGCGCATCTCGATACATTCGGCCACCAGCTGATACACCAGATTACGGATCAAACCGCGCATGTGCTTGCTGTAACAGAAGACATCCACCGATTCCGGTGGGATAGCATCCTGGTGCATTTTACCTAATACGGTTTTCAAGGCATCAAGCATCGCACTCTCGCCACTGAAGTTCAGGGTACGTACTTCATTCCACGAGTTGCGGTAAACCAAGTCGACACTGCCGACCAAGCATTTCTGCTCAGGGCCATAGCTGAAAATATCGGTATTTTTGAAGTCAAACCGCACCGAGCGGTCCTTTAATTCCGTGGTCGGGTCATTTTCCAGGTTGATAAACAGACCCAGCTGGCGAATTTCACACGGGCTGGATAAGGCTTGCAGGCCAGGTTGCGGACGGCGGATAGGGAAGGTATTGCGAATATCGCTCACCAGCTGGTACAGCTTATCAATATCCATATCCGCATCACGCACGACATTGTGCAGACAGGTCGATTCCGTCAGCAAGCCATTGAAATACGACCAGGCCACCAGCTTACTTAAGTAGCGGTTATGCTCCAGCGATGGCTGCCCCAAAATGGCGTACGGATCGAGAGGTTGCTTATAAAGATACCAGCCAGCGGTATTAGTACGTCCGGCCGGCACCTGGATCAGGGTCAAATCAGGTTCATGCAAATCCGGAGAAATCTGCGGATTAAGCAACGTCACCTTACCCGGCAACACCTCAAACGCGGCATATAACTTACGGGCCAGAATACTGATATCTTCCGGGCTAATCGCAGAGGTGATGTTATTACGGCGGGCAAAACGGATCAGGTTACGGTAACTCAGCATTAACGCATCAAGCAGTTCGTTGTGCGCCCGTTTCACCTGTGCCACTTTCCAGTTACGGCGATTATCCAGCTCAGACAGGACTTCCGGGGACCACTGCCACTCAGCCGTTAACTGCCCCAGCACCCGGCGACGCCATGGCACCGAACCTGATGACGGTTCACGGGTCAGCTTTTCATGGGTTTTGAGGTAAAAACAACGACGCACCAAATCCAGCCGACGGTGATCGTTAATTCGCTCCAGGTAACGGGTCACCTTATCCAGCATCAGATAATAAGCATCCAGGCAATACTCACTCTGCTCTTCCGAGAAGAAACGACGCTTACCATCAACACTTAATAATTGGGTATGCGGATATTCCCATGAATAGGCTTCCAGCAAGATAGCTTTCAGCACCGATTTATACGGCGAATCGATACTTTTATACAACTGCCATAAACTGGAACCGAAATACTCTTCAGCAGGAATGCGGGTTAACCCGCCAAAATCGATCCACTCATCACGACGAATATGCCCGGCAGAATCCAGATACTCAACATATTCGTCGTAACACTCTTCCATTTCCGGCGGCACCATGAACCACAGCAATCGCTGTCCGGCTAAGTGCACAGCAGAACGATAAAACTCGTCAAGCAACAGCAAGTGCTGACTTGAACCACAGTTATCACCGGTCATTGCTTCGGAAAAGTTATCGCGGAAACGATTTTCATCGATCAGGAAAAAGTTCGCTTCAACGCCCTGAGCCATCGCCCATTCGGAGACTAAGGAACATTTACTCTCCAGCACTTCACGTGCTTCGGCAGGAAGATCGGTACGGATACAGACCCAGATATCGAGATCGCTGGTCAGGCTTTGCCCTAATGAAGAAGTACTGCCCATGGCGTAAAGGCCAGTAATAGGACACTGGGTGTCAACCCATTCTGGTTGAGTGATCGTGCATTGTGCAGTCAAACCGCAACTATCAATAAACTGTTGCTGCTGGTCCGAAATAGCAAATGCCGCAATTCCCTGAGGAACCTCTTGATCAAGGTATCCAGGTATCGCCGGATGATTGTAATGAAGTAATACAGAAACCAGCTCAAACACCTGGCCAGACTGCGTATTCATTGCAGCGTGTGCACGATCAATACGAAGCTGATTATGTGCATCCAGTCTACTTTTTAGCGTCTTGATATAATTATGCAAATTACTCTTCCAAGAGCTGCCAGCGTCAAAGCGGCCCAAAACCTGTCATTATCAGTGTAGTTATTGTTCTACACGGGAGCAAAAACGTGATCAATGTAACACTTCTTGCATTGGCCGTAAAGTTCATGACGATTTATGACAGTTTATGAATAGCAGTTCTACCGCTGAGGTCCTTCCCTAGTCCTACCCTCAAACTAGTACAATCTGGCCAAACCGCCAGTTACGACACTGCAACAACCCTGTCACATAAAACCAATGTGAGAACTATCACATTAATTACATTACAGTTCAAGACAATACCGCTTCACCGCACTGACGACAACAAGTGAATTATCATCACAGCGCAGGAGTGGTAGGATTAGATAAAAGAAAGCCTATTTATGGACCTTATTCTATGACCGATAAACCGATCCGCATTGCGACCCGCAAAAGCCCGCTGGCCATGTGGCAAGCTGAATTTGTACAAGAGGCGCTGGAACAAGCGCATCCCGGCTTAGTTGTTGAACTGGTGCCTATGGTTACCAAAGGAGACGTGATCCTGGATACGCCTCTGGCCAAAGTCGGTGGCAAAGGTCTGTTTGTGAAAGAGCTGGAAGTGGCAATGCTCGAAGGTCGCGCCGATATCGCCGTGCATTCAATGAAAGATGTGCCGGTCGATTTTCCTGAAGGTCTGGGCCTGGTCACCATCTGCGAACGAGAAGACCCGCGCGATGCCTTTGTATCGAACAATTACCGCAGCATTGATGAATTACCGGCCGGTGCCATTGTCGGCACATGCAGCCTGCGTCGCCAGTGCCAGTTACGTGCCCAGCGCCCTGATCTGGTGATAAACGATTTGCGCGGCAACGTGAATACACGCCTGCGTAAGCTGGATGAAGGTCAGTATGATGCCATTATCCTTGCCTGTGCCGGACTGATGCGTTTAAAAATGGAAGACCGTATTCGCGCAGCCATTGCACCGGAAGTTAGCCTGCCCGCGGTAGGTCAAGGTGCCATGGGTATTGAATGCCGCCTTGATGATCAGCGTGTTCGGGATCTGCTTGAATCGCTAAACCACAGTGAAACCGCCACTCGGGTACTCTGCGAGCGTGCAATGAACAATCGCCTGCAAGGTGGCTGCCAGGTGCCAATCGGCAGTTACTCTGAACTACAGGGCGATCAGATCTGGTTACGTGCGCTGGTAGGTGAACCTGACGGCAGCAAGATTGTTCGCGGTGAGGTCACGGGCCCGGCGGCTGATGCAGAAACACTAGGGACTCAACTTGCAGACCAACTGCTTGCTGATGGAGCAAAAGAGATCCTGGACAAACTTTACGGCAACGCTTAATGACCATATTGATCACCCGCCCGGCGCCAGAATGCCATGAGCTTACCCGACAGCTGAATGCCGCGGGGATCAATGCTATTGCCCACCCCCTATTCGCAATTGAGGCAGGAAGAGAGCTTCCTGCCCTCATTTCTCAACTAAATACACTGCAAACCGATGATTTTCTGATTGCAGTCAGTGACCATGCAGTTAATTTGGCTCACAATTACTTGATGTCACAAGGTGCCAGCTGGCCAAAAAACGTGCATTATATAGCTGTTGGGCATAAAACCGCCGCTGCGCTAGCGACTGCAACCCGTCAGAGGGTCATCACTCCGCCGACGCGTTGTGATAGTGAAGGCCTGCTAGCACTGCCGGAACTCAAGCAAGTAAGCGGTCATAATGTCCTGATTTTACGGGGCAATGGCGGGCGCGAGCTGATCTACCAGACGCTGATCCAGCGTAACGCAACGGTAAGTTATTGTGAGACCTACCGACGTTGTTGGCTGGCGTTAGACGGAGAAAGGCTGTGCCAAACATGGCAAGCGCAGCAAGTATCAGCCCTGGTCGTCACCAGTGGTGAACAACTGACGCAATTATCAGGCCTGATACCAGAGCAAGACTTGGCTTGGTTTTTTCAATGCCACCTTTTCGTACCAAGCCAACGTATCGCAGATCAAGCTGAAGAGCTTGGTTTTGAACATATTTCCACCGTGGGCAGTGCTGCTAATACCGCACTCTTCACGTTCCTGAGTAAGATAGGCACGATGGGATAATCGGATGACTGACAAAAAAACCAATAATGAAAACCCTGCAGATAACAACCTATCCGCAGCGTCAAACAACACAAATAAACCAGGTCGTTCAAGTGCTAAAGCACAAACACCTGATCCTTCGGCACAAAAAGAAACGGCTAAAACCGAGGCTAAGAAAACCGCCTCGGCAGCGACTTCACAAGCGGCTACTTCAACAGCAACGCCACCAAAAACAGCCGCCGCCAAGCCTGAGTCTAAACCTGCAGAAAAGAAAAGTGGCAGCAAGACCGGCGCCGTTGCTATCGCATTAGTGATTGCACTGGGAGCAGGCCTTTATTACCACGGCCATCAGCAAGGTGTGGCGCAGGAAGCGCAAATTACGGCGTTACAAGAGCAGCTGACAGGTATGCAGACTCGCCTGAGCGAAAGCCAGAAAGAAACGTTGGGGCAAGTTGACCAAAGTCTGCAGCGTACGCAGGTGACAATCACCCAGCAAGAAAAATCAATCACAGGTCTGCAACTGGCACTGGCTGAAATGAAAGGCCGCCGCCCTAACGACTGGCTGTTAGCCGAAGCCGACTACCTGATCAAAATGGCCGGGCGTAAATTGTGGCTAGAACACGATGCTGTCAGCGCCACGATTTTACTGGAATCCGCCGATCACCGTATCGCAGAGCTGAATGATCCGAGCCTGACCTCTGTACGTAAAGCAATGAACGACGACATCACGGCGCTGAAAGCGGTCGCCCGTGTTGACCGCGACGGTCTGGTATTACGCCTGGCCAGCCTGCAGGAACAAGTCGCCAAGCTGCCTCTGGCGAATGTCATCATACCGGAAGCTGAAGCGGTTAAAGAAGAGACGGTATCAACATCAGTCAATGACTGGCAAGATAACCTGATGACATCACTGAAAAATTTCAGCGATTACTTCATCACTTACCGTCACCGTGACGGTAGTGTGATCCCGCTGCTATCACCGAAACAAGATTTTTACCTGCAGGAAAACATCAAATCTAAGCTGGAAACTGCAATCCGCTCGGTATACCGCGAGCAAGGCGAGCTATACAGCAAATCACTGTTGATGGCGAAAGAGTGGGCCGAGCAGTTCTACAACCTTGACGAGCCAGCAACCCAGAGCTTCATTAACGTACTGGATCAGCTGGCAAAAGAAAACATTGAAGCCAGCTATCCGGGCAAGCTGAAATCACAAATTCTTATTACCGATGTGATCAGTGAACGCCTGCGTAACCAGGTAAAACCGCTTAGCACCGAGGAGGATCCGGCATGATCAAACTCTTATTGCTGGTTGCCGCTCTGATTGCCGGTGTTGTTGCCGGCCCTATGCTGGCGGGTAACCAGGGTTACGTGTTGATTTCCGTTGCCGAGCAGACACTGGAAATGAGCTTAACCACCTTAATTTTATTCATCGTGGTACTGTTCGGGGCTTTCTTCCTGCTGGAAACGATCATCAAGCGTATCTTCTCGGTCAGCAGCTCAACCCGTGGCTGGTTCAGCGGTCGCAAAACCCGTAAAGCTCGTGCGCAAACCTCTAATGGCTTAATGAAAGTCATTGAAGGTGACTGGAAACAGGCAGAGAAACTGGTTGTTAAAGCCGTTAAGCACAGTGATGCGCCACTACTGAATTACCTAGCGGCGGCAGAAGCGGCTCAAGGCCAGGGAAATACAACACTGCGCGACGAATACCTTAAGCAAGCTGCAGAGATCGATGATCAGAGCCTGGCTGTTGCCCTGACACGTGCCAAACTGCAATACCATCAGCAGCAGTACGAGCAAGCACTGGCAACCCTGCAAGATATCAAACGGGAAAACGGTCGTAATCCTATCCTGCTTGCGTTACTAAAAGATTGCTACCTGAAACTGGAAGACTGGCAGCCCTTGCTGACACTGCTACCGCAACTGGAAAAATCAGGGGTACTTACCGGTCAGGAAGCCGCAGCACTGAGTCAGGAAGCAGAATGCGGCTTGATGGCCCATATTGGCCAGCATAGCGGCAGTGATGGCTTAATGGCTCACTGGAATAGCCTGAACCGTAAGGCTAAACAACGCCCTGAACTGATCGCCTGTTTTATCAAGCAAATGATCAAACGTAACGCCGACACTGAAGCCTATACCGTGCTACGGGATGCATTGAAAAAGCAGAGCGATGAACGTTTAATTCGATTAGTCCCGGAGCTGGATCTGCCGGATTACCACCCTGCCATTGTGCGCCTGCAAGATCTGCTGCGATATGACAGCAAAAATCCCGCGACTCACAGTGCGCTGGGCCAACTATTTATCCGTGAGAAAAAGTGGGAAGAGGCGAAAACACATTTAGCCCAAGCTATCGAACTGGATCAAAATGTCTCTGACTACGCCCGCCTGGTTGAGGTGCTGGACAAACTCAATGACAACCAAGCTGCGGCAGATGCTTCACGTCAGGCATTAACATTAGCGCTTCCGGCCAAAATGTAACCTTTTAGCAACATGCTCCTCTGTAATAAAAAACGCCCGAACGGGCGTTTTTTTATGCTGTTATATAATGCTTTATGTGGCAAAACTCGCTAATTTGTTTCAAACCGTTAACAGCCATTTCAACTTATATCCATCCCATTGCTAGCAGAATGTAAAAGTTATTCAATAGCCTTTCTAGTCGCTAACCGTTGGATAACTAACTATGGATATGCTTCCTTGGTTAATCGTTTCTGGCATTGTTATTTCTGTGATCACTTGTCTGATGACAGCGGTTCTTATCAAAGAATCTTAATGCCCGAGATATAAAAACGCCTCCGTAAACGGAGGCGTTTTTAATTCAGCAATCTCTTATACTCAACTCAACATCGGCTTTTTCCAGCGCTGCGTTATAACGCCTTAGTGCCTTAGTGGCTTGCTTGAACTTCTTGGCTTTTTTCTTCGCTAATTTCTTTAGCTTCCTGGTCTTTTTCTTTCCCAGCGTTGCCCCCTCAACTGCGTGCTGGTTCACTGGCGCAAGCAATTGAATGGGTAGGATAGGATCTGCCTCTGCCGTGATCTTAACGGGGGTCACATTAGCCGGTTGCACCCTCTTTAAGGATATTGCACTTGGTTTACAGAGATACGCTTTATCACTTGCTACACGAGCACAGCTAGTACAGATATACTTCGGCGCACTGACAATACACGTGATGGCTGCGATTTGAGCGGCAATTTCAACCCGACGATATTTACATAAAGACTTCGCCATTTATGCCCCCATAGTAATAAAGCCAATCATTCTTATTATGGTTAATTTATCCCGGTTGGTATTACTTCATTGCTGCTTTAACATATACATCAAAGCGATTTTTCTTCGTTTCAATCGCCGTCGACGGCTTCACCTGAGCGAGAAAGTCCGCATAATCAGGACGTTTCACCACCACTCGTTTTGCTGCCAGCTCCATTGCGGGGGCGAACAGGCTGTCAGCATCATCATCAGCCCCCACCAGGGTCTGAAACACCCGCATTTCTTTTTTCACCAGAGCCGATTTTTTCTTGTGCGGATACATGGGATCGAGATAGACCACATCCGGAGCAATAAAGTCAGGATCTTGTGCCAGTTTGATCAACGCATCGTGGCTGGACGCATGGAGCAATGTCATCCGCTCTCCAATCCAACCACCAATTTCCGGATCATTCTTTGCCCGGGCAAGACCATCATCCAGCAGTGCCGCCACAACCGGATGGCGTTCGACCATTTGTACCTTGCACCCTAATGAAGCCAGGACAAACGCGTCTCTGCCTAACCCTGCGGTTGCATCCAGCACTCTTGGCATCACCCCGCCTTTTAACCCTATGGCTTTGGCTATCGCCTGACCGCGTCCGCCACCAAACTTACGTCGGTGAGCCACGGCGCCACCGGCCAGATCAACATAGACCGCCCCCAATTTAGGTTCATCACGTTTACGCAGCTCTAAATGCTGATCGGTCAAGACCAACGCAAAGATATTGTTTTCGTCATGACTCAGCCCCCAGCGTTGCGCTAATTCATCCAGTTCATGTTGACGTTCTGGGGCTTCACAAATTAAGGCTAGTTGCACAGCACTCTCCGGTTCAAAAAAGACAAACTCCAACCCACATCAACATCGCTAACAGCCCGATAACGATGCTATTGAGTATGAGGCGCGCGATTATACCACTGCCAGCTCGGCTTGGCTCAATTCAGCCACCAGCTCCGCCAGCGGCTTCGGTTTACCAAAATAGTATCCCTGCGCATAATCGACCCCCAAGCTCTGCAGGCGGGTTAAAATCGCTTCGTTTTCAACAAACTCAGCGACAGTCTGCTTACCCATTTTTTTTGCCAGCTCGTTAATCGCTTTCACCATTGCAAAATCCATTTCATCGTCAGCAATATCGCGAACAAACATGCCATCAATTTTAATGATATCGACGGGCATGCGTTTAAGATAACCAAACGAGGATAAACCCGATCCAAAATCATCAAGCGAGATCAGGCACCCGAGCGCTTTCAATTGGGTAAAGAGCTGGATCGCTTCGCTCATATTACCAATTGCCGCTGTTTCGGTAATTTCCAGACACAGTTTCTCGGTTGGCAGCCCTGATGTGCGGATCTTTTCAATCAGGAAATTAACAAAATCACGATTGCCCATCGACTGGCCGGAAAGGTTAATCGAACACATCTCCAGCTGAGCGACCGCATCAGGATTTGCCCTCAGCCATGCAATCACTTCCTGCACCACATAACGATCAATTAAATGCGCCAGGTTATAACGCTCAGCGGCTGGTATAAACAGCCCGGGAGAGACCATAGAGCCATCGCTATTACGCATTCTGACCAGGATCTCATAATGCTGTTTTTGCGAACCACACGCCATAGGCGCAATCTGCTGGGCATACAGTTCAAAACGTTTTTCCGCTAACGCTTTGTGAATATGATTGACATATTGCATCTCCAGCTCGCGGCGTTTTAATTCTTTATCATCAGGGTGATAAAGGTGGAGGCGGTTTCGCCCTTCGTCTTTAGCCGCATAACAAGCCGTATCTGCCTGGGCATGTACCTGTTGCGGAGATCCTGCCGTCTCATCAATCAAACGGATCCCCAGCGAGCAACTAAAGCTGAACCGGGTGTTTTGCCAGAAGAACTCAGCCTCTTCCAGCAAGAGGAGGATATTATGGCCAAAACTCACGGCTTCATCGGGACTGCAATGACGGAGAATAATGGCAAATTCATCACCGCCCAAGCGGGCTAAGGTTGCTTTTCCTAGCGTAATACCCTGAAGCAATAATGCCACTTGTTTCAACGCTTCATCACCGGCCTCATGACCCGCGGTATCATTAATCACCTTGAACTGATCGAGATCGATATAGAACATCGCATGACGCGCACCGCTCTCCCGCACCTCAGCCAGCCCTTTTTCCAGCTCAGTTTCGAAATAATTACGGTTGAACAAATCGGTCAGATAATCATGACAAGCCTGATACTTGAGCTTCGCTTCCAGCTCCCGGGTTGAAGTAATATCTTCTCCCACCAGCAGTAATTGCAATTTTGACTGGGTGGGACGAATGGTTTCACGGATCCAGACCGACTCTCCATCGGCACACTTATAACGAAGCTGACGACGCCAGACCATCTGATCATCACAGGCCCTGGCGGTAGAAATAAACTGTTGTGGCAGCGGCTCGTCATCGAGATAAAAGTCAGTAACCTTATGGCCTAATAAATCGCGCTTGGTATAACCTAGCAGATCAGCCGCAAACTGATTGACCGACTGGATCCGCGCCTGACTGTCAATGGCCAGCAGAATTACGGGCTGCTGCTCATACAACAAACGGTAACTCACTTCCCGTTCACGCAGCTTCTCTTCCATCTGCTGGCGAGAAGTCACATCCCGGGCTTCCAACAACATCTGCCCGCTATCCCCCATTGTGGCAGGCATACTCTTAATCGACAGATCAAGCATCCGCTTACCGTCATCGGTACTTTGAACCTGGGCTTCAAAACGGACAATCTGATCTTGCTGGGCCGACAGAAAAGCCTGGTTAAGCCGAACGGCAACATCTTGATCCCAGCAATGCCAACGCCATAGTGGCCGATCATACTTAATGATATTGCGCCCTAACAAACTCTGCAGCGCCAGGTTTCCGGAAATCAGCACCCCGTTGCCGTCTAAAATACCGATGTACTGAAAGCTCTGATCAAATACCCCTTCAAACAAAGCCTGATTTTGTTGTAATTGCTGCTCACTTTTCCGTTGCCGACGGATCATTAACACCAGCAAAATGATAATGGTGCCCATGACCATGATCGCCACACTGAGCGCCCGAAGTTCTTTGTGATAGCGTTCAATCCAGCTTTTGGATTTGTAATCATTAATACCTCCAATAATAACCGGGGTATCACCGATCTGCTCGGCAAGCTGATTCACCTGCCACAAAGCATTATCATCGGTAACAGCTGTCGCATCGTAATCTTCTTTGCTGATTTTGGTTCGGTAAATGTCGAGTAACTTGTTCAAATACTCGGTTGACTGATAGCGTTTGCTATCCATATAAATGACATTCAACGAAATATCATAAGAGGCTGTCGTCGCTTCCAACCCGGCTTGCAGGCCGTCCGTCCAGCCCATTCCCTGATGATCAGAGTGAATAACTAAGGTGTTTTGAGGGAAGGCGAAAGAAGGTGTAACCAACAACCCTAATAGCAACAAAAATATAAAGCGCATAAAACGTTCAACATGTCCTGTTTATTAGGATTTAGAAATAACTTGAACCAATCACGGTTAATGGTGCTAACAAGTTTACTTTTTTGTTATGTTTACAAATTGTGCTCAGTATAAGATATGAGCAGTTGTGTATAAACAATGGATTAAGCAAAACCATGACCCAGCCCCCACGCATTGATGACTTAGATCGCGATATTCTCAACGCCTTAATGAATGACGCCCGGATCCCTTATGCGGAAATGGCCAAACGTTTCAATGTCAGCCCGGCCACTGTACATGTCCGGGTGGAAAAAATGCGCGCCGCAGAAATTATCACCGGCACAGAAGTGGTTGTGAATCCTAAACTGCTTGGTTATGACGTTTGCTGCTTTATTGGCATTAACCTCAATGCTGCCCGCGACTATCACTCTGCCCTTGCCAAATTAAATGAACTGGACGAGGTCGTCGAAGCCTATTACACCACCGGGGCTTACAATATTTTTGTGAAGTTGATGTGCCATTCTATTGAAGAATTACAATATGTACTGATCGATAAACTGCAGGCGATTGATGAAGTGCAATCTACGGAAACCCTGATTTCTTTGCAAAATCCGATCAACCGTAATGTAAAGCCATAAGACGGCGAGAGGCGAGAGGCGAGAGGCGAGAAAGGTTATTCCCGCCTCTGTGATTACTCAACCGATGAGTACCAATTTACTCAGTACAAGCGTCGGCGTCAGCCTTGCGGGCGGCAGCATCTTCCGCCAGCCACTCAGCAACGGATTTAGCAAAATAAGTCAGAATGCCATCAGCACCGGCACGCTTGAAGCACATCAGCGATTCCATCACAGTTTCGCGCTCTTTCAGCCAGCCGTTCTGAATAGCGGCCATGTGCATCGCATACTCACCGGAAACCTGATACGCAAAAGTCGGGACTTGAAGTTCCGTCTTCACGCGACGCACTACATCCAGATAGGGCATTCCTGGCTTCACCATCACCATATCTGCCCCTTCATTGACGTCCATCGCCACTTCGTGCAACGCTTCATCACTGTTGGCCGGATCCATCTGGTAGGTTTTCTTATCCCCTCCCTTCAGGTTGCCGGCCGAGCCGACGGCATCACGGAACGGGCCGTAATAATTCGATGCGTATTTCGCCGAATATGCCATGATCTGGGTGTGAATATGACCCGCTTCTTCCAGTGCTTCACGGATCGCACCGATCCGGCCATCCATCATGTCAGAGGGTGCCACCACATCAGCACCCGCTTCAGCGTGTGACAATGCCTGCTTAATCAATACATCGGTCGTGACGTCATTGATCACATAACCGCTTTCATCAATAATGCCGTCCTGACCGTGAATGGTGAACGGGTCTAGCGCTACATCGGTGATCACCCCCATTTGCGGCACATTCTCTTTCAGCAAACGTACAGCACGCTGTACCAGACCTTCGGGGTTGTAGGCTTCAGCAGCACAGATACTCTTGACGTCTTGAGAAACAACCGGGAACAGGGCAATCGCCGGTACACCGAGCTTGGACAGGTATTCCGCTTCCTGCAGCATAAGGTCGATAGATAGACGTTCAATACCCGGCATGGACTCAACGGTTTCACGACGGTTTTTACCCATCAGAATAAACATCGGATAAATCAGATCATTAACAGAAACCTGGTTCTCTGCCATTAAACGGCGGCTAAAGTCATGCTTACGCATACGACGCATACGGCGTGCCGGAAACGCGCCCTGGATAGATACAGACACTGCATACTCCTTGTATGAGTTAATTCACTTTTTCAATTATTCGATAATACCACCGTCACTGTGGTTCGGGTGATCCAATTACAAAAAACGCCTGCGTTGTAGCACAAGAATTTAGCATTACATCAGAGGCTTCCTGCCCCCGGCACTGTGCAATCACCTTGGCAATATGAGGCAGATATTGGGGCTCATTCCGGCTTGATTTCGGCTTAGGACGATAATCACGAGGCAATAAATAAGGACAATCCGTTTCAATCATCAGGCGATCATCGGGGATGTAGCGAATAATTTCACGTAGCTCTGTGCCACGGCGCTCATCACACACCCAGCCCGTGATCCCAATATGCAGATCCAGTGCCAGGCACTCTTTCAGCTCTTGTTCACTACCGGTAAAGCAGTGCAGTACCGCGGCAGGTAACTTACCTCGCCACGGCTTTAATATCGCCATAAAGCGTTCATGCGCATCACGGCAATGCATAAAGACCGGCATATTCAATTCTGCGGCTAACGCCAGCTGCGCTTCAAAGACGGCTTCCTGTTGAGGGCGTGGGGAAAAGTCTCGGTTAAAATCCAACCCGCACTCTCCAATCGCCACCACTTGCGGGGTTAACGCTAACGCCCGGATCGGCGGCAGAGATAAATCCGTGACCGTTTTAGCATCATGGGGGTGAACCCCTGCAGTACTGTAGCAATACTGTGGCCACTGCTGCGCCATAAGTTGTGCCTGCTGGCTTTCTTCAATGCTGGTCCCCGTCAGGATCAGCCCTTTCACGCCAGCGGCCTGAGCACGCGAGATGACCTCTGCACGGTCTTTATCAAATCGGCTGTTGGTCAGGTTAACGCCAATATCAATCATCTTACTTTCATCCGTTTTTTCAGATTATTCTTTAATGCCTTACTATTCATCGCGATTCAATTCACCGCAATTTCGCTCAAGAGCAAAGAGGTGGATAACGGCCTTATAAACAAAAAACCGGCACTCGGCCGGTTTTTTATCACAATGGATCACTGCTCTGGCAGACCATTACTCTTCATGCTGCTCGGCGTCACCTTCTCCTCGGCGTCCATAAAAACGCGTGAAGAACAGGCCAACTTCAAACAGTAGGCACATTGGTATCGCCAGCAACGTCTGCGAGATAATGTCAGGCGGTGTCAGCATCATCCCCACCACAAAGGCAGCCACGACAATGTAAGGACGTTTTTTCTTTAAGCTTTCCGGATCTGTTGCCCCCGTCCAGCACAACAGGATGATTGCAACAGGGATCTCAAAGGCGATACCAAACGCCATAAACAGCGCCAGAACGAAATCGAGATAACTGGCAATATCAGTCGCGACCTCCACACCTTCCGGTGCGATGCTGGTAAAGAAACCAAACACCAGAGGAAACACGACAAAATACGCAAATGAAACACCACCGTAAAACAGCAAAGAGCTGGAAAACAGCAGCGGCATAATCAGCTTACGCTCATGCTTGTACAGACCTGGCGCAATAAAGCCCCAGACCTGATACAAAATCATCGGTACAGCAATAAACACTGAGGTAACCAGAGTGAGTTTTATTGGCGTAAAGAAAGGTGATGCCACATCGGTTGCAATCATGGTTGCCCCTTCCGGTAGATGTGCTACCAAAGGGGCTGCCATGAAGGCATAAATGTCATTCGCAAACCAAACCAGACCAAGGAAAACCACTATTACACTCATAATGGAACGCAATAACCGATTACGCAGCTCAACTAAATGGCTGAATAACGGTTGCGTTTCTTCGACTGTCGACATAGTGATGTAATTTATTCCTGCTTTTGAGAAGTTGTTGCTGAGGTTTGCTCGTTTTTCTCAGCGTAGGGACGCTGCACATCCTTGGCGGCTTGCTTCAGCTCTGCCACAGAATCGTGCAGTTCAGGTGATAAATCCTTCATCCCCATTTTCTCGGCTTTTTTCAAATTCTCTTGCAGCTCCTGAATTTTCAGTTCCTGCGACAATTCATCCTTCACCGAGTTTGCCATATTACGAGCAGCGCCGACCCATTGCGAAACCGTACGGATCGCGACGGGAAGACGCTCCGGCCCCAGTACTACTAATCCCACCACCGAGATCAGTATTAACTCCCAGAACCCGATATCAAACACGTGTTAAACCTGCTCTTTGTCTTTTTGGCTCTTCTGAACCTGATCGCCTTTCTGCTCATCAGACAGTGTCTTCTGATCGAAATCAGCGTCAGTACTGTCTTTCTTCGCAGCTGTCTCATCATCGCCTATCGCTTTTTTGAAACCCTTAACCGCCGAGCCCAGATCACCACCCATGCTACGAAGTTTTTTAGTTCCGAACAAAAGAACAATGATCAGTGCAATAATTAGCAATTGCCAGATACCGATACCACCCATGCTTGTTTTACCTCAGCTCTTTGTGGTTAATGACTAATATAGCTAGTCAATAACGAATGAAAATGTTTAGGGGGCATACTTTAACCGCTATTTGCGGCAAGCACGCCATCCGAGTAACCAAAACGTGACCCCTGTAACGGCAGATACCGCCGGGAAAGTTTCAATGTGATTACTAAAAAGTATGGCAGAACATACCACCAGGGTAGCACCAATACCTAAATAGAACCTTGCCAGCCCCTGATAACGCCGACTCTCCATGAAATTATCATAAAGTTTATCGATACGTTGGTTCATTGCCTTGCCCTGGCGCAAACTGTCGTAAAGTAATTCTGGTATTTCCGGTAATTTTTCGGCCCAGAATGGGGCCTTGCTCTTTATCGCCTCCACCACGGCTTGTGGTCCGACCTGGCGCGACATCCAGTCTTCCAGAAAAGGCTTGGCGGTATCCCATAAATCCAGCTGCGGATACAGCTGACGACCCAGCCCTTCAACGTACAATAACGTTTTTTGCAATAATACCAACTGAGGCTGCACTTCCATATTGAAGCGACGCGCGGTATTAAACAAATTCAGCAGTACATGGCCAAAAGAAATTTCGCCCAGCGGTTTCTCAAAAATAGGCTCGCAGACGGTACGAATGGCAACCTCAAACCCATCGACATTGGTATCTGGGGGTACCCACCCCGAATCGACATGCAATTCAGCCACCTTGCGGTAGTCACGATGAAAGAATGCCAGCAGGTTTTCTGCCAGGTAGCGCTTATCTTCCCGGTTCAGGGTACCGACGATACCACAGTCTAAGGCTATCCACTGCGGGTTGTCCGGATTTTCATAGGAAACAAAAACATTTCCCGGATGCATATCTGCATGGAAGAAGCTATCACGGAACACCTGGGTAAAGAAAACGGTAACCGCATTTTCTGACAATCGTTTCATGTCAGTGCCATTCGCTTTCAGGGCATCAATATCAGACACCGTAATGCCATAAATGCGTTCCATCACCAGCAGGTTTTTGCTGCTGTAATCGGTAAACATCTCCGGTACATATAGCATTCCGCTGTCTTCAAAGTTGCGGCGCAGCTGAATACTATTCGCCGCTTCACGCATCATATCCAGCTCATCAAGCAGCGTTTTTTCATACTCATGCACCACTTCGACCGGGCGTAACCGACGTGCTTCCGGCAAAAAGCGCGATACGGTGCGGGCCATTCGGTACATCAGCCTGATGTCGGCCTTAATCACCGGCAAGATATCAGGGCGGATCACTTTCAGAACGACTTCCTGACCGTTTTCTTTTAACGTCGCCGTATGTACCTGAGCAATCGATGCCGAAGCCAGAGGGGTTTCATCAAAATCATCAAACCAGGTTTCTAGCGGTCCACCCAGTTCCTGTTCTATTTGTGTTTTGGCCAGTTTACCATCAAAGGGAGCAACCTGATCCTGAAGCAAGGCAAGCTGATCGGCGATATGCGGTGGAAACAGATCCCGCCGGGTCGACATCATCTGGCCAAACTTAATCCAGACCGGTCCCAGCTCCTGCAACGCCAGGCGCAGGCGCTCGCCAAGTGGCTTTTCAGGATGCTGATTTTTGATCCAGAACAGCGACTTGCGTGCCATTTTCGGCACTTTAATCCGGGGGTCGTCAGGCAATAAATCATCAAGACCGTAACGAAGCTGAACTTCGGTGATCTGATAGAGACGTTTACAATCAGAGAGAGTTATCATGGCCTGTTATTGCTCTAGCAGCTGATTAAATCGTGCTTCAAGACGCGCACAATCAGATTTCAAGTCATCGACTTGATCGGCAAAATAGGCGATTTCTAATGCTTGGGGTGCCAATTTCCATTCCTCGGTGATCACTTCCGCCAAATCACGCTGGCAACGCTCGACCCCGCGCTGAATAAAACGTGCGCCGGATTTAGCCCCGCTCACGACAGTGTGAGCAACAATATCCCCGGTGTAATGCGACAATTTTTCTTCGAGATCAGGCTTTAAGCCACTGAGTAAGGTGGAAAACTGTTGTGCCAGCTGAATATCACCCTCCACGGCCAGTTTATCGGCTTTAATTAACTGGGTAAGGTTGGCTTGCTGGCGTAGCTCAGGCAGCACGCTCAGGTTCAGCGCTAACTGGCAATCTACGTCTCCTTCATAAACTGCCAGCACGTCTATCTGCTGACTGAAAATGAAAATCAGCTGCTTGCCAAATTCATTAATGGTTACGCTGATCACTTTACCGCGCAAGCGAGCAAGACGACGCAGGCTTTCTGGATCGTCTTTTAACAGTCTATTCAGCGAGGTTTCTACCGCGCCGGTGACAAAGGCATCAAATGACATAGCGTCCTCAGAACTTAAAGCCGCGGTGCAACGCAACAATACCACCCGTAAGGTTGTGGTAGGTGGCTTGCTCGAAGCCAGCCTCTTCCATCATCCCTTTCAGCGTATTCTGATCCGGGTGCATACGGATAGATTCAGCCAGATAACGATAACTTTCACTATCATTGGCAATGATTTCGCCCATTTTTGGCAGCAGGTGGAAAGAGTATGCGTCATACACTTTCGATAACGGCTCCAGGATCGGCTTTGAGAACTCTAACACTAATAAGCGGCCGCCCGGTTTTAATACGCGGAACATCGAACGCAGTGCTTTATCTTTATCGGTGACGTTACGCAGACAGAAGCTGATCGTAATGCAATCAAAGTAATCATCGGGGAAAGGCAGCTCTTCGGCATTGGCCTGTACATAGCCGACATTCCCGACAATGCCGCAATCACGGAGCTTGCTACGGCCCACTTTCAGCATCGAATTGTTGATGTCAGCCAGTACGACCTGACCATCGTCACCCACAATACGAGAAAACTTAGCGGTTAAATCTCCCGTACCGCCGCCCAAATCGAGCACGCGCTGACCACGGCGAACACCACTGCAATCAATCGTAAAGCGTTTCCATACCCGGTGAATGCCCAGCGACATCATGTCGTTCATGATGTCGTATTTCGCGGCTACGGAATGAAAAACTTCCGCGACCAGGTTCGCTTTATCTTCCTTGGCTACGGTACGATAGCCAAAATGGGTCGTATCTTGTGTGGTATCCGTCATGCTATATCCGTCATGCTTATATGTGTAAACAACGGGCTTAGTGTACTTGATGGTCACGGTTTGCTCAAAGCACTACGGCAAATCATTTGCGGCAACGCACTCCGGACGGTCAACGTCCTTTCGTTCGCTCAGCACGGCATCGGCTTTTTCAACCAGGCCCGGGCTGATATCGCGCTTCACTTCCACTCCTAGCAGCTTAAAACCTTCGGCCTGGCGGATCATATTTCCCCGTCCGGTACTGAGCTTATTCATTGCGCCCTGATAACTCTGGCTGGCTTTTTCCAAGGAGCCTCCCACAGCTTCCATGTCAATAACGAACAAGCGCAATTTGTCATACAGCTTGCTGGCCCGATCAGCGATCTCCTTGGCGTTCTGGTTTTGTTTTTCATTACGCCATAGGTTATTGATCGTCCTTAAAGCAACCAGCAAGGTGGTCGGGCTAACCAGCATGATGTTGAGATCCATGGCATCGCGGATCAGGCTCGGATCCGCTTCTATTACCGCCTGAAAGGCGGGTTCAACCGGAATAAACATCAAGACATAATCAAGACTCTGTACCCCATGCAACTGATGGTAATCTTTGCGGCTTAAGCCACGAAGATGAGCACGAACAGAGGCAACATGTTCACCCATCGCCAACTCACGCTCGGCAACCGTATCGGCATTAAAGAAGCGCTCATAAGCCACCAGCGACATTTTGGCGTCAACCACCACGTCTTTATCTTGCGGCAAATGCACGACCACATCAGGCTGATAACGCTTACCGTCACCATTTTCCAGATTCACCTGAGTCTGATATTCATGGCCTTCGCGCAATCCTGATTCACTCAGCACCCGCGCCAGCACCACTTCCCCCCAGTTACCCTGCGCTTTATTATCGCCTTTGAGTGCCTGAGTCAGGTTAACCGCTTCCAGTGCCATCTGTTCATTGAGCTGCTTAAGATTATTAATTTCATGCACCAGGGTATGCCGCTCGCGGGCTTCCTGGCTGAAACTGTCGGTGACTTGTTTTTTGAATCCGTCAAGTTGCTCTTTCAACGGGTTAAGCAAGGTTTCCAGACTCAATTTGTTCTGTTCATCCACCGTCCGGGTTTTCTGTTCAAACAGACGATTGGCTAAACTTTCAAACTGCACCCGTAAACGCTCTTCCGCGTTTTCCAGCAACGCTATTTTTTCTTCGCCCGCTTTTTGCTCTTCAACATGGCGTGCAAACTGTTCGCGTAAGTCCGCTTCTAACCCGGCATTCGCAGAGCGGGCATTTTCCAGTTGCTCCGTCAGATACTGTTTTTCATTTTTCAGGGTTTCAAAATAACGCATTTTCTCTAATGCGGCGGCCAGACGAGCATGCATCTGGCGCAGTTCACCGGTCAAACGGTCACGCTCGATATCAAGCCCGTCAAGATCCTGATTACGTTCAGCCAAGACCTCTTGCAATTGTTGTTCACGGCTTTGCGCCAATCGCCTATCGGCGTCGATCTGCTGCTGAAATAATTGGGCTTGCTGCTGCAAACGCCCTCTCATCCACAATCCAGTGATCACACTGGCAATCGTTGCTCCTGAAAGGGTGGCTAATGCAACCAAAGCACCACCGCTAAGCCATTCAGTCATCATTGTTGTTAAACCTGAAATTATTTTTAAACCGGAAAAAGTAGGAATTGCGAGTTCAAAGGCTAAGTGGATACTGGATGAATGTCCAGTAATTATCGAACCCGTCAGGAGCCCTTGATAATCACTGACAGAATTGTTCATCATGATTGGGCTGATGGTCACAGCATGACACCCTGTGATCTGGTCGCGCTAAAAACAATCGAATAGACTGGCGCTCTTTATGATGAACATCAGACTTCTTTTTTAAATGCTGTTGTTGCGGCTCAACTCGTAATCGGTGGAAGGCTTCGCAGCTTATTAATGGATAAACAATGAACGAACGTCATGCGCTTGGGTATGGATTAGCTGCAGTTCTGCTCTGGTCGACGGTAGCGACCGCCTTTAAGATCACCCTCGAATATTTCACTCCTATTCAGATGATGGTCGCCGCCAGTATTGTGTCGGCCATCGTGCTAACCCTTATTGCTTTTTTTCAGGGCAAATTGCATCTGTTAGGCCGCACGTTTACGGCTCGCCCGCTCTATTATCTGACGCTTGGACTCATCAACCCATTTGCTTATTACCTGGTGTTATTTAAAGCCTATGAGCTACTGCCGGCATCCCAGGCTCAGCCAATTAATTACAGCTGGGCAATCACGCTGACTTTGATGGCCGCGATTTTCCTTGGCCAGAAAATCCGTAAACAAGACTGGATCGCCTGCGCATGCGGCTACTTGGGTGTGGTGATTATCGCGACTAAAGGGGATGTGATGGCGTTGCAGTTTGACAATCCTCAGGGCGTCGCACTGGCACTGTTTTCTACCCTGCTGTGGGCGATGTACTGGATCTTAAATACGAAGAACCAAGCCGATCCGGTGTTAGGGGTATTGCTGGGCTTCTTACTCTCGCTGCCATTCTCCATCGGCCTTAGCTTGTATTCCGGTAGTTGGGGCACCGTGCCATGGCAAGGCTGGTTAGCCGTAAGCTATGTCGGTTTGTTTGAAATGGGCATCACTTTTGTGCTGTGGCTGAATGCGCTGCGCCTGACTAACAATACCGCACGCATCAGTAATCTCATTTTTATCTCGCCTTTCATTTCCCTGCTGTTGCTGGCCACAATTATTGGCGAAGAGATCCCCCCCTCAACGTTAGTCGGTTTAGTCCTGATCGTCTGCGGTTTGTTGATCCAGCAGTGGAAAGGCAAGAAAGAAACAAAAAAAAGCCTGTCACATAAGTGACAGGCTAAACAGATAGCAGGGTTGTCGAGACCCAGCGCCTCTAGGGATCAAAGGCGTCTAGTTATGATTTTTGTTAATGAGCAGGCACTGCGCTGTGCCAACGGTGACCCAGCTTCGACCATAGAATCAACAGGCCGGGGATCAGTAACCACATCTGGAAGGTCAGCAGCATGGGTGGGGTGAGATCCAGGCGGTGAGTCAGACTTACCATCATGCCGGCACCACTCATCTGAAACAGGCCAAGCAAGGCCGCGGCAGTCCCGGCACGATCACCGAAAGGTGCCAGCGCCTTACCTGCAGATGAGCCCAGCACAAATGCAAAGCCAAATGAGCACATGAAAATGGGCACCATAAAGGCCCAGGCTTGCGAGATGCTGCTGAATGCCAGCATCGCAGCGCCAGAAATGACCAGTAAAATCAGGCCCGTGCTCAGTGTTTTGCGGGTACCGAATTTATCCATGTATTTCGGTGCGATCATACAAGCCAGGATATTCAATGCCGCATTGACTCCGAACCATAGGGTGAACTGCCCCATATCCTGACCCAGTTCCATCATCAACCAGACCGGCGCTGAAGTGACATAAGCCAGGATCACCGCCATTGACAGCATGCAAAGCGTGGCGTGGAATAAAAATGCCGGCTCACGTAGCACTGACATGTAACGATCCAGGCTAATCATTGCGCCATCAGTATTGGTGTCTGCCGGTCGGGTTTCTTTAAAGCAAATAGCAATGAAGCTACCTGCGACCAGCGCAAAACCCGCCATGAAACTGAAGTTAGACCGCCAGCCAAACTCATGGGTTAACCATGAACCTAAGATCGGAGCCAAAGCCGGAATAAAACAGATTGCACCATTGAGGTAGCTGATCATACGGCCGCTACGTTCCGGGCCGAAGCTGTCACGCACAGCAGCAAATGCGGCTACCGAGGTTGCACAGGCACCGAAGCCCTGCAGCAGACGCGCCACCAGCAATAAATCTAATGTTTGTGCCCAGTACGCCATCGCTGAACTCAGGGCATAAATGGTTACACCACCTAAAGCAATTGGACGACGACCCAAACGGTCTGCCAGAGGGCCTGCTAACAGCTGCCCCAAGCCCAGACTGAACATGAACCAGGTAACGGTATCCTGCACCCGGGTTGTATCTACCGCGAATGTCTCCGCCATCGCGGGAAGCGCAGGTAGATAAATATCGATAGCAAGCGGGCTAAATAAAACAAGTACCACCATTAAGGCGACTAATCTTGTTCCTGTTGCGGCAGTCTGCTGACTAACGGCTGATGTTTCTGGCTGCATGTGACTTTCCTATTTAATGACAGCGGCAGTCTAAGGTTTTAGTGATATGAATAGAAATGGTTTATATTCAAACCAGAATTTCCATTTTGGAATATCACTATTGGCAGAGGTGCACAGTGTCATTTGAAAAGCTTGCCCGGCTCGATCTCAACCTGCTGGTTTGTCTTCATGTACTGTTAGAAGAGTGCAGTGTCACCCATGCAGCCAAGCGGTTGCATCTAAGCCAGTCGGCGGTCAGTAAAAGCCTGACTCGTCTGCGTGAGCAGTTTAATGATCCCCTGTTTATCCGCTCGTCCCATGGCCTCAAGCCGACACCACGGGCACAAGCCCTGTTACCGCTATTAGAGCAACTGCTACGGGATATCGAACAACTGGCGGCACCGGTAGAATTTATGCCACAAAGCAGTGATCGCCATTTCAAAATGGCATTAGTGGAAAGTGCCTACCCGCTATTACTGCCGCAATTTCTCAGTGAGGTTTTCAGTAAAGGCCCTAATATCATTTTAGATACCCAGTCCTGGGAGCCAAGCACCTTCAGCAAACTGCAACGCGGGGAAATTGATTTCGGCGTTACCGGCAAAGATCTCAATCCCAAGGATGCCATGCTAACCTTAATGCCACCCAAAGATATCGTGTGGCAGGAACTCCACCGGGATACCCAGCGCTGCATTGTGCGTAAAGATCACCCGCTCTTAAACCAGCGATGGGATCAGGATAATTATCTGCGTCAGCGCCACATTCAGGTTCGCTGTGACGGTAGCGATCGCTGGTTACTCGATTACAAGCTGGCGGATCTCGGTCTGCAAAGAGACATCGCGATATATGTGCCAGACTTTAATAGCGCGGCCAGCCTCTGTACCCACACCGATCTGGTGTTTACCGCTCCCAGTCATTTTGCCAACTATATTGCCGCCCAGCTTGATTTGGTGGTCGTACCGCTGCCGTTCGATCTACCTGCTATGGCTTATACGTTATTCTGGCATCAACATCAGGAAAAAGATCCGGGACATAGCTGGTTGCGTCAAATAATAATCAGTCGTTGTGGTGAATTATCAGCCTCTTAATTGCAGCTACAGGCTAAAAGCGATACCGTAATCATTATTCCGTCAGCTGCGACGGTGGCATTCATAAAGGAACAATAAACCATGCAAGCAGTTATCTCACAACGCGTTGAGCAAATTCGCCAATGGCTGGCTGAAAATCAGCTCGACGCATTGCTTATTCCTCATGAAGATGAATATCTGGGCGAATACATCCCCGCTCACAACGAACGTCTGCTTTGGGCAACGGGTTTTACCGGTTCTGCAGGTATGGCGGTGATCACCCGCGACAAAGCTGCTGTCTTTGTTGATGGTCGTTATGTGGTACAGGTTCGTAAACAAGTACCGGGTGAAGTCTTTGAATATCGCCATCTGATTGATGAGCCACCAGTTCAGTGGACCCAGGATAACCTTGCCGTTAGCAGCAAAGTGGCCATTGATGCCCGCCTGCACAGCGGCGCATGGCTAACGGGTACAACAGAAAGCCTTGCTGGATCCCTGGAGCTGGTCTGTATTGATGCTAATCCAATCGATACGCTATGGCATGATCGCCCGGCGGCGACACTGTCTGATGCCAAATTGATGGGCTTGGATTTTGTCGGCCAGAGCAGCAATGACAAGCGCAATAAAATTGCCGCAGAGCTGATAGAACAGAAAGCTGAAGCGGCATTACTGACTCAGGTAGACAGTATTGCCTGGTTACTGAATGTCCGTGGTAGTGACGTACCAAGTCTGCCGGTACTGCTATCGACTGCTATTATTCATGCTGATGCCAGCGTGGATTTCTATATCGACCCTGTTCGTCTGCCTGCTGAATTTGCCGCTCATGTCGGCGAAGGTGTTCGTACCCACCAGCCAGAAGCATTAGAAGCCGGCTTACAAGCACTCAACGGTAAACACGTTCTGGTTGATCCGGCAACGAGTAACGCCTGGGCTGATCAGGTATTACGTGCCGCTGGTGCCAACCTTATCGAAGCCGCTGATCCTTGCTTACTGCCAAAAGCCGCCAAAAATCCAACCGAAATTGCCGGGATGAAAGCATGCCATATCCGTGATGGTGTGGCTGTTTCTAAGTTCCTGGCATGGGTTGATGCACAGGTAGCAGCGGGTAATTTGCTAGATGAAGGTACACTATCTGACAAGTTATGGCAGTTCCGTGTCCAAGATACCAGCTGCAGTGATGTGAGTTTTGATACGATTTCTGCCGCTGGCGGCAACGCGGCAATGTGTCACTACAATCACTTAAACCAGCCAGAACCAAGTGTACTGGAAATGGATAATGTCTATCTGGTCGATTCAGGCGGCCAGTACCCGGACGGCACAACGGATATTACCCGCACCATTGCCATCGGTCAGCCAGGTGATGAAGTAAAACAGACCTTTACGCTGGTACTGAAAGGTCATATTGCTCTTGCTTCAGCACGTTTCCCGAAAGGCACAACCGGCTCACAACTTGATGCACTGGCTCGTCAGCATCTTTGGGCTCATGGCTTCGACTACGACCACGGTACGGGTCACGGTGTGGGTCATTTCTTAAGTGTTCATGAAGGCCCGCAACGCATTGCGAAAGTGTATAACCCAACCGCACTGCTTCCGGGTATGGTGCTTTCTAATGAGCCGGGTTACTACCGTGCTGATGCCTTCGGTATCCGTATCGAAAACCTGGAGCTGGTGGTAGAAGTGGCAACTCAAGGTGATATGACCGTAATGGGCTTTGAATCCCTGACCCGTGCTCCGATCGATCGTCGCTTGATTGACCTAAGCTTGCTTAACGATGTTGAACTAGCATGGCTCAACAACTATCACCATACCGTATTTACGGTGATCAGCCCGTCACTTGAAGGTGATGATTTGGCGTGGTTAGCGCAGGCAACGGCACCACTTAAGCGCTAACACCACAAGAGATTAAGACCTGACTTTAATGAGTTAGGTACCTAAAACATAAAACTCCCGCCCTCATATCGAGCGCGGGAGTTTTTTATCTGAAGCTAAGTTACGACAAGGAATGAGGAAAAAGGATAATTAACCGGAATAAGCATGATGCCAGTCCTTCCACACCACTTCAAAACCATGTTGCTTCACTGCTGCAGCGACATCGGCAACCGAACGTTCGTCACTGATCGAGAACTGCTCAAGCTCCGGCTCATCATTGGCATATCCGCCAGGTTGTGTTTTCGACCCTGCCGACATGCTGGTAACGCCTAAAGGCAACACATTATCTCTGAATTCAGGAGCTTCACGGGTCGACAGCGATAATTCTACCTGTGGATTAAACATCCGATAAGCACAAATCAACTGAACCAACTGGCGATCACTCATGACCGATTTAGGTTGCAAGCCACCTTCACACGGGCGTAAGCGCGGGAAAGAAATCGAATAACGTGTTTGCCAATACGTACGCTCAAGATAATCAAGATGACTTGCCGCAAAGAAACAATCTGTCCGCCACTCTTCCAAACCAATCAAAGCACCAATACCGATTTTATCTATCCCCGCTTTTGCCAGGCGATCTGGCGTTGCCAGTCGGTATTCAAAATCCATCTTATTTCCACGCAAATGGTGTTCGGCATAGGTTGGTGCGCTGTAGGTTTCCTGATACACCATTACCGCATCTAAGCCTAAGGTTTTCAGCTCGGCATATTCATGTTGTTCCAGCGGCTGTACTTCCATGGCCAAATAACTGAACTGTTGTTTGATCGTCGGTACCGTTTTACGAAAATATTCCATTCCCACTTTGCGTTCATGCTCACCGGTAACCAACAACACACTATCAAAGTTCATTGCCTTGATTGCCTGGCACTCAAGCGCGATATCTTCGATAGCTAAGGTACGTCGCTTGATCCGATTCTCCATCGAAAAGCCGCAATAGGTACAGGCATTCGCACACAAATTCGATAAATATAGCGGGACATAAAACGATATCGTATGACCGAAACGCTTCCGCGTTAATGCCGCCGATTGTTGTGCCATCTGCTCTAGATACGGCTCGGCCGCCGGTGAAATAAGCGCTTTGAAATCTTCCAGATCTCGCTTAGTTTTACGTAATGCACGCTCTACATCTGCAGCCGTTTTACTGTAGATAGATAAGCGCACATCATCCCAATCAAGCTGCTTCCAGACATCAACATAACTCATGCCGATCCCCCTTATGCGCTTTGATCTAAGAAAGCCGTTAACGGGCTTGAAGCTATTGCATGATTAACCGTACCCGCCAAGCCCGCTTCATAGGCCAAACGCCCACTTTCAACAGCCAATTTAAATGCGCGCCCCATTGCAACCGGATCGGCTGCGGCAGCAATCGCGGTATTTACCAGTACCGCATCAGCTCCCATCTCCATCGCTTCGGCTGCATGAGAAGGTGCGCCGATACCGGCATCAACAATCACAGGTACCCGGGCCTGATCGATGATAATTTCAAGAAAATCACGCGATGCCAGCCCTTTGTTGGAACCAATCGGTGCACCTAACGGCATCACCGCAGCACAACCCACTTCTTCCAAGCGCTTACATAACACCGGATCAGCATGGCAATATGGCAGCACTATAAAGCCATCACGTACCAGTTGTTCTGCCGCTGCCAGCGTTTCAATCGGATCCGGCATTAAATACTTAGGGTCCGGATGAATTTCCAGTTTCAGCCAGTTTGTACCCAGTGCTTCACGGGCTAACTTGGCAGCAAAAATGGCTTCTTTGGCATTTTTTGCCCCTGAGGTGTTCGGCAGTAAGTTCACACCCGCTTTAATCAACGGAGCCAGAATATCATCGTCACGGTTATCAATGTCGACCCGCTTAAGCGCCATCGTCACCAGCTCAGATTCAGATATGATGATGGATTCAGCCATTGTCTGACTGTTCGCATATTTACCAGTGCCGGTAAAAAGGCGAGAAGAAAACGTTTTATCCGCAATAGTTAGCATTTAGCCTCCCGCAATGGCTTGAAACAAAGCAATACGATCACCAGCACTTAATTGTGTGCTGTCCCATTCACTGCGTGCGACGATCTCGTCGTTTAAAGCTACCGCAGTGGCTTGTAGTGGCATTTCCAGAGTCGTCAGCAACGCTGTTAGACTTTGCTCTAATGAGCAATCTACGGGCTTATCGTTCACCCAGACCTGGATCTGAAGGTCATTAATTATCTGGTTATTGATTGTCATTAGAATGCCGCTCTCCTTTGTCACTACCCGGACGACAAACAGGACACTGCTTATCCCGAGTAAGGTTAAATCGGTGCCAGGCCATCGTGAGGCCATCAAATTGTTGCAACGAAGCAAAGGCAACTTGTCCCGCTCCGGTAATACATTTAATCGTTTCCAATGCCTGCATGGTTCCCATCATGCCGACAACCGGACCGGCAATGCCTGAATTGCTGCAATTCTGTGGCTCGGGTGGGGCATCGGATTGCAAGGGGAACAGGCAGTGATAACACGGCCCTTGTTTTTGCCTGAAATCAAATGCCATCAACTGCCCTTGCCAGCGAATGGCCGCACCGGAGATCAGTGGCTTACCCGCAGAAAAACAGGCCTGATTTACCGCATGTCGGGTGGGCAGATTATCGGAGCAATCTAAAATGACATCTGCCAGTTCAACCTCCATCGCCAGACGCTGATTGGCTAAGCGGACTTGTACCGCACGGACCCGAATATGCGGATTAAGCGCCTGGAGCTGCTCAGCCGCCATTTTGGCTTTGCGTTGCCCCTGATGGGCATCACGATAAATCACCTGACGCTGCAGGTTCGAGCTGTCGACTTCGTCGTCATCAGCGATCACGATATTTCCTACGCCAGCTCCCGCCAGATACAGTGCGGCTGCCGAGCCTAAACCACCGGCACCGACTAATAGAACCTGAGAGCGAGTCAATAGCTGCTGACCTTGTTCACCGATTTCCGGCAACATGATCTGACGGTTGTAGCGAAGAAATTCCTGATCACTCAACATCAAGCTGTTCCTCAGCCACTTCATGCCGAACCAGCAATTGATTAAATGCCTCAATCGCCGCTTTTGTATCATCGGCCTGAGTCACCGCGCGAACCACAGCCACACTACTGACCCCGGTGCGCCATACTTTTTCCGCACGAGATAAATCAATGCCGCCAATCGCCACTGTCGGGAACGCATCACCAATCAGTTTTTGATATAAAGCCAGACGGTTCAGACCTTGCGGCTTGGACGGCATCTCTTTGGTGGTGGTTGGGTAAATATGACCCAGTGCGATATAACTCGGCGAAAACTCCACGGCTCGCAGGATCTCAAAATAGCCATGTGTCGATAAACCAATGCGCAAACCAGCCTGCTGAATTGCGGTCAAATCAGCGGTATCTAAATCTTCCTGACCAAGGTGAACACCATAAGCGTGATGCTTAATCGCCAACTGCCAGTAGTCATTAACGAAAACCTGAGCATGATAAGCATTGCCCAAGGCAATAATTCGTTGAATTTGATCTTCAAGCTCAGGATCTTGCGAGTCTTTAATTCGCAGCTGGGTAGTTTTCACATCCAACTTGAGTAAGCGTTCTACCCACTCTGCCGAATCGACAACCGGGTACAGTGTCAGCTGCGTCGCATCCGTCGCAGCAAAGGGATCAACCGCCACTTCTTTACTGTGCCAGCCTAACTCGGTGACTTCCGGATGATTCGCCGTTAATGGGCGAGGAAACAACTCACGGCGCATTGGCCAGCTAATTTCACCATGGCCATCCGCATTCGATTCCTGATAACTACGAGCATGGGCGCGCGCTAAGGTCACCGCATCTTCCAGCGGATAATCGAGCGCCAGTGCAGTTAGTAACATCGCACGCTGAGGATCACTGGCCCCGGCATGGTGGCAATAAACCGCACGTGCTTCACCGTTATGATGCCAGATATCAACGCAGCCCTTATCCGTTGGCAAATCACACACCACTAATGACGGATTTTGCTCAACCTTATGCTGCATCTCACTCAAAGTCGGATAGGGTGCTAACCACTGATCCAGCACTCTGAAGCCATCAATACCAGCTTCAGCCTGGTTAAATACCAGGCTGAACTGACGCTCTTCAATTTGAATCTCTACAGCACCCGAATCACTCAACTTCACACTGACTGACTCACCAAGCTGATACTGATCAGCGGTGGCCAGCAGAGGTTCTACATGCATTAGCAGTGGCGTTAAACTATCGGGTAAACATAAAGAGCTCATTAACTATCCTCTTGGGCAGGGTGGTATAACTCACTTCCTCGGGAACGGAACTCATCGGCTTTCTGTTGCATGCCTTCCAATGGGTCATCCAATAACTTAATTGCCAACTCTCCGCTCTGTTCCAGCTTATTCGCATAATCACGAACTTCTTGTGAAATCTTCATCGAACAGAATTTAGGCCCGCACATAGAACAAAAATGCGCAACTTTGCCAGATTCCTGAGGCAGGGTTTCGTCATGATATGCACGAGCAGTATCAGGATCTAAACCCAGATTAAATTGGTCTTCCCAGCGGAATTCAAAACGCGCTTTTGACAAAGCGTTGTCTCTGACTTGTGCGCCAGGGTGGCCTTTTGCCAAGTCTGCCGCATGAGCACATAACTTGTACGTGATCAGACCCACTTTTACGTCGTCTTTATTCGGTAAACCAAGGTGTTCTTTCGGAGTGACATAACACAGCATAGCGCAACCATACCAACCAATGACTGCTGCACCAATTCCCGAGGTAATATGATCATAACCAGGTGCGATATCTGTCGTTAGCGGGCCCAGTGTATAAAATGGGGCTTCATGGCAATGCTTCAGCTGCTCTTCCATATTTTCTTTGATCATGTGCATTGGCACATGACCCGGGCCTTCAATCATCACCTGGACGTCGTATTCCCAGGCAATTTTCGTCAGTTCACCCAGTGTACGTAGCTCACTAAACTGAGCTTCATCGTTAGCATCTGCGACAGAACCCGGACGCAGGCCGTCTCCTAAAGAAAGGGAGATATCGTATTGCGCACATATTTCACATATTTCACGGAAATGAACATAAAGGAAGCTTTCTTCATGATGCGCTAAACACCACTTAGCCATGATCGAGCCACCGCGTGACACAATGCCGGTCAATCGCTTTGCTGTCATCGGCACATAGCGAAGCAACACACCAGCATGAATAGTGAAGTAATCAACCCCTTGCTCGGCTTGCTCTAGCAAAGTATCGCGGAAGACTTCCCAGGTCAGGTTCTCGGCAATACCATTCACTTTTTCTAACGCCTGATACATAGGTACCGTACCAATTGGCACGGGACTGTTACGGATGATCCACTCACGAGTTTCATGAATATTACGTCCGGTTGAAAGATCCATCACGGTATCGCCGCCCCAGCGAGTTGACCACACCAACTTTTCAACTTCTTCTTCAATGGAAGAGCTGACTGCAGAGTTACCGATATTGGCATTTACTTTCACCAGAAAATTACGACCAATGATCATCGGTTCAGATTCTGGATGGTTAATGTTGGCAGGAATAATGGCACGACCTTCTGCCACTTCCTGGCGCACAAACTCAGGAGTAATTTCAGAAGGCAGGTTAGCACCAAAGCTGATGCCGGGATGCTGTAGGTTCAGTACTTCATCTCGATACTGGACACGCCCCATGTTTTCGCGAATGGCAATGTATTCCATCTCAGGTGTCACAATGCCTTTTCGTGCATAGTGCAGCTGGGTAACACATTGCCCTTGCTGGGCACGGCGAGCATGAATTCGCTCGGCAAAACGAAGGTCATCCAGGGTATCGTCAGATAAACGTTCCTTGGTATATTCAGAGCTTAACTCACCTAAGAGTTCAGTATCACCACGCTCATCTATCCAGCCTGAACGAATTTTATTTAAACCAGCATAAATATTTACAGGCTGCTCGGGATCGGTATAACAGCCTGAGGTGTCATAAACACGAATAGGTTCATTGGGTTCAAAAATAGGATCTGTCTTAGTTCCGCCAACAAGGCTGTCTGACAGAGAGATCTCACGCATGGGTACCTGAATATCATCTCGGCTACCTTGCACATAAACTTTCCGGGAATTAGGAAAAGGTTGGGCGGTTAGTGAATCTATAAATTGTTTAGCTTCCAGTCTCGCTTGTTTGCGATTCGACATAGCAAATTCCTTGAGTATCCATATAGAGGGAAATTGCTTGGCGGATTGGCGCGTAAACAAGAGGCGTACACGTAGAATGTGCAGCATCATCTGGTGCGCTAGTTGTGTATTAATGTTGTGTTTCTATCAATACAGCTAGGCAGAAGAATTCTCTTGTTCCCTTTCGCAGGTATTAGCCTGATCAGGTTCAACGGATCCCGTAATACGGTCTCAGCCATTTGGCACTCCGACAAGTTTCGAAAAGAGTATAGGGAAGGGAATAAATCACAGCAAGAGCAAAACAAAGAAAATGATGAACTAATGTGAAAACAAATATGGCCGCACAAATGTGCGGCCTTACGATTATTTGGAATGTTTTTTAACTATTGCTTTCAGCAATGATGAATGGGTTTCACGCAGCTCACCTAACTTATGGGTAATTTTCGGTGCACCTTTTAAGTCAAATAACTTAGGTACAGCAACCCGCTGCGATGAATAAATACCGGTATGACCACTAAAATAGTAAGCTGTAAAACAAGCTATCGCAAAGTACAACATATAGTCTGCACCAAACAACTCGACGCCCATAATGGTACAGGCAAGCGGGGTATTGGTGGCCGCAGCAAAGACAGCCAAAAAGCCAAGTGCCGCAAATAGGTCAACCGGCGCACCCATAACCCAGGCCATGGTGTTTCCTAGTGTAGCACCAACAAAGAATAATGGAGTCACCTCTCCACCTTTATAGCCAGCAGCCAGGGTAATAGCGGTTAACAATAATTTGAGTAGCCAGCTATACCATTCAGCGCCTCCTTGACTGAAAGCACTTAAAATACTGACACCTCCATCTCGGCTAGAATAGACCCCGAGACCGATATAATCATAGTTACCAATCAAGTGAACAGAAGCGATAACGATCAACCCCCCGGCCACCACAATAAGGTATGGATTTTTCAGGGTCGCTTTAAAGATATCTTTAAAGGCATGGGTCAACTCACCAAACAAGTATCCAGCCAAACCAAAGGCGATCGAAGCTAAAATGATTTTCCCGATCAGGAAGATATCCACTTTTACCGCATGCTCAAATAAGGTAATTGTCTCTAAGAAGTCAATGCGATAATGAGTATGATGCGCTCCCCATGCACTACATACCAGATCGGCAAGAATAGCGGCAAAAAGGGCTGGAATAATTGCATCAAACTTCAAGCGACCAATTGCCAGTACTTCCAGTGCAAAAATTGCCCCGGTTAATGGCGTCCCGAATACCGCACCAAATCCTGCAGCCACCCCGGCAATAAGGATCAAGCGTGTGTCAGCTTCATTGAGTTTAAAAACCCGGGCAAGCCAGTGTGTTGTTGCTCCGCCAATTTGAACGGCCGTACCTTCCCGGCCCGCAGATCCCCCAAATAAGTGAGTGATCACCGTCGTAATCAATACCAGAGGTCCCATACGGGTAGGAATGCCAGCTCCTGGCTCATGGATCTCATCCATGATGAGGTTATTGCCCCCTTCAGAGTTTTTACCCAGATTGCGGTAACAATAAACAATCACAATGCCTGCAAGGGGTAATAAGTAAATCAACCAGGAATTGTCGATTCGAGTCGTCGTAGCCACACTCAATATCCAGAGAAAGAAGGCATTGAGTGAACCGACAATGACAGCGACAGGGATAATAAGTAGCGTCCATCTGAGGATATGGACAAAAATTTTAGGGTTTTCGCTTAATGGATGAGCCATACCAGCCTATCTATATCAGGTTTATATCTTAGGATAGATAACATGGCAAATAGCCCTGCCATAGATAGATCTATCCTACTACAGCAGGAGTCATCATCTCAGCAAGAGCGGTTAAAGGTGGAACTCCATCACCCGTCACAAGCATGACGCCAGCGACAATAAAGGCATGCTAACGGTAATCATCACCGGCAACAAGTTCAAAATGCATTTTTCTCCTTTGAGTTGACATGGGGCAGTTAATTTTCCCAAACATCAGATACGAGAAAGCCCCGACCTGAGTCGAGGCTTTGAATGTGGCAGGGATGGAGAGATTCGAACTCCCAACACGCGCTGTTTCGGTATTAAGGGGAGCCTGTTCTGCCAATTTGAAGCTATACAACGAAAAAAGCCTCAGCATTTCTGCTGAGGCTTTCTAAAGTGGCAGGGGTGGAGAGATTCGAACTCCCAACACGCGGATTTGGAATCCGCTGCTCTGCCAATTGGAGCTACACCCCTATCGTATAAATTTAAAGAGCGATACAACTCTAAATAAGTGGCGGAGTGGACGGGACTCGAACCCGCGACCCCCGGCGTGACAGGCCGGTATTCTAACCAACTGAACTACCACTCCGCAGTGTCTATTCAGCATAAAGCTATTTGGCGCCTGGCGATGACCTACTCTCACATGGGGAGACCCCACACTACCATCGGCGCTACTGCGTTTCACTTCTGAGTTCGGCATGGGATCAGGTGGGGCCACAGCGCTATGGTCGCCAGACAAATTCTGTTTATTCCCGGCCAAAGCCGAAAATAGCAATCTTGGAAAGTTAACTAGTTTTTCAAATCGTTCTCAAACACCATTCAAGTGCTTATGGAGTCCAGTTAAAACCCCTTGGGTGTTGTATGGTT
>NZ_JAKJSP010000146.1:0-600 GCF_050337085.1 Photobacterium sagamiensis | reverse complement strand
TTATCATCCCGAATTTAATTTATAGATGGAGGAATTAAAGGTTCCAATTATCCTTTCTCTTATAACCAATATTCTTTTTATCTTAAACATTCTTACTTGGATTTAAGCAAATAGTTAAACCTTTCGCTCTTTCTAAATTATTTGAAATCTTATCTCTTATTTTACTGTGGATATGTTACTTGCTATCTCTTCAGAGGAATGTTTGTAGAAGGAGAGATAGGTTATAGTAATACGGTATGGAGGTGCTTTAGATGGGTCAGAAATCCTTGTTAATCCAGAATCGTTTGAGCCCCACCTCGGCATTGATAAATTGGGAGTTTAGCAGGAACATTACTATTTTTGTTAGTGTTTACCTTATGTTTCATGTAATTTTACAGTATCAATCTAAATAAAAAGGAGAGCCTTCAAAGGCTTCTCCTTTTTATGAAAAAAAGTTCGTTAAGACCATGACCTTCCTAACACAAGAGAATCTTACCGATCACTTTTGAAAAGACCGATTCTTTTACTTCTCCCTACTAATATGCCCCAGTCAACTAACAACCTTATACTTTTATCACATATGACCTTGCTATATATAGACATAATAGTGACAATGCAGAG
>NZ_JAKJSP010000145.1:0-610 GCF_050337085.1 Photobacterium sagamiensis | reverse complement strand
TCTTGAAATACCTCCTTCATTAATTGAAAAAGCTAACTTTGAATGATCTTTACTCATAGCGAGGCCTTCAAAGTCCCACTGTCCCACCTCCAGCCAAGTGATATGTTTTGTTGAAAGATCAATGATCGCGAGCCCAAAAAATTCTCTATCTTGATTTGTTAATAAATAGAGATGATCTCCATCCTTGCTGAAATGAGGGTTTTTATAGCTTGCTTCACCCTGATGATCTGTTAACCAGTTTATTTCTCCTGTGCCAAGATTCAGTAAACCTAAATCGTTATCCAACTGGGAATTTGTTTTCCGAATCAATAAGGATTTACAATCAGGAGACCACATGATGGAGGAATAGAGTCCATCCTTTGACAAAACCATTTGTATTTCTAATGTTTCGACATTTTGAATATAGATATCGAAAAAGGCAGGATGTCGACGATTGCTTGACCAGGCTATCCATTTTCCATCAGGTGATTGACCCCCATATTCATGTTTATGGTCAGGAGAGTTCGTAAGCGGAATCAGTAGACCATCACTTTTGAGTAAAAACAGTTGTTGCTTCTCATTACCGCAGACATCCATGCCGATGAGAAGGCCGCGTTGTGATGAACTGTTT
>NZ_JAKJSP010000144.1:0-614 GCF_050337085.1 Photobacterium sagamiensis | reverse complement strand
TTATGGAGCAAGCAGGGCTAATTATTTTTAGGGAAAAAGACGAGTCATATTTTGACCGTTTCAGAAATAGAGTCATGTTTCCAATTATGGATCACCAAGGGAATACGATTGCGTTTTCGGGAAGAGCAATGGGGGACGATGAGCCCAAATATTTGAATAGTCCCGAAACGCCAATCTTCAATAAAAGTAAAACTTTATATAATTTTCATCATGCAAGACCTCACATACGAAAGAAAGAACAAGTAGTTATTTTTGAAGGCTTTGCCGATTGTATTTCAGCTGTTCGTGCGGGTGTAGAGAATTCGGTCGCTACGATGGGGACAGCCCTAACCGATCAGCATATCCAGCTATTAAAAAGAAATACTGATCAGATACTAATCTGCTATGATTCGGACTCTGCGGGATTGAATGCGGCAAACCGTGCAGTTAATATGTTACAGGACAACGATTTTACAGTTAAGGTCGCGCTGATGCCTGATAACTTGGACCCCGATGACTACATAAAGGAATTCGGTGAAAAAAGCTTTGTTTCTGAAGTAATAGGGGCCAGTTTAACCTACATGGCATTCAAAATGCATTATTTACGACGAGGAAAAAACGTAAATAATGAAGGA
>NZ_JAKJSP010000143.1:0-619 GCF_050337085.1 Photobacterium sagamiensis | reverse complement strand
AACTATTGGACAGTTAACCTTTTTGCTAAGGCAAATTCATTTATTACTATTTTTAAATTAATTGTTCCAGGTGTAATGGCAGGATCGTTATTTTTTGCTGGATTTCATGGTGAAAACTTTACAAGTTCTCAAGGGATCGCACCATATGGTTGGGCAAGCGTTTTAACAGCAGTAGCTACTTCTGGTATCGTGTTTGCGTTTAATGGATTTCAAAGTCCCGTTAATATGGCAGGAGAAGCTAAGTCGCCGAATAAGTCTATACCTATTGCTGTTATTGGGTCTATTCTAATTGCAGGTTTTATATACGTTATATTACAAGTTGTGTTTATCGGTGCAGTTGATCCGTCTATGATCGTGAACGGATGGAGTCATCTGAATTTCAATTCACCTTTTGCTGATTTGGCAATTGCTCTTAGTCTTAACTGGTTAGCGATTGTATTGTATGTAGATGCATTTGTATCACCGTCTGGTACAGGTGCTACTTATACAGCGACAACTTCGCGTATGCTTTATGGAATGCAGAAAAATGGGTACTTACCGAATATTTTTGGTACATTACATCCACTTTATGGTGTTCCTCGTCCAGCGATGTTATTAAACTTAGCAGTATGTTTTATCT
>NZ_JAKJSP010000142.1:0-619 GCF_050337085.1 Photobacterium sagamiensis | reverse complement strand
AGGGTGGCATCTTCTTGCACTGCGCCCGCGTCGGCACCGTCTTCGTTTGGAGTCACCACCGCTTTATCGTCGCTGCCGGTGATGGTCACTGTGATTTCGTGRGTGGTGCCGTCGGCGGTTGCCACTTCGAGGGTGCGCTCGATTGGGTCGCTGTCGCTGTCCAGCGCCTGCACAACTCCGTGGTTGTTGTTCAGCTCGTAGGTCCAGTTCCCCTGGTCATCGATGCTGAAGGTACCGTAGTCGCCRTCGGCCACKTYGGTCTGYTCAACGAACACCGCTTCGCCTGYGTCTGGATCTTCCACGTTCAGTTTGCCGCCCGTGCTCAGGGTGGCATCTTCTTGCACYGCGCCCGCGTCGGCACCGTCTTCGTTTGGAGTCACCACCGCTTTATCGTCGCTGCCGGTGATGGTCACTGTGATTTCGTGGGTGGTGCCGTCGGCGGTTGCCACTTCGAGGGTGCGCTCGATTGGGTCGCTGTCGCTGTCCAGCGCCTGCACATCGGTGTGGTCGTTGTTCAGATTGTAGGTCCAGTTACCCTCGGCATCGATGCTGAAGGTACCCCAATCGCCGTCGGCCACGTCGGTCTGTTCAACGAACACCGCTTCGCCTGYGTCTGGAT
>NZ_JAKJSP010000141.1:0-653 GCF_050337085.1 Photobacterium sagamiensis | reverse complement strand
GACGTGTCAATTGCGGATGATCCCAGGAATGGTTGCCGATTTCATTTCCTTGTTCAGTCATCTTTTGCAGCACCTCTGGATAGTGTTGCACGCGGCTTCCAAGCACAAAAAAGGTAGCATGTGCATCATACTTGTTTAGGGCTTCCAGGATAGACATAGTATGACTTGGATGTGGCCCGTCATCGAACGTTAAGGCGATTACCTTTTGTGAAGGGTCAATCCATTCATTTTTCACTGGGAGCTTGGCGACGACATGTTTCGGTTGCCATTCCTTTACACGATCCTGATTTAAATCTTTACTTTGATATGAATCTAGCAAACTATTTTTGAAAAGTTCTTTATTAATAGCGATGGTATGAGTCTTAGATGAGTCTCCATCCTCATCAGTCTTTACATAGAATACAAGCGTATTTTTCAGCACTGAAAAAGAATCAAAGTTGGCTGCTTTTAGTTGGTTTTTCTTCTTAATAAGACTTTTCGAAATGCCTTCTTCTTTACTCTCGGCTAACTCTTCATAAACAATGTCAGATAAAACGGATAAATAATCAGTATCCGTGGCAAAAATGTCTTCTATAGAGAGTTTTTTCTGAGATGGAATATCATAAGTGAAGATCCGGGATCCGGACTGCTTCTTTCCTCCTACTTGTTCATAT
>NZ_JAKJSP010000140.1:0-661 GCF_050337085.1 Photobacterium sagamiensis | reverse complement strand
ACAATGTTTGTTCAAAAGATTCACTTAAGAACAATTCTCTTCGCAAAGAGAATGGTGCGGAAGGAGAGACTTGAACTCTCACACCTTGCGGCGCCAGAACCTAAATCTGGTGCGTCTACCAATTCCGCCACTTCCGCATCTGGTATTTTTACATCTTGCGATGCTTCAACTCTAAGAGAGTGAAGATGGTGGCTACGACGGGATTCGAACCTGTGACCCCATCATTATGAGTGATGTGCTCTAACCAACTGAGCTACGTAGCCATTTTACTTTTTACTTGTATTACGCCGATTAATCTTTCGATTAAGCCACATAATAAAATGTGGCAGGGCTACCTGGATTCGAACCAGGGGATGGCGGCATCAAAAGCCGCTGCCTTACCGCTTGGCGATAGCCCTACAATGTTTGTTCAAAAATCGTTTGTTCAAAAGATGTACTTAAGAACAGTTCTCTTCGCAAAGAGAATGGTGCGGAAGGAGAGACTTGAACTCTCACACCTTGCGGCGCCAGAACCTAAATCTGGTGCGTCTACCAATTCCGCCACTTCCGCATCTGGTATTTTTACATCTTGCGATGCTTCAACTCTAAGAGAGTGAAGATGGTGGCTACGACGGGATTCGAACCTGTGACCCCATCATTATGAGTGATGTGCTCTAACCAA
>NZ_JAKJSP010000139.1:0-662 GCF_050337085.1 Photobacterium sagamiensis | reverse complement strand
TTTCTGACCTCATATGTTTCTCATGTTTTAAGCTCAAAAGACATTCTCCCTTCTCGTTTAAGAAATGAAGCCTATTAGTTTAAAAATTACCTAAAAGTACAAAGTTTCAAAAATCTTCAAATAATAAGTTCCGCCCTTTATATTCTTATTCAATATTAGAGCCTTTTTATTCTTTATATCCTTTAAGTGAATTACATAATAGGCACGTACTGGTTAGGCTATATATTTGTACCTTATTCAACAACGATGACTTTTCCTGGAATAAATTACAATTTAAAGATTGTTCATATAAATTCCTTCCTTATTCAAGAATATGGCCCAAGTGTTGAATAAAGMTCAAACAGCACTCTTCAACTAWMCTGCCCCKWTAGTTGCATAAMAAAAAGCTGCCTTAAAGACAGCTCYGATCYTMAGCTAACGCACCYKWTAGTTTAAGTACAATATTTCACAAACTTCTAACTAATAAAAAAAGACGGTGACTTACATAAGTCATCGCCCCGATATTACTAATTATTCAATGCACTAGTAGAATCCCACTCGTCAACTATATGGTCCCTAAAATGAGCTACTTTAATTGTTTATTCATTCCCCACTGGAAGKWCAACAGTAAATGGTTKTAAATCCTCAGCTGGAACAAAGTTTGAAAAATCGAATTGCAAGAT
>NZ_JAKJSP010000138.1:0-662 GCF_050337085.1 Photobacterium sagamiensis | reverse complement strand
GAGTTCGAGCCTCGTGTGTCGCTCCACTCTTTTCTATGAAAAGAGCGTTTCATTGCTCAGGCGATGAAACAGTAGTTGTTACCGTACTTTAACGGTGAGATATAAATCGGACGCGGGATGGAGCAGTTTGGTAGCTCGTCGGGCTCATAACCCGAAGGTCGTTGGTTCAAATCCAGCTCCCGCAACCAATTTACTTGTTGAGATACAAGGACCAGAAATGCGACACTAGCTCAGCTGGTAGAGCGCAACCTTGCCAAGGTTGAGGTCACGAGTTCGAGCCTCGTGTGTCGCTCCACTCTTTTCTATGAAAAGAGCGTTTCATTGCTYAGGCGATGAAACAGTAGTTGTTACCGTACTTTAACGGTGAGATATAAATCGGACGCGGGATGGAGCAGTWTGGTAGCTCGTCGGGCTCATAACCCGAAGGTCGTTGGTTCAAATCCAGCTCCCGCAACCAATTTACTTGTTGAGATACAAGCACCAGAGATGCGACACTAGCTCAGCTGGTAGAGCGCAACCTTGCCAAGGTTGAGGTCACGAGTTCGAGCCTCGTGTGTCGCTCCACTCTTTTCTATGAAAAGAGCTATGAAAAGAGCGTTTCATTGCTTAGGCGATGAAACAGTAGTTGTTACCGTACTTTAACGGTGAGATATAAATCGGAC
>NZ_JAKJSP010000137.1:0-667 GCF_050337085.1 Photobacterium sagamiensis | reverse complement strand
GAATAATTGCATCATCAATTGCCTTAATATAAATATCGCCCCATGTTGTCTGCATAGCAGGGTCATTCCCAAATACCTTTAAAGCAAGCAACTGGGCTTCAGGAGCGACCCCTTTAATGCCGCCATTCTCTTCATCCCCATTGGCTCCTGCGGTTCCAGCTACATGCATTCCATGCATCGAAGCCTCTTCACCAAGATCAAGGATTTCTTCATTTTCGTCCATGTAATTGTATCCATAAGGTACCTTCGCAGTATAATAGTTACCTAATAGATGGCTAGAATCCTTTATTCCACTAATTTCACTTTCAGTCAGTTCTGCTTTATTTTCATCGCTTAGAACCATATCACGGTGAGATGGGTCGATTCCAGTATCTATAATACCGACGACCATTCCTTCCCCTTTATAACCATACTCCCGCCAAGCTTCCTGAGCCTGGACAAGTTCTTTACTATAAATCAGCTCCGGCTTTTCAACAGGACGTTCATATTCATTCGCTATATGTACTTCAGCAACTTCAGGCATGGCCTCGACCTTTTTAATTTCGCCATATTGAAGCTCTGCACTGAAACCATTTACCACTGTCGTAAAGCTTTCTAGTTCCTTGAATGCTATTTTTTTCTCTTTCACTTTATTTTTCACTTTTTTCTGGTTGGCCAACTTTTCGGA
>NZ_JAKJSP010000026.1:0-118644 GCF_050337085.1 Photobacterium sagamiensis | reverse complement strand
GCATTATTGGCCGTCTTCTTCTCGATTGTCGCGGTTATTATCGACCAGCACCTATTCACGCCTATTATCACTATGGTGCTGAGCCTGGAAGGCAGCGCCCAGATGACAATGTTCTATATTGCCAATGGCCTGCTGTCGATGGTGTCAGATAACGTCTTCGTCGGTAGCGTTTATATCAACGAAGTGAAAACAGCGCTGGTTGACGGTGTGATCACTCGTGACCAGTTCGATATGCTGGCAGTTGCGATTAACACAGGTACCAACCTACCGTCAGTGGCAACACCGAACGGTCAGGCGGCCTTCCTATTCGCGTTGACCTCCGCCCTTGCTCCGTTAATTCGCCTCTCATATGGCCGCATGGTGTATATGGCACTGCCTTATACCATTGTTCTGTCAATCGTTGGTCTGGCGGGTATCGAGTTTATGCTGGCTCCTATGACTGCATGGTTCTACGACATTGGCTGGCTAGCTCATCATACAGCAGAAGCCATATCAACTATCGCACCAGCTGCTGGACATTAATTGAATCTTTCGCGAAGATAAGAGTCAGATATAATACTTCAAAGCCCTGATAAGTCAGGGCTTTGCTTTATTCCAGTTAGCTTAGAGATCATCCTATGCAATTTCTGAATACATTCTCAAAAAATCGGACATCATGGCTGTTACTGCTACTGTTCATCATCTTCTTTGAAGGTTGTGCCCTGTTCTTCCAGCACGCAATGAAACTTGGACCTTGTGTGATGTGTATTTATGAACGCGTTGCAATGATGGGGATTGGTTTTGCAGCTATTGTCGGTCTTATTGCACCACAGAATGCGATATTTCGCTGGGCTGGGCTGGCTGGCTGGGGTTACGGCGCATTCATCGGATTACAATTAGCCAATGAGCATGTTGGCTATCAGTTCAACCCATCCCCTTTCGCGACCTGTGATCTGTTTGTTCAGTTTCCGAGCTGGGCACCACTCAACCAATGGGCTCCATGGATGTTCGAAGCCTATGGCGATTGCAGTCAAGTGGTATGGAGTTTCCTCGGTCAATCGATGCCGCAGTGGTTAGTGGTTATTTTTGCTGCGAATCTGATTGCACTTGCGTTGATTGTTATTGCACAATTTTTTGGCAAAAAGATTAAACGTTACTAGCAGCGAGTGGCGAGAAAATAGATCTCGCCTCTATCTCTCGCTACTTTTACCTAGTCACTAGCACCTAGCTTCTAGCTTCTAGCTTCTAGTCACTCACGCCTTTCTTGAGCGCCTCTACAATCGGGTGATCCGCCGGACACAGCTCGTACTGCGCTATCGACACTTTATCAACCCAGATTACATCCTGATGGCTATGAAGCTGCAGCTCGCCAGATTGCCAATGACTGATATAGCCTTTAAGGTGAATGACTTTATCACCATAATCAAAAATACTATCAGCCAGCCACTTTCCTGTGGTTGTCTGTATCGCCAATTCTTCTGACAGCTCACGCTCTAATGCTTGTTCCGGTGTTTCGCCGGCTTCCACTTTACCACCGGGAAACTCCCACAGACCGCCTTGGCTTGCATGTTCAAAGCGTTGGGCAAGCAGGTAACGGGCATCTTTTTCAATCACACCCGCGACAACAATAATGACTAGTTTGTCCTGGTGCCGATCGGTACGTGCTGTCGCATAATGCTCCGACATTACTTGCCACAGCAGTGTTTGAATTTTTTGCCGCTATCACACAGGCAAGGATCATTACGGCTCATCTCTTTATAAGGATTTACCGCCTGCGCCGCTGCACCTTGCTGAAGCTCATCTGCCGCCATCACGACTTCGGTAAGCATCAACGGTAACTGACAATACAAATCGGCCAGTTCCGGCATGCCTGTCACACCAGCCTCTTTCATTTGAGCCAGCGTTTCTTCTTCATCCAGCAGCAACATCAACGTCGTAATTAATGCTGACAGCATACGCATAGTACCGTCAGACATCGTCTGCTCAGCCCAATTGGGTTCAATGGTCGGCCAGACAGCCATAAACCCTTCGGCAAAATGACTCAATGCATCCGTCACGCCCTGTTCCGCATCCCACACCAACGGTTGTGGAAGTTCGAACTCACCGGCTTTGATGTGACAGTACTGCAGTTCAAAATGACTTAATACGGCCTTTTTCTGCTCTGCCGTGATCGCTTCTTGCTCATCTTCAACCACACCACCGTTGATTAACACCGGCAACCACGTTTCTGGTTCCAGAGGTTTAGGATTAGCATTCGCTGCCAGTAAAGCGCCTTCTATAAACGCTGCAGGCATGCCTTTCCAGTCCACAGGTAGTATCATTAAATCTGTCATTTTCTTTTCCGGTTTTTCGAACAATTCTGAAGATGGGGCGATTATATACCAACCTGTTTGTTCCTCATTAACAAATTACAGTTCAAAAATATCGACGGGATCATTTTGTCTTCAACTCAACCGACAATTTTCAATGTTTTTTGTTGAAGTTTGATGCAGATACAGGCAAAACTGATTCAATTGCCGTCAAATAGACCTATTATCCCGATTGGTATTAATCTAAACGCATGTATATATGCAGCTATGAGGAAGAACGTTGATGAGTCAGGTAAAAGCAAGTGCGATTATTGCCGGAGCCAGTGGCCTAGTCGGAGATGAGCTGCTTCATCTGCTGCTCGCAAATAACCACTTTCAGAGGGTCTATTCCCTCTCTCGCCGCGAACTTCCTTTTCACAGCAAAAAGTTAGTGCAAATTGTTCATCCTGAGTTGCGTATTACCGCCTGGGATGAAACCGATATTACCCCGACCTATGGTTTTATCTGCCTGGGAACAACAAAAAAGCAAGCTGGGAGTAACGCTGCCCTTGAGGCCGTTGATTATCAACTGGTAAAAGAGGTTGCCACGACCATGCAATTGCTTGGAGTTACAAATCTGGTGGTGATCTCCAGCTTGTTTGCTCATCCATGGTCTCCCTCTCATTATTTACGCTGCAAAGGGAAAATGGAGAAAGCACTCAGTAAACTGGGTTTTTCACGTTGTACCTTTGTTCGCCCCGGACCACTGAAAGGGGAGAGATCTAAACCAAGGCACGATGAGATCATCGGCCAGCGTATTTTTTCTTTTATAAAACCACTGCTAATTGGTCCGTTAGCTCATCTCAATCCCATCCCTGCAGAAGACGTAGCCCGCTGCATGCTGGCACTGAGCCTTGAGCACAAACGCGTTGATAATCACAGCGTGCGGGTTGTTGCCGGTAAATCACTACAGCCACACATCCACCACTCTTCCTGAATAATACCTGCGCTTCTCATGAGCAGGTGACAAACCCGCGATTCCGAACTAAAATCTCGCACCCTATACCCATTCGCATAACGATGAGAATGGGTATTAAACGTTGAGAGGTGTTATGCGAGTAATATTAGGTCCGATGGAAGGCGTCTTAGACCATTTAATGCGTGAGATGCTGACCGAAATTAATGACTATGATCTGTGCGTGACTGAATTCGTCCGCATCACAGATCGTCTGTTACCTAATAGTGTTTTCTATCGCTTGTGCCCTGAACTGCACAATGACGGTAAAACACCCGCTGGCACCCCAGTTCGCGTCCAGTTATTGGGACAAGAACCTCAATGGATGGCTGAAAACGCCCACCGTGCGATTAACTTAGGCTCTGCTGGCATTGATATTAACTTTGGCTGCCCGGCAAAATCGGTCAACAAAAGCCGCGGCGGTGCCGTCTTGCTCAAAGAGCCAGAGTCGATCTATCAGATAGTCAAAGCGGTTCGCGACGCGGTTCATCCAACAAAACCGGTTACCGCTAAGGTACGCTTAGGCTGGGATGATCCCAACCATTGTTTTGAGATAGCTGACGCCGTCGCACAGGCCGGGGCCGATGAAATCGTCATTCATGCCCGTACCAAGGTTGATGGTTATAAAGCCGATGCCATTAAGTGGGATTACATTCGCCAGACCAAAGAAAAAATCACCATTCCGATCATCGCCAATGGTGAAGTCTGGAATTACCAAAATGGTCAAGCTTGCCTGCAAGCCACCAAAACAAGTTCTCTGATGGTATGTCGAGGTGCCCTGAATCTGCCTAACCTGGGTAACGTTGTGAAACGCAACGAAGCTCCTATGGAATGGAGTGAAGTACTAGAATTACTGCTTCGCTACTCTCAGTTCGAAATTAAAGGCGATAAGGGGCTTTACTACCCGAATCGGGTGAAACAGTGGTTTGCCTACCTTCGTCATCAATATCCTGAAGCCAAGGCGCTATTTGCCGATATTCGCAGTCTGAACAAAGCGGCGCCAATTATTTCTATTTTGCAACATGCTCACCACAATCAGGCGGCTTAATTTGTAGAACCTGCACTTGCTGACCAGCAAGTGCGGGGACTTCAAGGGGTTTCCAATCTGGGTTTCGTTTGCAGGTTAAGCCATAAAGGATGCCTGCTATCAATCAGGCTCATACATAACATGGAGCTTGTTGCCGTCCAAGTCGCGGCAGTATGCACCGAAGTAGCGTGGGCGATACCGGTAGCCAGGAGTGCCTTCGTCCGATCCGCCGAGATCCATGGCTGTCCGGTGGAACTCCTCTACGGCATCGTTGCTTGCAGCCTTGAAAGTCACCTGAGTACCGTTGCCGCGGGTCGCCGGCTGCTGATCAAAGGGTTGCAATATCCAGAAGCAGCTTGGGCCTCCAGCTGGCCCGTAACCGATCTCGTCGTCCGCTTCCATAGTACGTACCATGCCCACCGTGCTCAGCAGGCGGTCGTAAAACGTGCCCGCACGGGGAAGATCGTTGGTACCAAGGCAAATTCCTAAAAGCATCGTGGCTTCGTCCTAAATAATGAGATTCCGGCCCCCCTACGGCGCTAGAATCTAAGTAGCGCATCTAACGACAGAGAGGCATGATGATTGGAGGCTATCACAGTCGTTCAGCGAATACTTGCGAGAGCGACCAGAACCGTCATCAAATCCTTCTCAGATTTTTTCTTACTTGTTGAATTAACATCTTCTGATAGGTACCTTCATCCTTTACAATTTTTTTATCGGATGTTCATGAAATCCCTACCCTGGAATGCCTGGCTACTTGCTTTAGTCCAACCTTTTGTCTTATCGGTCGGTGCACTTAATGTGTTTCTCGGTGGGATTATTGGTGCTCAGTTGCAGCCAAACCCGGAGCTTTCTACTCTGCCGGTAACGGCTCTGATCGTTGGGGTGTCATTAAACATATTTCCATCTGCTAAAATTCAGCACCGGTTCGGGCGAAAAAATGCCTTCATTAGCGCCGCCATTATCAGTAGCTTTGTCGCTTTTGCTGCCGGTTTGGCTATTGAAAAAGAGTCGTTCTGGGGCTTTGCCTTATGCTGTTTCCTTCTCGGTACCCAGTTAGCTTATGTCGGTCAGTACCGCTTTGCTGCAATTGAATGCTGTAAAACACCCAGCCAACACCCCAGTGTGATCAGCTTGGTTCTGGTCGGGGGGATTGCGGCCGCCATGGTTGGCCCGGAACTACTCAATATCGGCAGGTTCATTCCGATTTATTCGTCTCAATACGCCAATGCTTACAGCGCATTGGGGATCATCGAATTAATTGGTGCAACCATCTTGCTGATTGCGATGAAGCCCATCAGCATCAGGGACGACCTCAAAACCAACGGCACCGACCGCCCCTTCTCCCAGGTGTTAAAACAACCCCTGTTATGGCTTGCTACCGGCTCCAGCCTGACCGCCTATGCCGTAATGGCATTTTTAATGACAGCCACCCCGCTGGCAATGCAACACCATGGTCATGATATCCAAAGTGCTAAGTGGGTGATCCAGAGCCACGTTATGGCTATGTATTTACCCTCGCTCATCACACCTCTACTCATCAGGCATATCGGTACCTACCGCCTGATCTCTGTGGGTTGTCTGGTCATGATCAGCTGTATCATCATTGGCCTTCTCGGAAACAGTGTTCATAGCTACTGGTGGGCATTAGTTTTGCTGGGCATTGGCTGGAATTTCTTGTTTATCAGCGGCACCACCTTGCTGCCCAGTACCTACCGTGCCAATGAACGCTTTAAGGTCCAGGCGATCAATGATTTTTCTATCACCGCCTTTCAGGCCACAGGATCCCTAGGAGCCGGCATGGTGCTCTTTACCCAAGGCTGGAGCTGGATGCTGGTCGCATCAATTTTCCCGGTGGCGACCTTGTTATTGCTCAATATGGTAGTGAAAAAGCGATGACCACTTTGAAGATGCTTTAACTGAAAAAACTCTGAACGCCCGATATAACAATGCCGCCACTGTCGCCATAATAGTGGCGACAAAATGGCGGCATTCGTCGTTTGATTCGGTTTCTATCAGTCTTGCTCGTGACAAGAAAGCTGATTACCCGCGGTTATACCGATTGGTATTAGCCCGGTATTCTATTGGGGTGGTTCAATATGTGGTCTTCCCAGTCAATCACCTCGATCTCGTAGACCACTTTATCGCGAACTGACTCGTCCGCTTTATGCATCGCTTCTTTGGATCCGGTGATCAGCGGGTGCCACTCAGGTAGCGACTTCCCTTCCGCAAGTAAACGATAAGCGCAAGTTTCGGGTAGCCAGACAAACTCATCAATGCGTTCACGAGTCAATTTCAGGCACTCTTCGCCGGATTCAAAACGGTTTGGGTAGTCTTTGCATGAGCAAGTGTTGTTATCAAGCAGGCTACAGGCTACGTTAGTAAAATAAATCTCATCCGTATCGTCATCAATTAACTTATGCAGACAACACTTGCCACAACCATCACAGAGTGATTCCCACTCCGGATCGGTCATTGCCGTTAAGCCTTTCTCTTCCCAAAAACGTGCCATGATACCCAACCTTTTCATTGACCGCCCTCAACCTGTATGGCGAAGGAGGCGGTTTTATAGCTGCCCCGCAGGTAAAGTGCAAGCATTTCATCAGAATCTCACATCAAAAGTGCTGTAATAATAGTCATTATTATTTACGGTCTGTTCGAGCAATTAATTTTGATCCAATGACATTTGAATGGTAACTTTCGCACCCGTTTCGAGTGGTCAATAAAGTATAGGTGGGTTATGGAGTGTCGTTTAGGCTGTGGGGCGTGCTGTATTGCACCAAGTATCTCTTCTGCCATCCCGGGAATGCCTGGGGGGAAACCAGCGGGAGTTCGCTGTATTCAGCTGAATGAAAGCAACCTGTGTAAGCTTTTCGGTAAACCAGAACGGCCGGCGGTATGCCATCATTTTAAACCTTGCCCGGATGTCTGCGGAACATCTGACGAGCGGGCACTACAGGTTATCTCAGAACTTGAAAGCATGACCTGAGGCCATGCTTTCTATTTGTTAGAACAGAATTTTAAAACACGTTTTAAAATCTATGATCACATATTAAACAGCGACATTTCCAGTCAGAATGCGCAGGGTAGCTTTAGCATTTTCAACTACCTGATGGCCAGAAAATGTCAGATAGCCCCCGTCTTCTTGAGTGACCAGCCCTTTCTCAAATAAACGTTTTGCTGCTGCTACCATTTCAGGCGCTGCGTCACCGCGGACTTTGATCCCTGCTAAATCACTGTGCATTGGAAATTTCACTAGAAGGTTCATTTCATCAACAAGTTCTTCAGTATATGGCATAGTTACCTCTTTTATAATTTACGACCAATTAAATCTTGGTTTGTTTCTGATGTTTTAATACTAGCGGCTGATAAGAATAAAAGTAGGTGATGAGATCAATCTCTTCCACTCTTTGCGGCTGAGAAAGCGACCAAGTTCAAATATTCGGATATTTATACCTGCGGTATGCAATAGCGGAGTATTCAACTGATATTCCAAGTGCTTAGCCATGCCTATCTTTAATAACAGTACAAGCCATGTCGAAATGTTATTCAATCAGAGCGGTCGCTACAGAGCATAAAAAGCCGCTCATTTCGAGCGGCTTTTTTAAAGCTATTTTAGGATGAGATAACGTGTTCTGTTACGCCTGAATACCGACGATTAACCAAGGTGCGTTAGGTGTCCGTAGATCTCGTTCCAGATGCCAGATATCCGTAATATCTTCCTCGATACCTTCCTCACGATCTTTATAACGACCAGAGAACTTGATACTTAACTGCGCCAGGCTTGCATCGTAATCAGCTCGTACAACCTCTGCGTCGACATACATCACTTCAGTCTGTTGCTCGCCATCAAGTTTCGCACGTTCAGCACAAAGATCAGCAAAGAGTGCCGGTGATACATACTCGCGAATTTTCTCAAGCTCGTTATGATTCCATGCGCCTTGCAGAACACGGTAATGATCACGCGAACCATTTAAAAATGCATTCATATTGAAGTTTGGCGGCAGATTAAACGGCACATCGCTATCTGTCGAACCATAGCCGGCCGCAGAACCCGATTGCTGCGATGCTGCATTCATTTCAGGTGCCTGGCGATACTGTTGCTGGCTTCGTTGTGATGAATTACCCGCATAAGCTTCGCGATGCCCCATTGGGGTATTTTTCGCGCCACGCATAGACTGAAACAGTTTGAAGATAACAAATGCAATCAATCCAAAGATCAACATATCCATGAATTGAATGCCTTCAAAAGCACCGCCGAAGAAGGCTGCAAGCAAACCACCGGCAAGAAGACCACCCAGCAGCCCTCCCATCAGGCCTTTTTTGCTCGATTTAGCCGCCGTTGGGCTTTGTTTACCAATCGTATCAGTTTGCTGTGGCTGTTTTTTTTGTACTGGCGCCGTTTTAAAACTTTTACCAAACGACTTACCACCACCGAATTTTTTTGCCTCAGCATGCGGAGCCGTAAACGACACAGCAATGATCAGAGCAAATAGAGTAAAGAAGCGTTTCATTGATTTATATACCTTTGCCATATTCTGTGAGCATCCTATAGGGCTACCTTAGAAAGTCAATCAAACAGACGTCTCAAATTGTTACGGACATTAATGAAAATAATACGATTGTGAAATATTAGATCCTTGGCATTCGGGCACTTTACAGATATTTAATTGTCCAATCGCTTAAACATTCTTTATACAAAATAATAATTACTGGTAGGTGGAAACATGCAAGATACACATAGCAAGCTGATCGGCTATTTACTGTGGATTTTTGGCTTTACTGGCGCGCACCGTTTTTATTATGGCAAGCCTGTCACCGGAACAATCTGGTTTCTGACTTTAGGCCTTTGCGGTATTGGCTGGCTGATTGATTTGTTCTTAATTCCGTCAATGGACCGCGAAGCTGATTTACGCTTTCAAGCTGGCGAGGTTGATTACAACGTCTCCTGGCTTCTGCTGACTTTTCTCGGTGTATTCGGTTTGCACCGTATGTACATGGGAAAATGGCTAACGGGTATCCTCTACCTCTGTACTTTCGGTTTTTTCCTGATTGGTATCCTGGTTGATTTCTGGACCCTAAATGAGCAAATATCTATTAGAAATTCAGAGAAAAACGCCAGATAATTGAAGAAAATGATACTTTTCACCTGGCTTAATCCGACTATGATTAACAAGTGAGAGAATTATCACAAGTAAGCCTGTAATTTAGCACCCAGCAGGCTTTTTTCTTGACCATATTGGTTGTGAACAACTAACATATCGAACGTTGTTCTATACCCAAACCACCTCAAGATACAGAGTTCTGCGAGAAATGAGGTGGTTTGGGTATATACTAATTTATAAAAATCTGAGCTGATACCCTTTGGTTTTGGCATCGGATTAACAACAAGAATATAACCCATTAAGAGTATTTTTCGATGGCAAGACGAAATGACCACACTCGTGAAGAGTTGGTAAGTATGACGCTGGAGCAGGTAAAAAATTTTCTAAGTGAGCATCCGCATCACGAACTCAGTCTGCGTAAAGTCGCAGCAATGATTGGTTATGTACCTAGCACCCTGGTAAACGTTTTTGGTAACTACAATCTGCTATTACTGCATGCGGTCGCTCAAACATTAGATGAGTTATTTGCTGCCGCTGAAAACGAAATGAACAACGCAACATCACCTGAAGACGCACTGCGCAGACTGGCGTATTGTTATCAGGAGTTTGCAGCATCTCATCCCTACCGCTGGCAGCTGATTTTCCAACATACCATGAGCGGTGATGATCTGCCTGAGTGGCAATCTGAACGTATCGATAAAATGACGGGAATGCTGGAAACACTGATCCGCCAAATCACACCGGAAAAATCTGAAAAAGAGATCATGGAAGCGAGCCGCGTACTTTGGGCCGGCGTTCACGGTATCACACTGCTTAGCGTTGACGATAAACTCTTCACCTCAACCCCTATTGATGGCAAAGTACTCATCGATAACTTATTGGATACCTATTTAAACACCTGGCGCGTATAAACGGAGTTTTCAATGCGCACACAGCCCCAATCCCGACTGTTAACTAAACAACGTTTTTTACCGTATTTTCTCACTCAGGCTCTTGGGGCTTTTAATGATAATGTCTATAAGAATATATTACTCATTCTTATCGCTTTCGCCGCTCCCGGTACCCTGCCCCTTGAATCAGATTTAGTCATTAATCTGGCGGCGGGGTTATTTATTCTGCCGTTCTTCCTTTTTTCAGCCTCTGCCGGTGTACTGGCCGATAAATACGATAAAGCGCTCATCATGCGTGTCGTTAAAATGGCCGAAATCATCATAATGACGCTGGCCGCTGTCGCTTTTCTCACTGAAAGCTACATAATGCTGTTGTTTTTGTTGTTTCTTATGGGAAGCCAGTCAGCCTTTTTCGGGCCGGCTAAATATGCCCTGCTGCCCCAGCATCTGAAAAAAGAAGAATTAGTCTCAGGTAACGCGCTGGTTGAAACCGGGACGTTCCTGGCGATTTTACTCGGTACCCTGCTGGCGGGGGTTATCGCAAATCAGGAGGATGCCCCCATCATCGCCGCGATCAGTGTGGTGAGTTTTGCTGTCCTCGGTTACCTGACATCACGCTGGATACCAGAAGCGAAGCCGAGTGATCCGAACATTGTTTTCAAATGGCATCCTGTCCGCCAAACCCGTCATACTTTAGCCATTGCCAGAAACGATAAGACCATCTTACAGTGCATATTGGGTATCAGCTGGTTTTGGTTTCTCGGTGCCTGTTATCTGACCCAATTTCCTAATTTCGCGAAAATCTATTTAGGTGGTGGCGCCGCTTCTGTTTCTTTCCTGCTGGCCCTGTTTTCAATCGGTATTGCGGTGGGATCTCTGCTCTGTGATCGCCTCTCTGGTCACCGCATCGAGCCCGGCATTGTACCTTTGGGCAGTTTAGGTATCACATTGTTTGGCGCCGACCTGCTGTTTGCTTCACCTGAAATTATTCCTGTTTCGCAGGGTATTGTTGAATTTATCTCTCAACCAGAGCTACTGCGGGTCTTCATTTCTTTAACCATGCTTGGTGTGTCTGGCGGTATTTTTATCGTCCCTCTTTACGCCATGATGCAACACCGCGCCAAAGAAGGTGAGCGCGCGCAAATCATTGCCGCCAACAATATCTTCAATGCCTTGTTTATGGTTGCCAGTGCGATTCTTTCCATCCTCTTTTTGTCTGTCCTTGAGTTCAGTATTCCACAATTTTTCTTTATCCTATCGATAATGAATCTGTGTGTTGTACTGTATCTCTACATTCAGGTTCCTGACTTCTTCTGGCGCTTTCTGGTGTGGATTGTCACCCATACTATGTATCGGGTCAGTCATACCAACCTGACGAGTATCCCTAAACACGGTGGCGCATTGATTGTCTGCAATCATGTCAGTTATATGGATGCCTTGCTGCTGGCTGGTGCCTGCCCTCGCCCTATCCGTTTCCTGATGGATCAGGATATTTATAACCTTCCGCTGATCCGCGGTTTCAGCCGCGCCTGTAAGGTGATCCCGGTCAATGCCTCTGATCGCAAATCAATTCGCACTGCCTTCAGTCAGGTTTCGGAATATTTAGACAATGGCGATATTGTTTGTGTTTTCCCTGAAGGTCAGTTGACCTATGACGGTGAAATCGGCCCTTTTCTGCGCGGTATCGATATCATTATCAAACACTCATCGGTGCCTGTTATTCCTGTCGCCTTGCAAGGCCTTTGGGGAAGTGTATTCAGCCGTGAAGGTGGCCGTGCTCTGCTGAAAATACCCAAACGTTTCTGGTCCAGAGTCAATATTGTTGCCGGCCCCCCTGTCACGGCAAGTGAAGCGAACAGTAAGACACTTCGGGAGCTGATAATGGGGCTTAGAGGGGAGAATCGGTAAAGAAGTGATGAGTGACGAGTAGCGAGTAGCGAGTAGCGAGTATCTAGAGCCTAGTCTCTCGCCACTCGATACTCGAATACTCGCTTCTATCTCTGAAACCTCAGAGCTGGCAAATCAACCAGTCCTTTAATCTTTTCCGCGACACTTTTATGCCTGATTTGGTAAAATCTTCGGGTAACGAATAATAACAAACTGGCCGCTTGAACGTCACGACCTGCTCTGCCATATAAGCTTGCAGGTTATTAACCAACTCATCGTTTAATGGCGATCCGGTCTCGACAATTGCCACCGGGCGCTGGCCGAATTCCGAGTCTTCAACAGGCAGCACAAATGCTTGCCTGATATCAGGGTGAGCCAGTAAAACCCGTTCCACTTCTTCAGGCTGAATATTCTCGCCGCCGGAGATAAACATATTGTCGGCACGTCCGATAATATGCAGTTCTTCATCTCGCCATTCACCTAAATCACGCGTTGCAAACCACTCACCTTCGCAGGCAGGAAATATGGTTTTATTACGGTAATAGCCCAGGCCCAAGGTTGCACCGCGCACTAAAACCTCGCCATCTTTCACCGTCAGTTCACGGTTGGGTAATATCGCGCCGACTCCGCCACTGGCATCCGCCCTTTTCGCGGTCACTGTCGAGCCCATCTCCGTCATGCCGTAGCCACACCAGCAACTGATGCCTGTTAGCTCTACCTGTTCGGTCAGGCTCGCAGGAATAACGGTACCACCGAGCAGCACCTGTTTTAACGCTAAAGGCACCGATGGATCGCGTTCCTGATGTGCCAGCAAACGCTGTAACTGAGTCGGCACCAGAGACGCATGAGTCACCTGAGTTAATGCCCTGTCGAAGTCGGCTGGTTTTGTCACAACCAGCCTGGCACCACGGTACAACCAGCGCCAGACTATCGCCAAGCCTGAAATATGAAATAACGGCAGTGAAAGTAACCAGCTATCATCCTGAGCGAAATCCATCCACGCCAGCAGCCCGGCAGCACTGGCTAAATGATTATCAGCACTATGGACCGCAACTTTTGGTGTTCCTGAAGAGCCCGAAGTGAAGGTCATTGTCGCCGGGCGTGTTGGCTGCCAGGTTACAGGGACCAAACGGGGATTCTGCGGCGGCAGCAGATACAATCGCTGACCAGATATAAGCGGATGTGCAGTTTTAGCCGGATACCAGATAAAATCATGCTGTAACTGGGCAAGCTGAGCATTTAACTCAACCTCGGTATTACGCGGGTTCAACCCGACATACCGTGCTCCCACTCGCAAGGTCGCCAGGAGCAGCCATAAAACCTGAATCGAATTGGGTGCCACAACCGCAATCAACTGATCACGCTTAACACCTTGCTCAAGCAGGCTTTGTGCATATTCATCAACCCGTGCCGTGACTTCGGCCCAGCTAAAATGTTGTTCGCCAAAAGAAAGAGCGGTCGCTGACGACCGCTCTGATGCCCAATGTTGCCAAGGCCATGTGGCGAAGTAGTGACTTACTTCTTCCATACCGCCTCAAGTGTTGCTAAAGACGTCACCGGCAAATCGCAGTCCGGCCATGGTGTTTCCAGCTGTGCCGCAAATAGCTGCATGGTATCCAGTCCGGGGATCACGCCCGGGGTTTGCCATGCTGCCAGTCGTGCCAGCTGGTTTAAACCCAGGCTGGATTCTATGCTTGAGCTAATCACCGCGGTTAAGCCTGCGGCATGCGTCTGGTTGATCAGCTCAATACAGCGCTGTACAGAGCCCACCAGCGTCGGCTTTATAATGATTGCCACCACGCCGGGTTCAGCCTTTACCTCAAAGCCTTCATCACGTACGGTTTCATCCCACGCAATGTTAATGCCCGTTTCCTGAGCAAAAGCCAGGCTGTCAGCCGGGTTCTTACAAGGCTCTTCCAGGAAGGCAATACCAGCACGATGCTCAGGTTTCACATATTTAGCAAACTGCTGAGCCTTAACCGGCGTCCACTGACGATTTGCATCTAAGCGCAATCTGATTTCCGGAATGGCTTCAATGAACATGTTAGCCACGATGCCATCACGGATCGCTTCATACATACCCACTTTTATTTTTGCCACTTTCTTGCCGGGCATCTCATTGAGCCGAACAATCAGATCATCGGGATCGCCAGAACACAGAGGGGCCACCAGATAGTTGCCCTCAGCAGGCAACCCGCCAGCGAGTTCAAGTTGCGCCATGCTCAGGCCAAACGCAACGGAAGGTAATGCCTGAGATAAATCAAGGTTGTCACCCTCGCTCCACGCCTCCAGCAACTGCTGAGCTTGTTCTCCGGCTTGCTGTGCTGTTTCCTGGCTAAACTCAGGCAATGGTGCAATTTCACCATAACCTACCGCTTCGCCATCACGTAATTCCACAACCCAGCCTTCACGAGTGACTAAACGCTGATTGCGTAAGATAACGCCTGAATCCATTGGTAACTGGTATTGATACAACTTAACACTACGCATAGTCTCAGCCTGCCTTATGGCTCTAGCCATGTTTTATTCCAATCTGTTTTACAAAATTATTAATTGCCATGCTGAACTCATGAGGCCGTTCAACATGCACATTATGTCCCGCCGACGGGATCACCAGATAATCTAACGTGGTGCCTTCGACCAGACGTCTGAATTTACCATCCTGCTCGCCACAGACATAAAGGACGGGCAGGGATAGTGCTTCTACTTTTTCTTGCATCGGGGGCTGCATTGCCAAGGATGTAGCAAGCAGCATACGTGCAACACCGGGACCAAGGTTATCACTCCGTTTCAGTACCAAACTTTGTCTTTGGTCATGATTAAGTGACGAAAAGACAGGTTGTTGATACCAATCAGGCAAAACCTTGCCAAGTGATTCACAGGCAAAACGATGCGCCCATTTTTCATCATTTGAAAATCTTCCGGCACATTCTATTTGTGGCAGCCCAAAATGGCCACCTTCCAGGATCATTCCGGCTAATCGGGCTGGACTTTCAGGGTAAGGGTGAGTGGCATGATACATAGCCAGCCGTGCGCCCATTGAGTAGCCGATTAGCACATAAGAGGTGATATGGCGGTGAGCCAGCGTTTGGTGTATCAGCTGATTAACCTGAACAAAATCAGCCGCCGAGAGCATCTGGCTGTTACCGTGTCCGGGTAAGTCAATGGTCAGGCAGAAATAATGCTGGGACAGCACATTGACGACATGACGCCAGTCCCGTCCTGATCCCAGTAATCCGTGCAGAAACACCAGAGTTGGTTGCTGCTGGCTAAGATCATGCCTGACACCATAGCTTTCAGAGTAAAGTGGCATCTCTGATCTCGGCGAATAACTCTTTTAATAATTGTCCGGCCTGACCCGGAGGGGTCTTTACTTCAAACAGGGTCGTGCCGCTGTGGCTCAATGCCTGACGACACATTTGCTCTGCCTGTTCCAGCGAATCCGGACAATGATAATTTAACCCGAACATCGCCGCTGCATGACGAAACTCCAGACCATGGGGCATTCGGTAGAGATCTTCCCGCTGCTGCTCCGGTACCGGCAACAAATCAAAGATCCCGCCACCATCGTTATTCGTCACCAGAACCACAACGGGATGTGAAACCTCGCGAAGTAACGCCAATGAATTCAGATCATACAAGAGTGACGTATCCCCCAGCAGGCATAACAGCGGCGCTTGTCTGGCCTTGTAGACACCGGCAGCGGTCGCAATCAAACCATCAATACCCGATGCGCCGCGATTGGCAAATGTCGCAGTCTGCGGCAATTTCCCACACATATCTAGCAGGCGAACAATCAGGCTGTTGCCGAGAAATAATTCGGTACCTCCCGGTAGCCACCGGGACAAATTCGCCGCAAGAGTGAGCTCGGTTAATTCTGAAGAGTGCGCCGAGAGCATGTCGAAGTATTGGCTGGAAGCTAACTGCAACGGTGCAGCCCAACCAGAATGAGCACTGGCTAACGTCAGTTCAGTCGCTAACGTTGCCCACTGTTTGATATTTGCCTGAATACGAACACTACGACGATGAGTTGGATCTAACCGCCCGGCTAACGGATCCACCAGCCAGTATTGTTCCAGATCATGATTGTCGATTAACTGCAGCAGGCGCTTAGAAACCAGGCGGGCACCAAATTGCAAGATGGTGTCGGCTTGTTTAAGAAAGCTCTGACATTCAGAATTTTGCATCCAGACATCAAAACCCGCCCAGTCGCTGCTTCCCCCGCCTTGAGGATCAACCAATAACGGCCAGCCCAATTTTTCTGCCAATGCTTTGATGGCTGGCAACGCTTCGGGCTCTAACCGGCCCGCAATCACGATGCCTTTGCGATCGGTCAGCGGCTGCCATTTCTGAGCATCAACCGAAATATAATTACCCGCAGCCTGACTGTGCACGGTATAAGGCTGAGCATCATCTTGCCAGGTTGCTAACGGGCTAAGATAATCCGAAAAATCAGCGTCCTCACCATAGAGAGGTTCAGGATAGTGGCAGTTAAAGTGGACAGCACTGCCCAGCAGCTTTTGTTGCTGCATCGCTTCATCAATGGTTGTTAATAGCCAGGCAGGAGACATCGCTAATGTGGGCGATGGAATATCGTGAAAGGCCGTCACATGCTGTGAAAAAATGCCCGACTGGCGGATCGCCTGATTCGCCCCGCACTGTATGAGTTCCAATGGTCGGTCAGATGTCAGCAGCACCAGTTTCTCACCGGTTAACCCGGCTTCAGCGACGGCGGGCAGTAAGTTTGCGACAGCCGTGCCCGAAGTCACCACAACTGCGACTGGTTCCTGGGTCGCTTTGGCTAAACCTAAAGCCAGAAAACCAAGTCCACGTTCGTCAAAATGGGTGTGGATCGTCAGCTTGCGGTTATCGACTGCCGCCAGCGTTAACGGCGTCGAGCGAGAGCCGGGTGCGATGCAGATATGCTTAACGCCCAGACGAGCCAACTCTTCTAACATCAAGCCGGCCCACAGCTTATTCAGTGCCGCTTGCTGGTTTTTTTGTTTTTTTACTTGCAAGCTCTGTGCTTCCAAGGTCGAAGCTTCCAAGGTCAAAGCTTGCGAGGTCAATAGCCCTTTGGTCATGCAGATACTCGCTCCAGCTCCGGCTCATCCGATTCCAGCAAGCTGCATAATGTGGCTGTTTTACGATCCAATTCCATCCACTCGCTATCTGCGGTTGAACCCGGAACAATACCGGCACCGGCAAAGACGTGAACCTCTTCACCCATAATCAATGCACTGCGAATGGCAACACAGAACTCACTGCGTTGACGACTGAGAAAACCTACCGCACCGCTATACCAGCCGCGCGCGAACGGTTCATGCTCGGTAATGAAATTCAGCGCCTGATCACGAGGCAACCCGGCAATCGCCGCCGTAGGCTGCAGGTTATCGAGTAAGTCGGCACTGTAGACGTGCTCGTTTAATTGCGCCTCAATACCGCGTTTTAAGTGCTGCACTTTACGTAATCGCACCAGCTCAGGTGTTTGCGCGACTTCCATGGATGCGCAGCAAGGAACCAGGCGGCTGACAATGTCATCCACAACCAAGCGGTTCTCATAACGGTTCTTCGTATCGGCCATCAGCCACTGGGCTAACTGGTTATCTTCCCGCGCATCCAGGCCACGGCCAACAGTTCCCGCCAATGCCTCTGTTTTTAGGTCGCGCTCATGGCGTAAAAACAAACGCTCCGGCGTCGAACCGATAAAACTGTGTTTCTCATCCAGCGCCATCATAAAGTGGAAACTCTTGCTATTGCTGGCTCGGCTGGCTTTCAATAATTGTGCTGGCGCGACAGGCGTGTCCAGCTTAAGCGTCGTACGACGGGCCAGTACCACTTTTTGGAAGACTTTTTGCGAGATGGCATCAAGCGCCTGACTGATCATCGTCGACCAGCCGGAAAAATCAGGCGTATAGGTACGGCCAATAATCGTACTGCGAATACCCGCGATCTCTTTCGCTGTGGCAGTAACTTGCGCTAAGGCCAGCAACAATGTCTCTTTATCTGCAGACAGGTTAACAGCCAGCTGCCAGCTACCATCCATACGGATGACTTCAAGCTGCGGCAGGAAGAAAAAAGAGGACAGGCAACGACGGTTTCGACTGGTTCGTCCATCAAAAGAACGCCCCCCCCAAATTCGCTGATCATCAGACAGTACTTTCTCGGCGACCATCGGGTCGGTAAACGTTTTGACCTGACCTAATGCAACAACCTCTTCACGGCTATCACGAGACTGCCAGTAGAATTTCGGGAAGAGAGGCTGGGATTCCATCCAATCAATCAGGTCGGTATTTGCTGGTAAATCCAGCGGTACCATCAAACGTTGAGTTGTATCTGAAGCTTGTTGAATTTTATCGATTAAAACTTCAACGGCAGTTTGTAGCGCAATCAAGGTAACCTCGCTCAGCTCTATAGCACCATAAAGGCTCATCCCTGGCTGATTGTAGATGTGCCGATCACTGGGCACACAGTGCTACCTTCATGTCTGTTAAGTAGCATAACCACATAGTGAATCGACTATTCTACCCTACTTATTACCCGCATGGAAAACAGTTCTGTAGCAGATCACACTCCCTAAAAAAGCATTTAATTACACATAATATCGTTTCACCTGATTTTTTACTGCAGGGTCTTCCTTTTGCACGGTTTTATAGTGTAATTTGTTGGTATTACATAATAATTCACAGGTTAACCAAATGCACAATATCGGGATGTCCTCCAAGCTGAATAATGTTTGTTATGACATACGTGGCCCCGTACTTAAACATGCCAAGCGCATGGAAGAAGAAGGCCACAAAATTTTAAAGCTAAATATCGGTAATCCCGCCCCGTTCGGCTTTGATGCACCCGATGAAATCCTGGTCGATGTGATCCGAAACCTACCGACCTCACAGGGCTATTGTGACTCAAAAGGCATTTATCCCGCTCGTAAAGCCATTGTGCAGCATTATCAAAAACGCGGGCTGCTCGATATTGATGTTGAAGATGTCTACATCGGTAACGGCGTCTCAGAGCTGATTGTGATGACAATGCAAGCGCTGTTAGATAATAATGATGAAATCCTCATCCCCTCCCCCGACTACCCACTGTGGACAGCTGCAGTATCACTGTCAGGTGGCAACCCGGTGCATTACATTTGTGATGAAGAGTCGGATTGGTATCCGGATCTTGACGATATTAAAAAGAAAATCACCCCCAATACCCGCGGGATAGTATTGATCAATCCGAACAACCCGACCGGTGCCGTTTATAGCCGCGATTTTCTGCTTGAAGTAGTAGAAATTGCCCGCAAGCATAATTTGATTATTTTCGCCGATGAGATCTACGACAAAATCTTATATGAAGGGGCGCAACATACCTCTATTGCCCCGCTGGCAGAAGATGTGTTCTGTGTCACCTTTAACGGCCTATCAAAATCATATCGCGTCTGTGGTTTCCGCGCCGGCTGGATGGTGCTGTCCGGCCCTAAACATCTCGCTCAAGACTATATTGAAGGACTGGATATGCTCGCATCCATGCGTTTGTGCGCTAATGTACCGATGCAGCATGCCATTCAAACCGCGCTTGGGGGCTATCAAAGTATTAACGAACTGATCCTGCCCGGCGGCCGTCTGCTTGAACAGCGCAACAAAGCCTATGAGATGATCACTCAGATCCCGGGGGTTTCATGTGTCAAACCTAAGGGAGCCTTATACCTTTTCCCTAAGCTTGACCCAAAGAAATTCAATATTGTGAACGACGAGCGTATGGCGCTGGATTTTCTGCAGCAGGAGAAAGTATTGATCGTTCACGGTACGGGTTTTAACTGGAAAAAACCGGATCATTTCCGCATTGTCACGCTGCCACGTGTTGATGATCTTGAGATGGCTATTGGCCGCCTGGAACGCTTCTTACACAGCTACCGTCAGTAATTACCGCCAAACCTCCAACTCAAGCCTCAGTTTTTACTGGGGCTTTTGTTTACCTCATCGATATTTCTGTTACCTTTATTACTTAACCAAGTCAATCTTGCCCCTAGCTGCGAAGAAGTATCGATATGGAAAAAAGTCATTTTTTTGCTCACCTCGCTCGCATGAACCTCATTCAACGCTGGCCTTTGATGCGCTGTGTCTCTACCGAGAATATTTCTGAGCATAGCCTGCAGGTTGCTTTTGTCTCTCACGCCCTGGCTTTGATTAAAAACCGTAAGTTCGGCGGTCACGTTAACCCTGAGCGTATTGCCCTGCTCGGGATGTTTCACGATACCAGTGAAGTCTTAACGGGCGATTATTTCGGAAAGTCATTTTATGTAAACCATCAACTTAGTTAGTAATCTAACATATCGTTACATTCAATAAGTAGACCAGCCGCAACATTTACATAAAAACCTCGCAACATTTATTTGACTTATTTCGCAAGTTGACAGATATTTACTTAGCACACAAGATCAGGGTGACAACAATGAAGCATAAAGAAAGTACGTTTTTGGCGTGGATAACTCGAATGTCTCTAATTGAGAGATGGGCACTTATGCATTGTTTTCAAAATGAGAACATCTCAGAGCACAGCCACCAAGTTGCGGTAATCGCACACTTACTTACTGTTATCAAAAATAAGCGCTACGGCGGAAACTTAAGCCCTGAGCGAGCTGCAACCGTAGCTATTTATCACGAGGTCTCAGAGACTTTAATTCAAGATATTAATTATACGACTAAGTATTCAAACCCAGAAATTACCAAAGCAGTGAAGGCTCTAGAAGATCTAGCCGAGCAGAAATGTCTGAACACATTACCTGATGACCTGCGAGATGGGTTCGAAGGCTTATTGGTGCAAAAGTCAGTTGACCCTGAGTACAAGGCAATAGTTAAAGCTGCTGATATTCTTTCAGCATATATCAAAACGATGAATGAACTGAGGTTCAACAATGACGAGTTTCAGCATGTAAAGGAAGGTCTTGACTCTCGGATAAGAGAGCTTATAGAGACGATGCCTGAAGTTAAGGATTTCATGGATGTGTTTTGCAATAGCTGCACAACAACGCTAGATAAAATTGCTTAGATTTGGGAATGGTTGTAAGGGACTCCTCTATGAACCTGCTAGTAGCTATAATTCATGAAATAATTGGCTACACCTCCAACGCCTCAGACAAATCAGCGATCAGAAAGCTCATTGCGTTTCTGACACATGAAGGCTCAGAGCTAATGCCCGCAAATGAGTTTGGCGAGTTCCAGTTTCTTCAGTACATAAGCTACCTCTCAAATAACGGCAGCTCAAAAAGCACTTACAACAACACTGTTAGGACTAGGCGTCTTTTGCAGGGCTACCACAGCAGCTACCAAGTATTCCCACAGTCACCGGAGCTGTGGCCTGCCCCGCAAAAGCCTCGACCTTCTCATTTTGAAACACTATCTGATGAACAGACTTTGCAATTACAGGAGTGGCTCAAAGTAGAGCTTGATGCCATTATCAAAAAGGAGAAGCTTGTTGAAGATGCGATAAAATCAGGCACTCCGATCAACAAAATAGGTCTGGACTTTAGGAGCAAAATAAATAAGGACGATAGTTTGCCACGCTACAATGTGTGGACAGCTAACCTCAAAGATGCAATCGCAACCGTTTATTCCTTCTATCCTGATTACCCATTCAATAAGAACAAAATCTATGAGTACCTTCCCCCTCAGGGTATACAATACGAGAAGTTATCAAACCCTTTAATAACTATATTAAACAGGATGCAAGTTCAAAATATCTCTTCATTTATCCCTTTTCTTGATGATGGTAAAGAGCTTTCGTCTCATGACCTAATAAAACATCTGTACCCCGACCAATTTGAGCTGGTAACAATAAAAACAGCTATTAGCCTTGAAACAGCTTGGACATTTGACATTATTGATAGAATTGTGGCGGATGATTATCTTTATGACACCATCCCTGTGGGTGGTGACTGGGCTTTTATTAAATCAACAAAAGTCAAAGGCGGAAACTCAAAATATTCTGACCTTAGCGAACAACGAGTTATGATTCACCCAAGCTCCATATCTAACCCCCACAGTGCGTATAGTTTAATTAGCCTTCTTAAGAAAAGAACATTACGGCTTAGGACTGGTGCATTCTATGACGAAATTGTAGCAAAACTAGGGTGTGAGCCGCTCTGTATTTACTTTAATTATATGAGTAAAACCTTGATCGTCCATCACCCCAATTTGAGGAGTGATAATGAAGCAGTTAAAGCGGGAAAGGACAAAAAGCAGATAAAGGTCAAATTTGAAAAATCGTTAGGGTTTTATTTTGACGCGAGGAGGCTGCGCCCTACTCGGTTATATCTAAATGAGAAAGAAAGGAAACTTCCTCTGTTGTTACAGGTAGCCTTGTTTGGACACTCTACATCCGCAATAACCGACGAAGTTTACAAAGAGAACGCACAATTCAACCAACTTCGAAAAGATAGATTGGCTAACGAATTAGATGAGATTGTTAAAAGTATTGATGATGGATCATTCAAGGGCAAATTAGTGCCTCTTCGACAAGATAAAACGATTAAAGACAGAATAATTAACATCTACACAAATCATAGTGGCGAATCTCCGCTAGCTGTCTGTAATGACCCGTTTAGACCTGATTGGAGTCCGATGCTGGACGGCAATTTACAGAAGAAGCCTTGTAAACAATTTAACAAATGCTTACTGTGCTCAAGATCGTCAGTGTACTCAGATAACGTTCCTTTTGTCGTTGATAGGTATTTGTATCTCGACAACAAAAGGCGAAACATGAGAGAGGAGCAATTTGAAGAAATTTATATCGATGAGTTTAAAGCCGCTAAAGAAGTAGTAGAGTCATATCCATATCAAGATGAGATAAAAGAAGCAGAACTTAGATGTGCCATTGAGGGTTATCTCCTTCCACCTGTAATTTCGGAGCTGGGCTAATGGGAATAGTCAATTTTAACGAACTCGATTTAGATAATGACTTTGAAATTGATTACGGCAACTTCTTCTATAGTGATCGCTGGGACATACCAGTTGATAGCTCCGAATATGTAGCCTTTAATTTTAGTCGATTGCATACAGGTGGAGACGTCAAGTATCACTCTGAGTTAATCACTTTAATCAGGATGATGACATACTACGCCTTCCCCAAAAAAGTTAGGTTAAAGGTCAACAGTTGGTATTCGTCTGAAGCGATGTTTAGCAATTATGTAACCGCCGCAAACACCTTCCTGATTCCAAGGGGATTTATCACTTGCGGAATGTTTACAAATCTAACATTAGAGCAGTGCCAAAGTCATATCAGTGAATTAATGTCACTAGCAGAGAAAAAAATTCCTTCATCGAAGCTTAACCTTCTTTCGACTGTTGTCTTTTTTGATAGTTGGATATTTTTGTCCGAGAAAAAGTATTTACCCCAAAAGTACCGGACGCACTTCAAAGCGAACGACTTAATCGCCTCGGATACTCGAAAAGAAATTACAAAAATAATTGAAGAAACGACTAACCCTTGGACTCCCCTTGAGCCTGAAGTTGTAAAAACCACTTATGATTATTCAAAAACATATATCAATAATTACTCTTCCACAATTATTAAATGTCATAAGCTAATAAGAAAAAGGGCGCGTTTCGGTAAAGAACGAAATTATGGGATAGTAAGGAAGGACGGGAAAACCAAGCATCTATTTCAGGCACTTCGAAGGATGAAGGTTCCAGAGATAAGCCGTGGAGTTAAATTATTTAACTTCATCCCAATTACCAAGCGAGTGAGAAGCCTAGGCTATGCCAGCGGATGGCAAGATCGCACATATATAAGGATAGATGAAATAAGGCCAGAGGTTATTAACCTAAAAAGGGCATGTATATTCATAATTGGTCTATTAACTGGATTAAGGCGTCGTGAAATTGCAAACCTTAAGGCTAAACCAGCATATCTTAAGAATGGGTCGTTATATTTGGATATTGTGCGGTTTAAAACATCGTCAGATCCTAATGATAGGGGTGAGCCAGACTCTATCCCAGTTCCAGAAATAGTTGGTGATGCCGTTAATATATTACTGGATCTATTTGAGGATCAAAGGAATGGCCTCAACAGCGAGTACCTTATCACAACCGACATTTTATCCAAAAAAGGTTTTGAAAAGGCCAAGATCGCTACGATATCTAAAGATATCATTGCATTGGTCAAAGATGTTACAGGTAATGCTGACGGATACCCTCATCGGTTACGCAAAACTATTGCGTGGTTAATAATATCGAGGAGCGAAACCAATATTGACCTAATTCGACAATTGTTTGGGCATAAATCTTTTGGTATGACATTACGTTATATTATGAGGAACCACTTGATGGTTGCTAGCGTAATGGAGCTGCTGGAGCACAACTATACTGAAGACTTGAAAGATATTTTAGATGAAATAGCTAATAATAATGCTTCCGGGGCGCTATCAGAAAAGATAAAAGCCCGAATGAATAGCCAACGATATAAAGGTCAAGTGTTAATCACAGATTTAGAGACGTTTATTAAGGAGTCTTTAGCATCTGGAGTACCCCTATTTGTTTCCAAGGTTCCTATTGGTGGTTTCTGCCTTCGTTCTGGAGAGTCCGACAAAGTTCCGCCATGTATGGTGAGGACAGGTGAAAAGAAACCAAATATTGATTTCTGCGATTATAAAATTTGTGATCATCTTATATACACTGAGGAAACTAAGGCGAATATCAAATCACAGATAAACTACTACCAGCAGAAGTTAAATTACTTGTCAGAGTCAGCTAATGAAGATGTGGCTGCATTTTATGAAAATGAAATTGCAGATCATGAAAATCTTCTCTACCGACTAAAGGCCGACTCGAAATCGAGTGTTAATTTCAGAAATTCTGGGGGCAACTATGACACTAGTGGAAACTAATATTTTAAATGCGATTAAGGTGCTTAAGTCGAGAGATGAGTATAGCGTTAAAAATTTAGCTGAATACTTAAATGTGTCTAGGACTTCGCTTTATAACAACTTTCCGCATCTGCTGCCGGGAAAGAGCAAAGAAACAGAAGATAAAATTCTGTCTGCATTAAAAAGACTACAGGCAAGAACATCAAAGTCAAAGCATACTATTGTAGATATTGCAAAAGAGGCAGGTGTTACTAGGCAGTGTATATCCAAGGATTATAAGCACCTAATCCCCTACATTAAGGGTGAGAAAATAATAGAAACCCCTAACGACGCCATATCAGTGCTTAAAGGTAAACTTCTTGAGGCTGAGGCTAAGTTGGAGACTGAGGCTATAAAGAATAATCAAGACTTTGAGGGCTTCAAAAATAGCGTTTTCTCTCAGTTTATGAAAAATGACATTGACTCTTTTAAAGGTCAAGACCAAAAGGCGAATATTGTTAACCTTCAGAAGCAGAATGACGATTTAGTAGGTCAAAATAAAGACATGTTACAAGATTTGGCAGAGTTAAGAACTGAGGTCTTAAAGCTAAAGAGGGATAAAGCTGAAAATCCAAATGGCTGTAATATTGCTGCCCACCTTGTTCCTAGTTACGATGCTATTAAGTCAAACATGAAGCTTCGTGACATGATGGAACTATTCTTTAAGGCGGAGGAAGAAAACATGGATAAAGCTATCTCTGTCTGTTTTAGTACTCAGCCAGACGCCATTATTTTATTTCAACCATTTCTTAGCTGTGAATTTGATAACAGCCACCTTCTCCCTAGTGGAGGAAAAATAGTTGTAATTGAAACAAATCACCCTCAGCCAAGGCTTTACCAAAAGCTATTGAGTGAAATTACCTCAACCCCAATACACGCATTATCGGCTAAAGGCCAAAATAAGAATCTTATGATGTTTGTTTACAGGAAAAAATACAGGAATACATTTAGCGAAGAGTTTATTGATAGGCTGAAGTCTATAATTACTCATCCAAATCTCGAAGATGGGTTTAAGTCAGTGTCATACATTAAACCTAATGAGAAAATGTCAGTGGTGAAGTAAATGAAAGTTCAGCGCCATCTAATCAATTATCAATATGAGTTCAGGAAACTACAGCATCATATTTTGTTTCTGGAGCATAGCACCTCTCGGATTCTATTAAGTGCTGTAAATTTGTTTTTACATGATAAATGCATCAACAGCCTCAAAACAAGCGAAAGATATTCACTTCTATTTGTGAAATTTTTCGAGTTCATGATTGAGATGCTAGATGATGAATACCTTACTCCAGATTTTTGGAGGTTGGTTACCGACGACAACATCCGGGAGTGGCAGGGATACCAAGTAAAAATAAGAGATGATAAAAATAAAACTAAGCCGAATGATGACACTATATTTGATAATGCTTCGATTATCTTTAGTTTTTATGTTTGGGCAAGAAAGAAGTCCTTCCCCACTCTAATTAATGCAACGAGCACTAATTGGAAATTTAACTATATAGATGAAAGCAAATTACTTTCTAATAAAAACATGTTATCTGGGAGCTCTCCAGACACTGCAAATATTGATGTCGGGAACAAGAGGAGCAGAAACTGGAACAAGAGAAAGAAGTCACTTATCACCATTATGAGTAATAGTGACATTAAAGCGCTGATGAACTCTTATAACGATAAAGTTTATCCAGCGATGCTCATGTATGCGCTTGCAACTGGGTTGCGCTCTGAAGGTGTATGCGATGTTCCTTATATAGGGTATGGCGTCAACAACCATTTGAGAGTATATCCAGAAATAACCAACACCGCCCCTAAAAATGGTAAGGGTGAAACACCGGATACTTTTGAATTTACAGTAACTGAAAAGGGAAGCAAAACAAGAACAATTAAAGTTAATATGAGTGCATGGAAAACTATTTGCGCGTTTTACCTCCCTCTCTACTTTGAAAGAAGGCAGCTTTTTGAAAAGAGGCACCCTAATAAAAGTCATGATTCTTATTTTTTCTTGACGGCTAAAGGCGATCCTGTAACTCCCAAGAAAATTGCTGATGCCACTAATTATGCTAAGTCCAAGCTTAATAACTTCAAGTGGAGCTTCCATAGTACGCGTGATTGGTATGCAACAAGCTTCATTATAAAACACTTAAGCAAAAAACAAATTGAAAATGCATATTATGACAACTCTGTTGATAAAGCCTTGCAGGAACAGTTGGGGCATAACGACATAAAGACGACATATATGTTCTACATTAGGGTTGCTTCTATAATACTAGCGCTTGAATCAGGTGAGTTAGATTTTACCCTTGGAAAGAACGATGATTATTGGAGTGACTTAGCCCAAAATAGCTAAGGGGTTAGGCTTCTAATACTCCATTGACAGCCATTAGTTAACCCCTTTGTTATTTGCTTTATTGCCAACAAGTTGAAGAAAGTAATCTGCAAGACCAATGCGAAACTGGCGAGTCGAGTTTGCAGCGTTCTTGTAAACTCGTCCTTTGGCATCCAGCTCCATTACCTGACAATTTCTCCAATGCGAAGCGCTCTTGCGATAATCAAGCTCTCCTAATGTTTTTCCAGCCTCCGCCAACATTTCAACTGAGGCTCCGTCTTTAACCAACTGATGTATGACCAGTCCAAGCGCCAGCCAAACCTGCGGAGATAAATGATATCCAGAACGATTGTGAACGAATCTATGCTCCAATGGCGCTAGCCAAGCCCTTAGCATCACAGAGATGTAATCCAAATAACCATCAGAAAGAACTGAAGCAACACTTGCTCCGTCAGCCAGCTTGACGTCCTTTGACATTTTGCTATATGCCTGAGTACCTACTCCCGCAACGGCTCCAACAACCATCTTAAACAGAATATACTGTGTAGTTATATACGGTTCTGAGACTTTTACATGCTTCGACTCAACGGAAACCCCTCCGTAAGAATCGAGGTTTGTCTCTCGTCGAAGTTGTTCAATGAAAGGCTTTAGTGGAAAAACATCTTCAGGAAGCACATTTTGACCTTCCTTGATATGCGGCAGGTGAAGAGCTGCATCATAAAGGCTGCTTTTTTTAAACAAATCAACTACGTGCTCAGGGCTTAATCCTCGCTCATCATCAAAGACTATCCTGACTTCTATCTCTTCCATTGATAAACGCTGTCGCAACTCACTTTTGCGATTTGCTTCTTTGATACTTAGCCTTGAACTGAATAGCAAAGTCTTAAGTCCCAACATTTTGCAAACAGCAACCAATGTCAGCACACTCCCGACAATATACGTATCTGAAGCATCATAGGTTAACAACGGGAGCTGTCGCGTGGCACTACTCAGGTCGGGTTGACCAACAACGGCAAACGTAAGCGACAGTGGCGCTCCAGCAACATTACTGATCACCGTTTTTTCAATATCGGCTTGAATAGCACTTACCCTTTCTATGTTTTTTGAGTTCACCGCAGAATCAAACGCCCACTTCAATTCGGGTATCAGATTATCCACAGAAAAGTAGCCAACTAGTTCATTTATAGGTAGTGAAACAACCAAGGTTTTATGCGTGCGATCCTTAGCCGAAAACAGCATGCCGCTTAAAGTTCGTTCTGAAGTTTTCAATATTTATTTCCAGCATTTTCTCAAATGCAGTCTAAACTAAAAAAATGAATTGACCCGACACGCGTTTCGGGTCAATCACGCGCACCAACAAACATTCGACGCATGTATCGAATCGCAAGCGGAAATACAGAGGGGTGACTACGCATGTCAAGCAGAGAAATCAACAATCAGAACGAGATAACAAACGAAGCGCTAGAAAACTCAATCGTTGATAGCCTAGTTGGTCACTTTGATGAGGCGGAAAGCACTAGCTATCTAGCAAGCTCAAAAAAGATGCTGGAAGCCTCCACAGAAACTCTTTCATCACAGCAGCTTTATGAAATTTTCAAAGAAAAATCAAAGTATTATGCTGGAGTGAAAGCTGTAAAGACCAGCCTGAAACATATTGACCTTTATATTAGTCCAAAACTAGCAAGAGATATGCTTCAATTCTCTCGACGTGGTGCGGTTAACAAAAAGAACAAAAACCGTAGGCTGAGCCGAACAAAAGTGAACAAGTACGCTGAAGCAATGAAGAAAGGTCAATGGTGCCTTACAGGCGAACCGATCATCATCTCTGATGACGGCGAGATCCTAAATGGGCATCACCGTCTTGAGGCCGCGTGCGAGGCTGGAGTCGGATTTATTGCTCCAATAACGTACGGAGTTACCGACGATTTGTCATTTGCTCATATCGATGTTGGAAATATACGTTCAAGAGCACAAGTCTTAGAGATGTCGGGGGTAAAGGTCAGCGCACAAGTCCTTTCTCGCGTAGCGATGCTTGCAAAGGCATTTGATATGACGAAAAACCCATTTGCTTTTCGTGGCACTCAAGGCACCTCTTTCCAACCAGCAGAGATCTTGGCTTACGTAGAAGAGCACAACGAACTGGCACTTTCAGTGGATTTTGTTGCAAAGGTCGTAAAAAGACACAAACTAGAAAGCCAAGCTTCCGAGGCCATTTATGCTTTTTCCCATTATCTGATTAAACAGAAACTAATTGATTGCAAATTTAACGAATTGCCTACTTCCCCAGAAACCTATTTAACGCGAGTCATCTCCTCGTTAGGGCTGGAATCTGAGGATGATGTCGAGTATCAAGTGCGAAATCATCTACAATCATTGATACATGAATCATCGTCTTACTCTCTGCTTTGCAAACTGTCAGCTATTTTCAAAGGCTGGAATATTCACCTCGGTATCCCTGTCGCAGGGAACAAAGTTGCTGTACGCCGAGTCGCTCGTTACAAAAAAGATGCTGAAGGCAACAATATCCCAACGCCTGCGGCTGGGAATATCAACGAGCCATTTACAGTTCCATGCATTCCAAAAGGCCCGATACCAAAACGGCTTCTTAAGCAGAGTAACGCTCAAGTTATAAAGGCATAGATAATAATGGTAAGGCGCATAGCCTTGCCATTCCTTATTACGCATACCACCCATCTGCCAGCACTTCAGCTTGCTCAAGCACTAATTTAATCGCTTCTTCTGCTGCATCCGGCGGGTACTTCCAACGGCGCAGTAATCGGCGTACAAGATTACGCATTCGAGCACGAACGCTTTCACGTTTCTGCCAATCAACAGTCGCAGATTTTCGGAGCTGATGAGTTAACTCAATGGCAAGGTTACGCAGGCTATCGTCACCAAGTTCACGCACTGAAGATTCGTTCTCAACCAAAGCTCGATAGAATGCTATTTCATCCACCGAAAGGTTCAGTTTATCGAGAAGTTCGGCATCTTCTTGCATCTCCTTCGCCCATTGAATTAGCTCTTCAATAACCTGTGCCGTCTCAATGCTACGGTTATGGTATTTCTGAAGGGTCGACAGGATACGTTCTGAATACTTCTTCTCCTGAACCACATCGTTTTTCATACGAGCTTTCACCTCATCACGCAGAAGCTTTTCTAAAAGCTCAACGGCAAGGTTCTTCTCTTTCATGTTACGAACGTCTTCCAAGAATTCTTCCGATAATAAGCCGATATTTGGCTTATCCAAGCCAACCATATTGAAGATATCATCAACACCATTAGCAATTACGGCATTATCAAGGATTTGCTTCAGAGCTGTATTACGCTCTTCATCAGTACGTTTTTTATCTACTGTGGAATGCTTAATAAACGCTATTTTAATTGCAGAGTAGAACGCTATTTCGTTCTTATAGCCTTGTGTTTCATCCATGGTGTTACAAAGTGAATAGGCTTTAGTTAATGCTGCCATCACATCAAGAAAACGTCGTTTACCGTCACGTTGCTCTTTACCGTTACTTTGCGGAGTAACTAAACCCGATAAGTGGTTTACGGCTCCGGGAAGTAAACGCAGTGCTTCTGTTTCGAACTCTGGTCGATAGTTGAAAATCTCACCATCCACAGGTGTAGCAAACATGCTACGAATGATGTCAACCTTCTCCATTAACACAGCAAAAGCTTCAGCGGTATCAACTGTTGGCTGGCCTTTACCTTGACTATTGGTATAAGTTTTCAGCGCATTCTTAAGCTCGTTGGCAATACCGATATAATCAACAACCAGACCGCCCGGTTTATCTTTGAATACACGGTTAACGCGAGCAATGGCCTGCATCAGGTTATGGCCTTTCATTGGCTTGTCGACATACATGGTATGACAGCATGGCGCATCAAACCCTGTCAGCCACATGTCACGAACGATGACTAGTTGCAGTTCGTCTTCGGTATCTTTATAGCGTTTCTCGAATAGCTTCTTGGTTTTCTTATCATGGATATGTGGCTGCATCTTCTCTTTGTCAGAAGCTGAGCCAGTCATCACAATTTTGATCGCACCTTTATCGGTATCAGGGTGATGCCACTCCGGTTTAATTACAACGATTGCATTGTACAAGTCAACACAGATCTCTCGGCTCATTGCCACCACCATGGCCTTTCCCGGAAACGTACTTGTGCGGGTAGTAAAGTGATCAACGAGATCTTTAGCAACTTGCTCGATACGAGGCTCTGCGCCAACGAGCTTCTCTAAGGTTGCCCACTGAGATTTGACCTTTTCACGATCGGCAGTTTCTTCATCTTCACCAATCTCTTCTTCAACTTTATCATTGAGTGACTCAATCTCATCTTGGTTGATATCGAGTTTGGCAAGGCGTGATTCATAATAAATAGGAACGGTTGCACCATCGTTGACAGCATCTTGAATGTCATAGATAGATACGTATTCACCAAAGACACCACGAGTATCTTTGTCATCCATAGCGATAGGCGTACCTGTAAAGCCGATAAACGAGGCGTTAGGTAAAGCGTCACGCATATACTTAGAGTAGCCGAAAACGAACTTGTGACCCGTTACCGCGCCATTCTTGTTCTTTACCTCGACCATCTTCGACTTATTGCCGTATTGGCTACGGTGAGCTTCATCGGATACGACGACGATATTGCTTCGTTCCGATAATCTTGGGTGTTCAGTTTCTTCGTCTAACAAAGCGAATTTTTGAATCGTCGTAAAGATGATACCGCCGGATTGACGATTTAATAGCAGTTCACGTAAGGCATCGCGATCATCCGCTTGTTGTGGGATCTGCTTTAAGGTCTCTTGCGCCATGCCGAAGGTATTATAGAGCTGACCGTCCAAATCATTTCGGTCTGTTACCACCACAATAGTAGGGTTATTCATTGAGGCTTGCTGCAAGAGCTTACTTGCGTAACAAACCATAGATATACTTTTACCACTACCTTGGGTATGCCAAACTACCCCTGCTTTGCCGCTACCTTGCTTGATCTTATCAAGTGCCGGGATCGTCGTTTCTAGAAAATTACCTGATGTATTTGATGCGCGAACGGTAGCTTCTACCGCAGCTCGCACTGCATGGAACTGATGGTAGCCTGCAATTTTCTTTATGATCTTGTCGCTATCAGTTTCAAACAACACGAAATAGCGAATGTAATCAAGCAATAGCTCTTGCTTGAAAAAGCCACGAACCATGGTTTCAAGCTGAAACTCCAATAAGGGTTTATCATTTTCTGTCGATACGGTTTTCCAAGGAAGAAATCGTTCTTTGCTTGCCGTTAATGAACCAACACGTGCCGTCCAACCATCACTGACGATAAGTGCTTCATTAAAGACAAACAGGTCGGATATTTCATCTTTATAGGTTTGAAGCTGGTTGTAGGCATTCCAGATGTCTGCGTGTTCATCGGCAGGGTTTTTAAGTTCAATGACTGAAATAGGCAAGCCATTGATGAATACCACTACATCTGGGCGACGATTACCTTTGTTGCCCGTGATGGTGAATTGATTCACTACCAAAAATTCGTTGTTATCAGGCGTGGTGAAATCCATTAACTGCGCATGGGTATGCTTCGTTTTTGACTCCCCATCTTCTACCATGGTGTATTCAACAGGGACACCTTCAATCACGAACTTATGGAAGGCTCGGTTGTTTTTGATAAGTATCGGGGTGTCAGGTGAACACACCGTATTGACTACGTCGACTAACGCATCATATGGCAGTTCTGGGTTAATAATTTTCAGTTGACTGAGCAAGCGCTGCTTTAACACGACCTGATGATAGTCTTCACGCTCTGGCGAATCACCATCTGGTGCAATATCATAACCATCCTTATAGAGGTAACCTTGCTCGGTAAACCAACCAAGGCATTGTTGTTCTAATTGGTCTTCCGTAATCATACCTCTTCCTCATTTTCAAACTTTGCCTTTTTAAGCTCACTATTTACTCGCAGCAATGGTTGTTTGAATGCTTGCTCTAAGTTTGTCATATGCTTGACTAACCATTGAATCATCTCGAACCAGTTATCTTTGTTATAACCTTCAAACTCTTTTTTATACTGAATACGAGACGCCTTCTTTGTATCCAAACGCAACCATTGAAGCTCCTCGCCAAAGGCATTCTCAATGTTATCTTTCTGTGTATATAACGAGTCAAATATAAACTTATTCTCCGAACTACCAGTTCGTGTCATCTCTACTTGAACTCGAACCTCTCTCACCCCAAAAATTAGTGTGTACGGGCAAGAGCGAACCCCGGAGCCTGCACTTAACCAATGATCTTTACTCGGGTTTATATTATTAAACAGGTCACACTGACTACTTTTCATTGCCTCAAGAGCTTTTTCCCAAAAAGCAGTACGTATTTTGTGCCTATTTTTTAGTTCAACTTCAGTATTCTTTTCATCCGCTTCTTTGGCATTCATACCTATCATCAACTCTTTCGCTTCTGGAGTCGGGATGATTTGCTCAATATTGAGAAATAAATCGGCTCCCATTGCGTAAGGGGTGACTTTAAAACACTGAACTTGAATACCATGATTCAGTAACCATAGAGCTGTACTGGTTACTTCCTTGCGAAAGTTGGCAGCAACTAACATCAAACGCTGATTAGTGCCTGAGTTCAGGACTATTTCTTCCAAATCTGGCACTTCTAAGAAGTCGCACAACAAACTCTTAGCATCACCGCCATCGCAATATCGTCCCAAATACGTTTGGTAAATATCGATAATCTGTGATTTGGTCAAATTAGAGCAATAGGACGCATATTTTAACGCTTGCCACATGACGTCGCGCCCAGTGTCATCAAGCTTATTTTCGATAACGACTAGGTTACCGTCTTTATCTAACGCTAATAGATCCAGACGTTCACGCGTATTATCAAAGCCATCAAATTCTTTTTGAATGATCAGTAACTCTTCACCAAGAGCATCCGGTTGATTCGCCAACCACTCTTGCAGATGATCACGTTCACGAAAGCCAAGATCACAAAATCGCTTAGTCTCAATACGAGAAATACGGTTAGATTCGGTATCAATTTTGAACACGTCCTAATGCCCTCTTTTTTTTATTGTTGTGTTTCTGCTAACACGATTTCGTCAGAAAGTAATTTACAATTCATCTGTATTCACCAAAGTTAATTGAATAGCTTTCCAACTATGACGAGACTTAGTTTTATCCCATGACATAACTCGCTGGACTGAAACATGTGATTCTGTTGCAATGTCACCGATAACAAACGGTGGTACAAAAGTATCTTCCACAAAACCAAAACCTTTGGGGGCTATTCTTAGAGTGCCTTCAATAAATGAAACATCTGGAACCTCAGATTTTGCACAAGGAGCTGACCCTATAACAGTTTGTTCACCGTCATTAGAGGAAACTGATAACTCAACATAATCTCCGACACTCGGCTTATCATTACTCTTATGTATACCCATACGAACAGACAGAGACATGGACTTATTTACAAATGCGTGGAACCCCTTACCCGATTTATGGATATTTTCAACAATCGCAATCATCTTCTGGGTAGGACCATGTAAATAATCCAAAGCATCACGGGATATAGATTTTAAATAAGAATCTAATAGACTCTCATCAACTCCTCCGTCATACCAATGCTGCTGTGATAATTGCTCAAGCTCTTGCTTGATTTTCCATCCATTTACCTGATAAACAGCTAATGCTTTCTTCAGACACATTGATGCTTCAGCTTGTTGTTGCTTGCTGAGCAGTAAAGGAATAATTCCCTGCAACAGCCTTAGGCTGAAAGTAATCTCATGGGCAGAGCTAATGCCCTTAGCAAAAAATTTGATAGCCAATTCTTTGTCTTGTTTTTGGTAAGTTGCAGCCAACGCCCCCCAAGCCCAAGATTCCGACTGCTTTTTTCGAAGGATTGGGAGAATCAATGAACGAGCTTGATCATATTGCCCAGCAACAACTAGGCATTTTGCATGATCGTAGTCTAACCAGATAAGATGTTTAGTATCAGAAACTTGCTGTCGTGTTGTGTTAACAAGTTCCATCACTTGATTAAAATCCAGTTGCCAATTTTCACGTGCTCGTAGCCATGCGCTAGCCACCTGTCGAACCGTCGACAACATTAAGCTTGGTACTTCACCTTTCTCTGCTTGGAAAGGTTGTTTATCTTCATTATCAAATAAAGCAACTTGATGCCGCAAGACACAGTGGATCAACGTTGGGAACCACTCTAAGTTCTTCTTAAACTGTACCAACAACATCTTATATTCCAACTTTCCCGTTGGAATATCTAGATTCATCACTGTCTGCAACAAGCGTTCAATTTGCTCAAACTCGAAATCGCTCGGCCGATAGTTATTAGATGAAGCCGCTCTCTTCGCTATTCTTTCTTGTTGCTGTTTGAGATATTCATAGCACACCCAAAACAAGGCCCCCTTAAGATAAGCATCTTGTGGTGATTGCTCTAGAGCAGCAAAGCCAACATTCCATGCCTCTTGAAGATTCCCTGATTTACGCAAATTAGTTACAGTACGGAAAGGTTGTTCAGTCATCATTATTGAAGTCCTCTTTAAATTGATTTAAAACGACTTCACTGTCTACTTGTTCAACCTTAATACTTGATACAAGTCCTTTCCCATCGATATTTAGATCCAGCTTAATATAAGTGTTATTCTTAGTAGCAGTTACAAACGCTTTATATTCTGACTTCTCTTCAATGCAGATAGCTTTCCAACCTAACTTATCCAGATAATTAACAAGCTCATCTGTGCCTGCTTCCACTAATTCATGTTTATAGCTCGGTGGCGTCATGATAACAGAAGATATTTCGTGACTATCTGTCGTTGTTGAATTTACTTTTACAGATTGAACTGTAACTTCGCTTTTCTTGTTGTAACTAAACTGTATTGAGGCAGAAGAGCCGTCAGTGCTAGCTAGGTCATATACCTGTTGATATGGGCGCCCTTGAATTACATCTTTGATGTACCATGCACTGCCATTAACAAGCCGACTCATTGTCAGGTATATTTTTGAATACAACTCGTTAGAAATATCAAATCCAGCCGGAATATCACTTTGTAGCAAGTTATCACAATCCACAAATAAGCGTTGCTTAACTGTAATTGGACTCATTTTTTTAGGTATTAAATTCCAACTTGCGGTCGAAATAGGGTTCAGTGTTGGATACTTTAATAAGCCTATTTGAGCCGTTGAGCAGCAAGTCGCGGTATACAACCAACGAAAATAGCTATCTGTCGAATAGTTTGCATTATCATGGCAACAAGAAGCATCAGCATATACCTGCCTCCACCCCACATAACCTTGTGCGCGGTGAACTGTTAGTGCATAAGCAAATCTTAAACGAGCTGCATTAAAATACGAGCTACTAATAATCAAATGATCCAGTTGGGATTGGTACTCTTTTTTCTTCGACTGGTACTCAGCTTCAGATAAACTTTTTTTTGCCAAGTCCAACATTTGCTTCTGATTTTTAAGTTTTTCTGTCGCTTCTTCACGTGCCCAAATGTTTAGAGCAATAAGTTGGTCAGGCGTTAGTTCTGGCGTCTCAGCAGACAAATATTCAGGTATATATCGAACATTAACGGCACCCACGCCCTCAAAGTTGATAGTTGCTTTAGCAAAATGAAGTACCGTACCCGCTTTTCGACCTTTTAGCAGAATCGTTTTGGGCTCAATATATGAATCAACAGCCACTACCTGACCAAATGAGCCAGCATTAACCCATGTGACGTCTTCAAAATTATCGTTTGTTTCAGAAGTCCGATTTTGTATGTCGACGATATCACCGATAACCAGTTTTGACATATCTTTAGCATGAAGATACTTCCTACGAATACCTCGATTAACCTTATAAGCATCAAGATTTTTGGCACATAAGAAGACTGAACGCTTAGGCCACTCAACTAAAGAACGACCAATTTCATCTGTACTTTGACCTGCGATTATTTTTGAAACTTGTAGCCCATTTACTTCAGGAAGGCGAGAGAATGTCTTATTAGATAATGCAGAGATCAGCGGAAGTTGAAACTCAGAAAGCTCACCTAAACTCACTTGTTCATTGAGCAGACTTGTAGAAAACTCAATTTTCTTTTCCTTGAAAACCTCTCCAGATAATAAACTTCTTTGAATCCGCCCTCGCGTCAGTTGATAAGGGTCACCAACTAGCAACATCTTTGGAATTTGTTCCCCATTCGCGGTCAGTCTGCCAAGCATATCTTGCAAGAGATACCCTGTTCCGTAGCGAGTGGTTTCAGTTTCAAACTTATCATCACCCAGCAGGTGTGCGTCAACAAATACTAAAACTTCTCTAGATACATCAGGTAAGATCAAAGATACATCGTAACAAGCCTTATCTTTCTCTAATTTGCTCGGGCGGCTGGTGTATAGCCACGAATAGATCGACTGAACATCAGAAAATCCCAACGCCTTATATTTATTAGCAATGCGAGCATTCGGGCTTAAAAAAATTGGGCTTTTTCCATTAGCGAGTAGTAATGCGCAGATCTGCTTTAGTACGGTTTTCTTACCACTGTTTTCAGAGCCAGCGATTGATAATACCGAATTTTCATCTTCAACTAACCATGCTTGAGCACTGTCGAAAGCATGCTTTTGGCTAGCAGTTAAACTAACTTGAGGCTCTAAGTTTTTAGCTTCATTTTGCGTGTTAATAGTATTAATAACGTGCCCGATGCCATCTGGGTTAAAAAGCGGCACATCAACTTGAGAAATAAATCTGGCAATATCAGACTGAGGTAACTCAATAGCATTACTTACTATGGCATCAATCGTTCTCACCACATGGTTCATGTCCGTAACATGGAACCAACGGCTAACCGATTTAGGTAACTGAGTTTCATCAAAAAGAATATCTTGATGAAACAGACATAGCCCTGCAATGTGCCCTAATTCTGGCCGAGACTGAAACTCAACATGATCTTGTAGGTAGTTAAGTAAATTGAACTTATTGCTGCGAATTTGTTGGTATGGATTTGTGTTATTTCCACCTTTCACCAATACTCCGTCAGCCGACCAACGACCATTTTCAGAAAATGTAACCTCACCGCTGTAATCTTTAAAATCAATAACGATAATGGCATTACGCTTAATGACTAAAGCATCGACCTCTCGTCCATCGATAAAAAAGTTACCCAATAAGTGAAGAGGTTCATCTCGCTCTTCCCATTGCCCTTGCAACAAATCATGCAATGCATTGAATGCTTTGTTTTCATGAGTATGCTCAAAGGGAGCAGAACGGTACGCATAGAAACTCATTCTTCTACCTCTAATGCCTCTGAGCAACCTAACTCGATTTCGCCGGAAAGCAATTTAGGAAGCAGGGTGTCACGCAGTGTCGCAAGCTCAATATTTTGGCGCACATTGGCTTCAATCTTTTGAAGAAGAGGGGCTACCAATGTGTCAAATTTGTTAGCAAGCTCTGCACCACTGAATGCCATAGAATAAGTGTCGAATGTCTTTGTGGTAATTGTGTCAAATACCGCACCATGAGTGTTTTGTTGAAGAGTGCTAACGGCTTGTTTTAAATTAAAGTAGTTGTAGAAATCACCAACTGCGTTACCTCTAATACCATAGCAAGATTGGTTCATGCACATATCAGTGCCAACAAGCGCTAACTTGCCAACTGTACCGCGAGCAGTAATGATTGTTGTTCCTTTCGGTAAAAGCTTAGTAGATGATTTATTCAGCCCAATCTCAGTGATTTTTTCATCTGTATCAACAACAAAGACATCACTACCTGATGGAACGTCCTTCACGGAGAACCATGGTATGTCACCATTCCAATATGTATCTTCAGAACGCTTCGGAGTACCTCCGCCAGTAAGCTTTATTAAGGAAGACAAAGTACTCACTTCCCATCCTTCAGGAATCAAACCCAACTCAGACTCAACTAGCTTTTCAGGGAAAAGCGAGGCAGTCGCTACATCCATTCCTTCTGGATGCTCACCACGCATTTTTTCTTTAACAGGATCAAAGTCGACAAACCATGACTTAAAGATGGCTTGTGCCATTTCTTCGAGGGTTTGGTTGGTTTGGGTGTTGAGATTAACCCGTTTTTCAATGTCACGAATGGTTTTAGTTATCTGCTCTCTTTCTACAAGAGGTGGTATTGGAATTGGAAGCTCTTTGACATCTTTTAAATTAAGAGTCTTTTGCACAGTCGTATTCAAACGTGCGTCTATTAAGTGCTTTGCAGGCTTACTCAGCAAAACATACCGCAACCACTCGCACAATTCAGGTTCTCTTAATCTTACAACAGCTAATGCACGCGCAGCATTCCAGCCTTTCATATCATCCGTAACTAAGACACAATCACCCGGATTACCAACTAAAGTAATCAGCAGTTCTGTTCCATTCAACCGGGTACGTTTGTACTCTTCATCAACTTCAGGACTGATACAAAAGTCTGGTTTTCCTAATAATTCTCCACTTTTTACATCAGATACTTTTATTAGCGGTACACCGCCAAGTGTATCTTTGCCGGGATACATTACACCTACCGAAACGGATTTTGGCGTTTCTAGTAGTTTTTCGATAGTAGTAAAGCTCCAGTGTTCAGGTACTTTGCCGCCTGCATGTTCCCAAGAGGTTCGAATACTACAACTCATAACCTAACCCCGCCAGATTCTTCTTAATCTCTGCTTCTAAGGTTGCCGATTCAGCAAACTGTTCACTTAGCTTGTTGGTTAGCGTTGCCATCTTCTCGGCGAAAGGCACACCATCATCTTCTTCTTCAGCGGCACCAACATAACGTCCCGGAGTTAACACAAAATCATGCTTGGTGATTTCTTCTAGCGTTGCTGATTTACAGAAGCCAGCTTGGTCTTCATAGGCGGCACCATGAACTTCTTCACCTGTTTTCCAAGCATGGAATAGGTCGGCAACTTTCTTGATGTCATCAAAACTGAAATCACGCAATACGCGGTCTTTCATATAGCCAAGGTTACGTGCATCAATAAACAGCACTTCCCCCTTGCGTCCACGAAGTTTACGTCCAGCCTTATCTACACGAGGGTTCTTGTTCTTGCCTAAGAACCAAATACAAGCTGGGATCTGTGTGTTTGTAAAAAGCTGGCCCGGAAGCGCCACCATACATTCAATCAAGTCATTCTCGATTAACGCCTGACGAATGGTGCCTTCGTTATTGGTGGTTGAACTCATAGAGCCGTTAGCTAATAACAGCGCCTGAGAGCCTTCAGGAGCTAAGTGATGAAGCATGTGCTGCATCCACGCAAAGTTTGCGTTACCCGCTGGCGGTTGACCGTATTTAAAACGAGGATCGTTATCATCAACACCTGTATTCCACTCTTTCATGTTGAATGGCGGGTTTGCCATGATGAAGTCGGCACGAAGGTCCGGATGCTGAACATTGGTGTAGGTGCTCGCAGGCTCTTTACCGAAATCGTAATCCAAACCACGGATCGCCATGTTCATCGCTGCTAGCTGCCACGTAGTGTGGTTGTATTCCTGACCGTAGATGGAAATCTTCTGCTTCTGCGTAAGTGCATCAACCTTCTTCTCGTTTGCATGACGCTCGATGAATTTCTCTGACTGAACAAAGAAACCACCAGACCCCATGGCAGGGTCATACACACGGCCTTCAAATGGTTCAATCATCTCTACGATAAGCGTTACGATTGATGCTGGCGTATAGAACTGACCACCTTTCTTACCTTCAGCAAGCGCGAATTGACCAAGCATGTATTCATATACGTGACCAAGGATGTCTTTACTGTTTAATGAAGCATGGTCGAACGGAATGGTGGCAATCAGGTTGATTAGCTCGTTTAACTTAGCTTGGTCAATCTTTAACGATGAGTATGACTTGTTCAGAACACCTTTCAGTTTCGGGTTATCACGCTCAATGCCCTCAAGAGCGTTATCAATCAAGTGACCTACTGAGGTAATTTTCTTAGCCTTACCGTCGACGTCTAATTCAGCACCGCCGATGACTAATGGGCCATTGTCTTGTAAAAACTGCCAGCGTGACTCAATCGGTAGCCAGAACACGTTTTTCTCTGTGTAGAAGTCACGTTGCTCAAGCTCAATTTTAATTTCTTCTAGAAGATCTTCTTCGCTGAAATCAGCCGGATCTAGGTAGTATTCGTGTTCTGGGTTAGCAAGGTCTGCTTTGATTTCGTCTTGGCGTAATTTGAATGCATCTGAAACGTATTTAACGAAGATAAGGCCAAGCACGGCGTGTTTATATTGTGACGCATCGAGAGTTGAACGCAGTTTGTCTGCGGCATTCCAAAGCTTGCCTTCAAGCTCTTTCAAAAACTGTTGTTCTGTTTGATTCATTGGAGGTTTTCTTGATCGAAAATATTTCGTCAATCATACCATTCGATGCTGCGTTGTCGTTGATTTATGCCTTACTTAATAGTGATTTTTATGAAGTGAGGAGCACATTATGGAAGCATGGAATAAAGGAAAACGAGTTGGGCAGGAAAAGGCATTCAAACTTGAGGATATTTGGCGCATTCGAATTCGGTTAGAACTTGCTATCCATTACTAAGCTCTCGTCGTGAAGGTTAACCAATCCTCTATAGTCTTACGTTAGCGATCGAATTTTACGCAAGTTGCTGACTTATTCAGTCTGCCTTCTACTCACATCAAGCTAAATTTCTATTGGATATGATATAGTTGCGTCAGTTTTGATTATTGAAATGGAAGAGCAACAATGTCATTTGTGAAGCGTCTTGAGTTTGGTAACTACACACTAAAATTTGGTGAGAAGAAGGTTCTTCTCGATATGTTTGACGAGATAGTTATGCCGTCATTACTGGAGATGAAATATGTTCGTAAGCTTGGTGACAGCAGCGAATATTTCTTCTTAGATACCGAGCTAATTGTCCTTGATGATAACGCTGAAGAACCAGTCTTAGGCATCACAGGTCGAATAGTTAAGAACACTAAACTCAAACGTGATCAGATCTTCAAGGAAGGTGAACTCGTTGATGATAAAGATGAAATGGAATCAGCACCAAGTTCAACGTTCCTTCTCATTCTTAACAGCCATCGACTAATCTTAACTCGTGAGGTTGCTGGCGCACCAACAATCCAGAACTTCCAAAGCACAAGCCAGTATTGCTTGAGTCAGGCATACAAAGATTTCATCAACAAGGAATATGATGAAGCTGATGACGCGAAGAAGGAAAACCCTGATCTTGATCGAGTAACCAAAAAGAAATTGAAAGAGGATACTCCTTCGCCGTTCCTTCGTATTACTCCGCTACCTGATAAAGAATCGCTAGATGACTTCATTGGTCGATTCAAGACTATCAACAAGCTGAGCATCAAACTGCTCCCGACTAACCGTGAAGAGATCGACAATGATGATTTCTGGGCTGTGCTAGATCAAGGTCGAGAAGATATGGGGGAAGACTCAACAGCCAAGGTTGAGTTTACAAGCAATAAAACTGGATTAGATAACGCACAGGTACTTGGTAAGACTACAACGGCAACGGCTCTTGGAAATTCATCAGTTGATATCAAGGGTACAGATGAGCATGGTGACTCACTCAAGGGTAACAACGACAATTTCAGCTTGAGTATCGAGTTAGACGAGTTATCACGAGATGTTACAAAGGCAGCGGCAACCCAGTTTAAACTATTTAATGGTCTTGCTGGTTCAGGAGCTATAACCATGCCAGCAGTAGCTGATGCAGCGATAGCTACTGTGAAAACACTATTTAGGCGATTTAAATGAGATACAAATTTAATCCCAATGAGCTAACAGAAGAGAAGTCTCTCTGGGATATTTATAAGAAGGCATTCATCATTTTCCCAAGTAAGCTACAAATCGCCATTGTACTGACAGTGGCGATTTGCTTGGGTATCAATGCTTTTGTATTAGAAACAAATACCGCCACTCTCTTAAGTGACGTGAGGGGATGGGCTTCGTTTGGATTCAATTTTGCAATCACGACATTAGGCTTCTTGATTGCAGGGTTCACTATATTCGCTACATTGACAAAGCCAGACATGATGTTAGCGATGATGGATCACTCCAAAAGGGAATATAACCTTCCGACTTTGAAGTACAATTTTTTTGTTTTCATCAAAGTATTCATTTCATACATTTTCTTTGCTGTTGTGTATGTTTTGGCAATGTTGCTAGGTCAGAAAGGTGGATTCTTAAGTAATGCGATTGAACTCATCCCTAACTCATTATGCGTGAAGATAGTCCTAATCAAGGTAAGCTATGTGGTGATTGGTAGCAGCTTTGTTCACCTATTGCTTCAGCTCAAGTCCTTCATATTCAATATCTACATGATTGTCATGAACATGCTTCGATGGGAGCATAAGGAAAAGAATGTTAATTGATGAGGTGTCTAAATCGCTTTTGTCCCTGAGTGAGATAGGCTCTAAAGGGTTGAGCCAAATTCCTCTGTGAACTCCCGAGGAACCCGAGCTTAGGTTTATATTATAAAAATAGGACGTATCCATCACTTTCTTTCTTCGATAAAAATTTGTCTTTTGTATATATAAGATTGAATTATATTAAGTGATAAGCCTCCTTTCCTATCAAAAATTAGGAGTGGTTCCGTATAAAAACTAAGGTTTTGCTCTGCGCCTGAAAGCTCTAGCTAGTTTTTATTCGGGGAGATACCTTTTGTAAGCGAATTGGAAGTTATATTAATGAATGTATTTAACCAAACCGCCATTAAGGCCATAAACGATTACCTTAATCAATACGATAAAGTGTGTTCGTTGTATAAAACCGATGTACACAAAATCGTAGGTACGGATCATGATGAATCTGAAAGCTTTAGCATATTTTGTTCGCTTATTAGTGGCGAAGTAATTGACGATGGATATGAGACTATCTACATTTTACCGCCACAAAGGGATGATAATCGCTTCGTGGTTCATGGATTATCGCAAATTTATACAGCTAATAATGTTGCTACCCATAACAACAGAGCAAGAGAAAGGTCAATAGAGTTATTAATTGAAAAGCGTTATACAAAAGAGGGGATTGTGTGGCTTAGCCCTCATATGCAAGCTCTAATTAAATTAGTTCCATCGTTTTATACAATTGAAAATAGAAGTTTATCTTTTCCCTATGGAAACGAACTTCAAAACATAACAAAACTGTTGCAAGTGATAGAGGAGCAAATACTCAGTCAGTACCACGATGACAGAATGGATGTAGATGTTTTTGAATCCGATTTGGAATCTTTGAAAAATGCAAGTGAAGTCTTCGATGAAATTTATGATGACATATGTGAAGAGTTTAGAGAACTGGAATATTTAGATAATGCATTGCCCACATCTATAGCATTATCAGCTGAAGCTGAAGCTTTAAAGTCTATCGTAGAAGAAATAAAAGGTGGCATTAAATGGATGTGGGGGCAGCAGGTTGTTTGGTCAAAGATGCGCAAAACCAATAAGCTATTCTATTGGTAAAAATGATCGCTAGGTGGCACCTATGCTGATATTGTAAGGATGCTGATAGAACCTATCTTTGGTTTCATTTGTTACGGGCAGGCTTTGATGTCTACATCTAAAAATGCTCTTACGGTCAAGCTTTACCGCTACACATTTAGTATGAGCATCGAACCAGACCCTGTAAATAATTCTGTCCAATTGCGATCTATCAATTTCTGTGGCTCGCAATTTTATTCAATTTTCTGTTTTAAAAAATTCAGCAATCTTGGTTGATTCTGGAAGCAAGTAAGTCTCAAAGACTATTAATCTTGTATGAGGAAAGAAAAGTCAAAGCTACTATTAAAATCTACCATCTAATTGTTGCGCAAACTATGGGGTGCAAGCTTGTCAGAATCATTATTCTAAGTCGCTATTGTCCCGGAGTGACCCAGAACCCCGGATTCGTCACCCAAGACCTGTGACAACAAAGAAAGGTGAGCCGTTTCTTAATCGAAGGGCGGGTCAATTTCCACAGCATTTCTTGAACTTCTTTCCGGAACCACATGGGCATTGCTCATTCCTTCCAACTTTACTCCCTGTATGGTCGGGAGTATCTTTAGGAGCCATAGAAATTTGCAGGGAATGGTAGTTTTCATGAAGCAAAGGGGAAAACCTAGTCACAAGTTTATGATCTGCTGTTATATATGAATTTGTATTTCCTAATATGTATTGGCTGAAAAGATAGAGTTTTTCATTTCCCTCTTTTTTTGACATTTCCGCACACCACATAAGAGCATTCAGGGCTTCATGGCTTTTCTCTAGTCTGTCTAACTTCCTACTTATCTCAAGCCATCTATTTGAAGGGTGTTCCTCTGGGCGACAATTTGAGGCCTGAGTATAAAGTAAACTTAACCTTTCGGTATAATCTTCTGGTTTCTCTGGAACTGCCTCAAGCACTTTAGCAAGCCAGTAAGCAGCCAAAACCTTCACCTCTTCTTCAACTAATGCATCTTCCAAGTAAACTTTAGCAAGATAAAGGTGCGAAACATCCCCGGAGTTTAGTAAAAAACAAGCATATTCAATTTTGCTTTCAGCAAGGCCTTGTTCTGCACTTCGCTTTAGGTACATTTCACATAATTGAGCTTGTTTATTATTGTCATAATATTTCGACAAATATATTGAAGCTCTTGACTCTCCATAAGCTGAAGAGTGCTCCAATAATTCCAATCCTTCTTCGGGGTCTTGCTCGAATGGCGGCTTTCCTTCCATCACCATGACGCCATATTCATATTCAGCCCGAATATCTTCCCTGTATGCTGCACGTTGTAATAGCCTAGGAATTAGGCTATCGCCATAATTTCCTGCCACATTTTTTGACAGAATCTCAGTACCGAAGGCTTCAGCAAGTTTTGCTAAGCAATATGCCGCTGGGGCAATTGTTATGTAGCAAGACTCAAGCAACGGAACCACTTTGTCTAAAGTACGATGATAGAAACCGTAAACATTTACTGTGTGATTGTGTAGAAGATTATTTGACGTGAGTAAGTAGTTAGCCACCATATAAGCAGCCTTGTCATCATCTAAACAAAGCGCCTGATAGGAAAGCTCTTTCAACTCTATGCAGTTATCGCTTTCATTAATCTCAATATCGCTCTCAATTCCTGTAAGAGTAGAGGGCAATTTGCTAACTAATTCAAGGAAATTTATCTTGGTACTTTGTACTAGAGCCCGGAAATCTTCCTCTAGGTAACTTTCTGGATGACTACCTTTGTTGCCTGACTCGCGAATCTTATCCATCAGGTTTTCAATATGAATATTCAATTTTAAATTTTTGGCAACCGTACGAATGTCTTCGTGTATAGTCGTAATCGGGTACTCTCCTGTTAAGGATATACCGTGCCTTTCAGCCAAGGTTGTTAGCAATACTTTTAAAGCACTTCTGTAATTGACTAACGCTTCCGCATCAGAACCAATACTTTGTAGTGATTGCGCTTTTGAGTAAAACCCTCCTGTTTTCTCACAAAGCTGATTAACCGCTTCTACATCAGTGATTTTTTTACTCATTATAAATTAGCCACTTAGAACTTTTTCGGAAAGAAGTATAGGACAAATCTTAGCCCAAAAGGATATCTCGCAAATGTTATGTGTATCTGTTCTAACACATTTTGCCCCGGAGCGAGTCCACCGCAAGCAGAACCCTCTAATTCCTTACTCAGAGGCATTAGGGGGTTGCTTTTGTCCCCAAGCAACCCAGTTTGTGGGTGAAGGTAGACTACCTGAATTTCGCTGTACCTCATATTAGTTATACTTAGGGCTATAGAAATCCTCGGCATATCAGGGCAATGAGTCATAGTGCCACAAAGCTATGCCTAACTTTCTTGCAAGGACGTCAGTCTATCCAGCGCTCGATTAAGTGTTGGGCGACTTACGCCGAAGTGTCTGGCTACCTCTCCTTTTGTAACTGTTGGGTCTAGGAACATTGCATTGGCTTTTCTGACGTCTGAATCGCTCATAGCCAGCTTCCTTCCGCCTAATCGACCTCTTGCCTTTGCGTGGGCTAAACCGACCTTTGTGCGCTCAGACACGAGCCTTTGCTCGAATTGTGCAATAGCCCCTATTAAATGAAAGATCAGCTCTCCGGTAGCTGTGGTGGTATCTATATTGTCAGCCAGAGAAACAAAGCTGATTTCTTGATCCTTGAACCTATCGAGCAACTCAATAAGATCTTTCAGACTTCTAGCTAATCTATCCAAACGCTGAACAACAACAACGTCTCCGGGTCTCAGTGCGTCCAGCATTCGTTGAAGGTCAGGGCAATTTTTTGCATCTTTGCCGCTGATAGATTCTTGATAGATTCTTTCGCACCCATATTCCCTCAACGCAGTAGATTGAACATCTGCATTTTGGTCAGTGGTGCTTACTCGTCCGTATCCAATTTTCATATGCATCCCAATACTGCCCACGGTTGTAGGCCGTTTGCCTTATCTTCATCAATTACATCAGAAGATTGCATTTATTGAAATATGGATGATCAGAAGGGGATGTCACCTAGAGGGTTTTTATCTTGGTTTGCTTCAATGTATTCAATCCGCTTGCGATCTTCCTCGATCAACTTTTCAACCTCTTCTTTGGTAGGTAGTTGCACTAGTCGAAATGACTCAATACGCCCAAATACTGAAGTTTCCTCACTAACAACTTTACCTGCACGGGTGCTAGATTTGAGTGCTTCATACAAACCCTCACTGATTTCGGTATTATTCGCTAAAGAACCCAAGAAGAAATGAGTTTGAGAGCGGAATACATTAACTGCTCCTACCTCGTAATGAGTTTTACCACGATAAGTTTCTAAGCACAGGAACTCAGTTTCCGAATCACCTAAGTTAATGGCATCAATGCCAAATTCAACAGCAGAGCTGTTATCGTTAGCGTAAACCCTCCAACATAGACCAATATTGCCTTCTGTATTATGGGTATCTTCAGGAGCTACGGCGCTACAATACACAGAGCCAAAATCGACTTCAGTAGCAAATGCTGGAGCGTCTTGTTGAAGGTTCCAGCAATAGGCGTATATCTCATCCTTTTTGTACTCATCAATAGGGATTGATAAGTCGTTCTGTTCAACGAAATAAACATCCGTCTCTTCTAAAACACGGATATAACAAAACCGCCCCGTACTAATTCGTCCTGTTCTCTCGTCCTTTATCTCAAACCCTTCGGGTTGTCTGACGCGCAAATACGAACCAAATTGATCAAGCTGGAATATCTTTTCTTTAGTCATGATTGTTTCCATCAAGTTTGGTTACCTAGGACTATTCAGTGACAGCGATAGTTTTACTCATATCGATTGTGACTAAGCAATCCTGAGGATGGTTTCTAGATCTAGTAGACTCAGCCTCTTCATCAAAGATTTTTGTATTCCAGATAAAATCAAGACTTTCTAATTGATCAATAACAGAAGTCTCGATCTCTATAGCAGCTTCTTTGTCACCATTTGGGAGGTATGCCGCAACCAATGGAGTATTTACGTCCAAATACCTGACAAAGAATTGGTGTTTCCCATCCATCAAGTCAACAAGATAGCGATCATTAGGATCGCTGCCAAAGAGCAGATGTAGGTGTTCATTAGTTAATATCAGTTGATATGTCTTTCCAGTAAATTCCGTGATAACTGATTGCATGATTGCAACTCCCTGTTGGAATAAAAACGTTCGTTTTCGTTACATAGACAAACATATGCACAGCCACACATAATTACAAGAATAAATGTAAGTGAACCCGCAAAGAAATCTATGCAAATAAAATCCCCCCTTATTTTAACTAATTGAATGGTTAATATCAGGTCTGAAGCACCAAGCAGGCAAATATTAAGGAACCTCAGATGCTTCTATGACAGACTCTAGCAATATTACCCACACACAGACAAAGCATGGAAAATAAATGGATACAGCAGCGATTTGAAGCTTATTGGGTTTATAAGTCAGCCTTGTAACGTTCAGTGTTGACCGTTTTTTTTCTGATAATGCTGTAAAAAGTGACATATGGACATTAGTTTACATATCGGCTACTTTTGAACAGGAAATAGCCTTTACACTTGTTTACTGTTGAACACTAGTTACCTCTGACAACAAACATCCACACAGAGCACCTCACATATGCTAGAAAGCCGCACAGATAGAAGGATATTCAGTCAACCACTCATTCCTTGGGAAGGTTCATTCCGAAATAATGAGGACATGCCGACCCCGATAAAATACTACAACCCGGCCATTGCTGAAGAGTACAAAAAGATTGAGCTTGCCGCAGAGCAGAAGCTGGTCTCGATGCTACCAGAAGAGTTCCGTGATGATTATGCCCCGCTATTAGACAGCCAGGCTATCAATCCGGGTGACTATGCAATCGTCAAGCAGGCTGATTCGCTGTGTGCTTACCTGAAATGCCTCGAAGAGCTCAATGCGGGTAACCATGAGTTTACCCAGGCGAAAAAACGGTTAGAGAAAACGCTGGCAGACCGCTCTACCCCTGAAATGAAATACTTTCTAACGACTTTTGTCGATAGTTTTAATCTCACACTGGACGACATCAGTTAATGACTAAATTTGCCCTGAAACCCGACTGGGAACAGCGAAAAAGTAATGAGCAGAAAATGCGTCGCAATGATCACCGCTCTGTATATCAGCGGGATCGGGCTCGCATCCTTCACTCCGCAGCCTTTCGGCGTCTGCAGGCAAAAACACAAGTGCATGGGGCCGGTCATCACGACTTTTACCGTACCCGCCTGACCCATTCACTGGAAGCCTCGCAAATTGGCACTGGTGTGGTTGCCCAGCTCAAAATTAAACAGCCGCAGTTTCGGGGCTTGCTGCCGTCGAGCAGCTTAATGGAAAGTCTGTGCCTGGCCCATGACATCGGCCACCCGCCTTTCGGCCATGGTGGCGAGGTTGCCCTGAATTACATGATGCGCCATCACGGCGGGTTTGAAGGCAATGCCCAGACCTTTCGTATTGTGGCCTTACTGGAACCTTATACCGAGCACTTTGGTATGAACCTCGCTCGCCGCAGCCTGCTCGGTTTGCTCAAGTACCCGGCCTTTATCAGCCAGACCCGGGCCATTGAGCTCCCAACAGAGGTCAGTAACTTCCGCCATCTTAAGGCCAAAGACTGGCACCCGGCAAAGGGGGTTTATAACGATGACAGTGATGTGTTTAACTGGGTTCTAGCACCATTATCCGAGCAAGATAGAGCCCTGCTCGGTCAGATGCGCAGTGAGCGAACCTCCCCCGCTGAACACAAGAAAACGCACTTTAAATCGCTGGATTGTTCGATCATGGAGCTGGCAGATGACATCGCCTATGGCGTGCACGATCTGGAAGATGCCATTGTGATGGGCATTGTCAGTCGTGAGCAGTGGCACGATGCCGTTGCGAGCAAACTCGCTGATTGTGGTGAACCCTGGCTTGAGGAGCGAACCACAGAACTCAGTGAACAGCTGTTTGGATCCCATTACCAACGAAAGGACGCGATTGGTGCGATGGTGAACGCCCTGCTGACATCGATTCAGATCGGTCCGACCATTCAAGACGGTATACATAGTTTTGAAGAACCCTTGCTGAAATGGAATGCCTATTTAACCGAGCCGATGGAACGTGTACTCGCGGTACTGAAACACTTTGTCAGCGAGTACGTGGTGAAAAAACCTGAAATCCAGCTACTGGAATACAAAGGCCAGCAATTAGTGATGGAATTGTTCGAAGCCTTTGCCGCCGATCCGGAACGACTGCTGCCAGCCAATACCCGTGAGCGCTGGCTGCAAGCGGTCAATCAGGGAGATAACGAGCACCGGATCATAGCCGACTACATTTCCGGTATGACAGACGGCTTTTCCCAGCGGCTATACAGCACCCTTTTCCAGCCGACGGCTGCAGTTTCGCTAGGAAGCGAAGGGCATGGGTTTTGAGGTTTAGTTACGAGTATCTAGATGACTAGAGACGAGAAAGAGCTGTCCCCGGTGTTTGAATTTGGTCTCGAAACAGCAAAGTATAAAACTCAACTAAAACGTCATCCCGGAATCGAGGTACGAGATATCCGGGATCCAGTTCTAGCCGTGTGATCCTTAGATTCCGTATAAATTTGTTCCTCATTTTACGGAATGACGAAGTAGTAGAACCATTAGAACATAGGCCTGCTCTTCCCGCTTTTTCTCGTAGCTAGGAACTCGAGTTCTCGTCCCTGTTTACACCATAATTCTTCTGGTAAACTCCCGCAGGCATCTGCTGGATCTGATAATCAATCATCTGATTAAAGACATCAAGCAAAGGGGCGAACATCTCAGGCTGGCCCTCTAACGCCGCCAATGCCAGGTAGCCGGCTTCAACCGTTGATACACCTTGCTCCTTCGGGGATTTACGTATCCGGTAATTGCCGTTTTCAACATTATCCAGGTTTACTGATGGCAAATGGTGTAAGTTCGTTGAAAGCTGCCACATTTTATAGGCTTTCTTCCAGGTACCATCCAACAGGATCAGCGTCCGGGTGGTTCCTTTTTTCGGGCTCGTCGAAGCTATGTTAGTCGAAGCTAGGCTGGAAATAGGCACCGAGTCTTCGCCGGGGTAAACCAGCCAGACTTCTCGACCTGATTTCGCAAGCAAAGCATTTAACTCATCATGCTGAGAAAAGTCTTCACCGACCCACAGGCGAGCATTGGGTAATGACAGAGTTAATATCCGCGCAGTACCAATCGCCCGATTAAGTTCAGAAGGGTGTTGTAAAATCCACAGTTCAGTTTTAGCATCAATAACTTGGATCCAGCGACAGATGCAGGCTTTTTTCGCCTTTCCGCACTGCTCACAATATCGGCTCATTAGAGGTTGCCTTGTCTATTCGTACTTATTTATTTATCGCCATCAGTCTCTGTTTTCTAACTCAGTGGCCAGTTACCCAATCCTGGATAGCCTGGGATCGCGAGGCCATTGCTCACGGCGAAATATGGCGGATCCTAACAGGAAATTTCACTCATACCAATTGGCCACACATGTTAATGAACAGCCTGGCCCTGAGCATTATCACTTTCATCTTCCGCCGCCATTTCAGTGCAAGGCGTTATACCGCCCTTATTGTTTTCATTTCTGTCATCATTGGTATCGGCATCTTTGCTACCGACATCCAGTGGTACGCCGGTTTGTCAGGTGTCCTTCATGGTTTATTTGCATGGGGAGCGGTGAGAGATATCCGTACTCAAACCAAAGGGGGCTGGCTGTTATTAGCTGGATTGATTCTAAAAATAGGCTGGGAGCAATACTATGGAGGGGCGGCTAGCTCAGCGGCATTAATTGGCGCACGAGTGGCAATTGAAGCCCATTTGATTGGTGTGGTTTCGGGGCTGGTTGCTGGCTATACTCAACGTCAGGAACAAGCTAGAACGCGACAACGTCATATACCCAAGTGACCTCAAGATGCTTGTTCAGCGAGAATTTATTGGCTTCTAGGCAAGACGCTGATTTGAAGACATAGTTGTTCTACGTTAATAATCAGCAACACAGCATAGGAGCCAATAAAACTCGCCCTTCGGGAGTGAGGCAGCGTGCCCACTTCGGTGTCAAATGTGTTTGAAAGGGATGGCCATTCCTACACACATTTTCCTTGAATTGAACACGCTGAGCTCACTCTGAATCCAGCATCTTGAGGTCACTTGGGTATAAGTAACGGAAGGAGTACCTCAAACTACGCTCCTTCATGCTTATTCGGCCTACAGCTTGATACGCTGACGGTTCTTTTCAACAGTCGAAGCACCAATTCCTTTGACCTTTTGCAATTCTTCTGCCGCTTTAAAGTCACCATTGGCTTCACGGTAAGCAATAATATTTTCGGCTTTTTCCGGCCCGATGCCTATCAGCAACTTATCTAGCTCTTCAGCATTTGCCTGGTTGATATTGATGGTGATCTCAATGCCTTCATGGTCATCACTTGCTGCCAGCCCCATTGGGGCAAACACGACTGCAGCGCAAAACACTATCGCTTTCATTACTTTTTTCATCTTATCCCTCTTATACGTTTTATGATGTCCATCCAGCATAACGAGCGGAAGACAATGGGAAAGAATAAAATGACATTAATCATCAGAAAAAAGACGGGCCGCACAAAGGCGGCCCGCTAACAGAAATAATAATTTCAATTAGTTTGCAGGTGTTTCCAGTAATGGGTAGCTGACCTCTGCAGTAGCACGAAGTACTTGCAGAGTTGCCATCGTATCTTGCTGAGCGTTCATCTGCTCAACCTGAGTAGCAAACTGGCTATCTACAGCAACCGGAGCAACATCAGTGTTGAGCACGCTATCAAGTGCAATGATCATCACGTTACCAGACGTATCACGTGTCATACCATAAACGGCTTGACCTTCAACGGGTTTAGATAAACCAAAAGCAACCTGAGAAACCATACGGTCTGGACCTGAGCGGCTAATGGTTTGCTCTTCAGCGAAACGTAAACCTTCAGTTTCAAGAACCGTGTCATTGCCCGCGCGAAGTGCGGCGATAATTTCATCCGCTTTCGCTTGCGCATTCAGCTCACCTTTCTGGCTGGCCAGCTGAGCTTTCACGGCAGCAGAAACCTCTGCAAACGGCAGAACCGTTTCTTCGCGTGAATCTTCAACACGTACAACTACCACATGTTCAGGACCAATCTCGATAACATCTGAATTCAGACCATCTTCACGAACATCAGCACTAACTATAGCCTGCAATACAGCCGGGTTAGCCAGTACACCTTCCGCATCATTCTGAGAGAAGAATTCAGTATGCTGAACGTCTACATTTACCGCTGTAGCAGCATCATCCAGAGAGTCCGGCATTTCAAAGGCGGTTTCAGCGAGCTTAGTCTGCATATCATAGAAATATTCTGCAGCACGCTGTTCGCGAAGTGTCACAAGGATCTCATCACGAACATCAGCAAATGGCTTCACATCAGACGCTTTTACCGCATTCAGTTTGATGATGTGGTAACCAAAAGATGATTTCACGACTTCAGAAAGATCGCCGTCGTTGCTTAATGCAAATGCTGCATCTTCAAACTCAGGATCCATCACTCCACGTTCAAACCAATCCAGCTTACCGCCATCTTTAGCACTGAAAGTATCATCAGAAGAAGATTGCGCCAGCTGAGTGAAATCAGCACCGGCTTTCAGTTGAGTCATTAACTCATCAGCCTTCGCCTTCGCTTCGCTGCTGTCACCCTGAACCAGAATGTGACTTACCTGACGTTGTTCAGCGGTGCTGTACTTTTCTTTATTATCAGCGTAGTCAGCCTTCGCATCATCGTCAGAGACTTCAATGCTATCTTTCAGACCGTCACCAGAAAGCTCAATGTATGCCACCTTAACTTGCTCTGGGCGGGTGAACATCTGTGGGTTCTGCTCATAAAATGCAGTGACTTCTTGTTCAGAGATATCTGCATTTTTCGTGAACTCAGCAAGATCCAATGTCAGGCTGCGAATAACACGCTGCTGTGCTTCTAGCTTACGCAGAGCAGTCAATTCGTTGCTTAGAGTAAAGTCGCTGGTTTGAATCGCAGTAAGGAATTGCTGACGAAGCATATCAGTACGGATATATTCAGCGAACTGCTCCGGTGAAAAACCCGAACGACGCAGTAACGTCGTGTACATGTCGTTATCAAACTGACCATCACGCTGGAATTCAGGCATTGAAACAATCGCCTTACGAATTTGCTCATCGCTGATGCGTAAACCTAATTCATTCGCACGCTGCTCAATTAAAACGTCATTTACCATGCGATCAAGCACGCTTTGACGGAATTGTTTAACGTATTCAGGATCGCCCAGAAGCGTCGCAAAATAGTCACCTAACTGTGACTGCATACGATTTCGCTCGTTCTGATAAGCCTGTTCAAATTGGCTTTGGCTGATTTCCTGACCATCAATCTTTGCTGCAGCTTGTTGGCTGCCACCGGCAAGGTAGCTACCAACGCCAGCAAAGACAAAAGATAAAATAATCAAGCTAAGAATAATCTTAACCCAAATGCTGTTAGCGCCTTCGCGCAATCGCTCCATCATGATTTGCCGTATCCCCTACTGTTCGAGCTGGCATGTAGTATGAAGATGCCTCCGGCTGGCAGCAATGGCCACCGAAATGTCACCTTGATACAAAATAATACAAGTAAAAGAAAAAAAGCGCATCTACTTGATGCGCCCTCATCAGTTCTGCTTAGTTATGAAAACAACCAGCATTGATATTTGAACTGTACGAATCACAGCACAAACACAGGGCTATACCCCTATTTTTTTACAAAATCAAGTACTTACAAGATCAAGCGCTTACAATATTCAGTGTTTACAGGATCCAATATTTACAAGTTCCGGTTTACAGTGTCTAGTTTACAGAGTCTTTCAGCGCTTTGCCTGGTTTAAAACCAGGAACTTTAGCGGCTGCAATTTGGATTTCTTCACCGGTTTGCGGATTACGGCCCGTACGTGCAGCACGCTCACGTACTGAGAAAGTACCAAAACCAACAAGCGCAACCTGATCACCTGTTTTCAACGTGTCAGAAACAGCGTCAATGAATGCATCCAAAGCACGACCAGCAGACGCTTTAGAGATATCAGCACTTTCAGCAATTTTATCCACTAACTGAGTTTTATTCACAATTTCATCCCCTCAATGAATATTGTCCGCAAGAGACATTATCGACGAAAAATGCCTGCAAGAACGAGGTCTTGCCACGAACAATTAAATTTGAATCAGGCTCAAATAATACCAGCACACTACACCAATGAAGCGTGTAAGCCTTGATACTATTGAGCTTACAGAAAATTAGACCTAACTTATAGCGACACAAAAAAACGCTGACAAGGCTTTTTGTACCTGACAGCGTCTTTTCTTTACTTAACTTTGCTGCATGTCACTGTTTTGCGCATTTACCAGCTCGATACCGGTGGGATTATTCTGCAATGCTATTGTCAGCACTTCATCAATCCAGCGTACCGGGCACACTTCCAAATCAGCAATCACGTTATCTGGGATCTCTTCCAAATCACGTTCATTTTCTTTTGGAATGAGTACGGTTTTAATGCCGCCGCGGTGTGCTGCCAGTAGTTTTTCCTTCAAGCCACCAATCGGCAACACTTCGCCACGCAGGGTGATCTCACCGGTCATAGCTACATCGGCACGTACCGGATTACCGGTCAGGCTCGAAACCAGCGCCGTACACATCGCAATACCAGCACTTGGGCCGTCTTTTGGTGTTGCGCCTTCAGGAACGTGAACGTGGATGTCACGCTTCTCGTAGAAGTCAGGATTAACCCCTAATCGCTCAGCACGAGAGCGAACAACGGTCATCGCCGCCTGAATCGACTCCTGCATCACATCACCCAATGAACCGGTATAAGTCAGCTTACCTTTACCAGGCATTGATTCCGTTTCGATGGTCAGTAAATCGCCGCCGACTTCTGTCCATGCCAGACCGGTGACCTGGCCGACACGGTTGCTTTCATCAGCTTTACCATAGTCGCAACGCTGAACCCCCAGATAATCCTTCAGATTATCCTGGCTAATAGACACTTTCTTCACATCTTTGTTCAGCAGAATTTCTTTAACCGCTTTACGGCAGAGTTTTGAAATTTCACGTTCAAGATTACGCACGCCCGCTTCACGAGTGTAGTAACGAATAATGCCAATCAGCGCAGAGTCTTCGACTTCAATTTCACCGTCTTTCAAGCCATTACGCTTAATCTGCTTATTGAGCAAGTGACGTTTGGCAATGTTCAGTTTTTCATCTTCGGTATAACCCGACAGACGGATCACTTCCATACGGTCAAGCAGTGGGCCTGGGATGTTCATTGAGTTCGAGGTCGCCACGAACATCACATCAGAGAGGTCGTAATCCACTTCCAGGTAGTGATCGTTAAATGCATTGTTTTGCTCGGGATCAAGTACTTCAAGCAGTGCAGAAGCCGGATCACCACGCATATCAGAAGACATCTTATCGATCTCATCTAACAGGAACAGTGGGTTTTTCACTTCCACTTTGGCCATTTTCTGGATCAGCTTACCAGGCATAGAACCGATATAAGTACGGCGGTGACCTCGGATTTCAGCTTCATCACGCACGCCGCCCAGCGCCATTCGGACGTATTGACGGCCTGTCGCGGCTGCGATTGACTGACCCAGCGAGGTCTTACCTACACCCGGAGGACCGACAAGACAAAGGATCGGGCCTTTAAGCTTATTGATCCGGGTCTGTACGGCCAGATATTCCAGAATACGTTCTTTTACGCGCTCCAGACCATAATGGTCTGAGTTGAGAACTTCCTCGGCTTTTGCCAGGTTTCTCTTCACTTTAGAACGCTTGAACCAAGGTACACTGAGCATCCAATCGATATAGCCACGTACAACGGTCGCTTCTGCCGACATCGGTGACATCATCTTAAGCTTCTGCAGCTCTTGTTCGGTCTTTGCACGAGCCTCTGCAGGCATCTTCGATTCTTCGATTTTCTTCTTAAGAGATTCGAATTCGTCTGGCGCATCATCAAGCTCACCCAGTTCTTTCTGGATAGCTTTCATTTGTTCGTTTAAATAGTACTCGCGCTGGCTTTTTTCCATCTGCTTTTTAACGCGACCACGAATGCGTTTTTCGACCTGAAGCAGATCGATTTCAGATTCCATCATTGCCATCAAGAACTCTAATCGTTCCGTAATATCAATGATTTCGAGTACTTTTTGCTTGTCTGCCAGTTTCAGAGGCATATGCGCCGCAATAGTATCAGCCAGGCGTGCCGCTTCGTCGATACCATTTAGGGAGGTTAAAACTTCTGGCGGAATTTTTTTATTGAGCTTGATGAAGCCTTCAAACTGGTTAATAGCAGTGCGAACCAACACTTCTTGCTCGCGCTCATCCATTTCCGGTGTGATCTGAAACACAGCTTCAGCACTGAAGAATTCATCATCGGTTAAGTTTTCAACTTTTGCTCGCTGTTGACCTTCAACCAATACTTTCACCGTGCCATCAGGCAGCTTCAGCAGCTGAAGGATCGTCGCGACAGTACCGACATCGTACAATTCTTCAATCGAAGGCTCATCAGTGGCAGCTTCTTTCTGAGCGACCAGCAGAACTTGTTTATTATTATCCATTGCCGATTCAAGGCAACGAATTGATTTTTCCCGGCCCACAAACAATGGAATCACCATATGAGGGTATACCACCACATCACGCAGTGGCAGAACCGGGATTTCAAGGCGTTCAGAACGCTCCAGGTTCATATTATTCTCTCTTCCTTTTAGACTCTTTATTGAGTATATGGGGGTAAAGCATCAAGATTCAACGGGAGATGCAACAGAAAATAAAAAAGGAGGCAAAAGCCTCCTTTTTTTTTAGACATCTGAGTAGTTATTAAACAATTACTCTGCGCCAGCTGCTTGATTTCCGGTATTTTCGTAGATCAACAATGGATCTGACTCACCTTTAATCACTGACTCGTCAATCACAACTTTACTGACGCCTTCCGCTGATGGCAATTCGTACATAGTATCGAGCAGAACCGCTTCAACAATTGAACGCAAACCACGGGCACCAGCTTTGCGCTCCATGGCTTTACGAGCAATGGCAACCAGCGCATCGTCACGGAATTCAAGCTCAACGTTTTCAAGTTCAAGCAATGCAGCGTACTGCTTAGTCAACGCATTCTTCGGTTCACGCAGGATCTGAACCAACGCCGCTTCATCAAGCTCGTTCAGCGTTGCCGTAACTGGCAGACGACCGATGAATTCAGGGATTAAGCCGTATTTAACCAAATCTTGTGGCTCAACTTGCTGAAACAGATCGCTCAGAGTACGCTTTTCGTCTTTTGAACGAACGTCAGCACTAAAACCAATGCCGGTACCCGTTGATACACGTTGCTCAACCACCTTATCCAGGCCTGCAAATGCACCGCCACAGATAAATAGGATCTTAGACGTGTCTACTTGCAAGAATTCCTGTTGAGGATGCTTACGGCCACCTTGTGGTGGTACAGAAGCAACAGTACCTTCAATCAGTTTCAGTAGCGCCTGCTGAACACCCTCACCCGATACGTCACGCGTAATCGACGGGTTATCAGACTTACGTGAAATCTTATCGATTTCATCGATGTAAACAATTCCGCGCTCAGCTTTCGCTACGTCGTAATCACACTTCTGCAGCAGCTTCTGGATGATATTTTCAACGTCTTCACCAACATAACCCGCTTCAGTCAGCGTGGTTGCATCAGCCATCGTAAATGGTACATCCAGCATACGTGCCAGTGTTTCAGCCAGCAGAGTTTTACCGCTACCGGTCGGACCGATCAGCAGAATATTACTTTTACCCAGCTCAACACCATCACTTGTGGTGTCGCCATTACGAAGACGTTTGTAATGGTTATAAACCGCTACCGCCAACACCTTCTTAGCATGCGGCTGACCAATAACGTAATCATCCAGGTTTGAACGAATTTCTTGCGGAGTCGGAAGCTCATTGCCGTCGCGCTTAGGCATCACTTCTTTAATTTCTTCGCGAATAATGTCGTTACAAAGATCGACACATTCATCGCAAATATACACAGAAGGGCCAGCAATCAGCTTACGAACTTCATGTTGGCTTTTGCCGCAGAAAGAGCAATACAGCAGTTTTCCACTACCATTCTCTTTTCGCTTATCTGTCATTCGCTAACCTCTTTTCGGGTTTAAACCCATCATTGCCTTGTTTTGAGTGTATAACAACTCTTACTATTTTGCTCCGTCACACGGTTAAAGTCGCGCCACCAAGAAAATTATCAGAATTAGTCACGTTGCGTCAAAACAGCATCTACCAAACCATATTCAACTGCCTGTTCTGCAGACATAAAGTTATCACGGTCAGTATCACCCTCGACGACGTCAAGAGGTTGACCTGTGTGATGTGCAAGTAAGGTGTTAAGTGTGTGTTTTATAGTCAGAATTTCTTGAGCATGGATCTGAATATCCGATGCCTGTCCCTGGAAACCACCTAACGGCTGGTGGATCATAACACGCGCGCTCGGCAGGCAGTAACGCTTACCCGCAGCGCCGCCCGCCAGCAGAAATGACCCCATAGAACACGCTTGCCCCATACATACCGTACTGACGTTTGGTTTAATAAACTGCATGGTGTCATAAATAGACATACCTGCCGTTACCGAACCACCCGGCGAGTTGATGTAAAGGAAAATATCTTTATCTGGATTTTCAGATTCTAGGAACAGAAGCTGTGCAACTACTAGGTTGGCCATATGATCTTCAACCTGACCAGTCAGGAAAATCACACGCTCTTTCAGTAGTCGGGAATAAATGTCGTAGGAACGCTCACCACGAGCAGTCTGCTCGACCACCATAGGAACCAGCGCATCCATAATCGGAGACATGGCGTTTTTTTCTTGGTAGCTCATAACGTTATTTCCCTAAAATAAATGGCCCGGATGAAAAGACTCACACGGACCATTGTTAGCAGAAGATTTGAAACAAAGTCAAATCTCTACAGTAATTTCAGCAAATTAAGCCGCTGGCTGGTTCATAAGATCGTTGAAGCCAACTTCTTTTTCAGTAACCTGAGCTTTTGCTAGTAGTGCGTCAATCGCTTGCTCTTCAAGAGCAACATTGCGCATGTTGTTCATTAGCTTCTCGTTTTGCTCATAGTAAGCAACAACTTCAGTTGGATCTTCATAAGCAGAAGCCATTTCTGCGATTAGCGCTTTAACACGCTCGTCGTCAGCTTTTAGTTCTTCAGCCTTGATCACTTCACCGATTAGCAGGCCAACAACAACGCGACGCTGAGCTTGCTCTTCGAATAGCTCACGTGGTAGTTCAGGCGTGTTCTCCGCATCGCCACCGAAACGTTGTGCAGCTTGTTGACGAAGTACGTTGATTTCCTGATCAATCAGCGCCGATGGAACAGAGATGTTGTTCTGCTCAACCAGACCGTCAAGAACCTGCTCTTTGATGCGGCCTTTAACAGCTTGCTTCAGTTCACGTTCCATGTTCTTGCGAACTTCAGCTTTAAGACCGTCAACAGAACCATCTACAACACCGAATTTAGCAACAAACTCTTCAGTTAGCTCTGGTAGCTCTTGCGCTTCAACTTTGTGTAGTTTAATCGCGAAAGATGCTGCTTTACCTTTTAGGTTTTCAGCGTGGTAATCTTCAGGGAAAGTCACTTCCAGAGTAAACTCTTCACCCACTGTCTTACCAACGATGCCGTCTTCAAAACCAGGGATCATGCGGTTTTGGCCCATTGCTAGTGCGAAACCTTCAGCTTTACCGCCTTCGAATACTTCACCATCAATAGAACCTGTGAAATCGATAGTTACACGGCTGTCTGCAACAGCTGCCGCTTCAACGTCAGACCAAGTTGCTTGCTGCTTACGTAGCGTATCAAGCATGTTAGCGACATCTTCGTCGTTCACTTCAACTGCTGGTTTTTCAACCGCAATCTTCTCAAGACCGGCTAGTTCGATCTCAGGATATACTTCGAAAGACGCTTTAAATACAAGATCTTTACCTTCAGCAATCTCAACTGGAGTGAAAGTCGGCGCGCCTGCTGGATTGATTTTCTCTTTAACAATTGCTTCGATAAAGTGACGCTGCATCACTTCACCAAGGATGTCCTGGCGAACAGAAGCGCCAAACATACGAGCAACCATTTTCATCGGGGCTTTACCCGGACGGAAACCATCAAAACGACGATTTTTAGCAATTTTTTTCAGCTCTGCAGTTACTGCGTCTTCAATGTTAGCGGCAGGAACTGTGATTGTTAGATGGCGCTCTAGGCCTTCAGTGGTTTCAACGGTAACTTGCATTTTATTTAACCTCAAATCCTACTCAGTTTTTCTGAGTGATGTTGCCGATCAGTCATTTACTGACGGTGGCATCCTTTCGTGTTACGGCAAAAAACCATAACGCCTCTAATTCTGATAATTCCTAGCACTTCTGGAAAAAAACCACAGCGCTAGAAATCAAACGCGCCATTATAGCGACCTGTTCACCTGTCGTCGAGACAGAAGCCTTAAACAGCTATCTAAATACAGCTGTTCCACAACATAGGGGCAAAAAAACCATTTTCAAGGGTTAAAAGTGAAAATAAACGACTCAATCATGATTTTTTTCATCAATAGCCCGAAAAACCACCGGATCGCGCCATGACCAATCACAGGGTTATGTTGAAGCTATTGACCCATTGAACAAAGATCAAGCAACACGGACTAGCGCTTTCTATCATGTCGTTCGAGCAATAGACATCGTCATTGGGTCTGTTATACCCAAGAACCAGAACTGGTACTAAAGCGATTTATGTAAATAAAATATGGATTATAGAGATCAGGGCAACGAATCGCTAAGGTATATAAGCGACGGATTCATCGAAATGGGGATTTTAGTCAAGCAACATCGGAGTATAAAAGGAAGATGGCGCGCCCTGCAGGATTCGAACCTGCGACCACATCCTTAGAAGGGACGTGCTCTATCCAGCTGAGCTAAGGGCGCATCATTTAACGTAACACTGGGCTACGGGGCAAAATTATACGTTGCTCAATCTTAACGTCAACGATTTTTAGTCCATTTCCTTCAACTCATACGCCAACCGCTCAAACTTCCAACAAACCACCCTTAATTTAAGCAGTTACCGCTGCTGTTTTATTCGCTGACTACTTCAGTACATTGAAAACAGATAACAAACACCAACCGCGCAAACGTTTGCTCGGTAGATCTTAATCACCTTATCTGCGATAATGTGGTACTAAAATAATCGCTATATCGCCATATTCGAAGTGCACTAACAGCCTTTTCGACAATTGGTTTATGCTCAAGCAATTAATGACATTTTAACAAGCCCTAGTTTACGGATTAGCCCGGAATTACCCAAAAGGAAAATCATGGCCGCTCAAATTATTGATGGAAAACTTATTTCCCAGACGGTTCGACAAGAAGTTGCTGCGCGAGTAAAGGCGCGAGTTGAAGCAGGATTACGTGCACCAGGTCTAGCCGTGATACTGGTAGGGCAAGATCCGGCCTCGCAAATTTATGTCGGAAGTAAACGTAAAGCGTGTGAGGAAGTGGGGTTTGTTTCAAAATCCTTCGATTTTCCGGCAACAACCCATGAAACGGAGCTTCTGGCGTTAATCGATGAACTGAATGCTGATAACAATATTGACGGCATCTTGGTTCAGTTGCCACTACCTGCTGGTATCGATACCACGAAAATACTTGAGCAGATTGACCCGGAAAAAGATGTTGACGGATTTCATCCATACAATGTTGGCCGTTTATGTCAACGCATCCCTAAATTACGCTCATGTACACCCAAAGGCATAATGACGCTATTAGAGCGCTATAACATTCTGGTCCGTGGTAAACATGCTGTTATTGTGGGCGCCTCAAATATTGTCGGTCGCCCAATGACGTTAGAGCTTTTGTTAGGTGGCGCGACAACGACTACCTGCCATCGCTTTACTCAGGATCTTGAGCACCATGTTCGCCAAGCCGATATTCTGATCATTGCGGTCGGTAAACCTAACTTTATTCCTGGCGATTGGATCAAGGAAGGCGCCGCTATTATTGACGTTGGTATCAACCGATTAGACAACGGAAAGCTTGTTGGGGATGTTGAGTATGATATCGCTCGTGAGACAGCGAAATACATCACGCCAGTGCCCGGCGGTGTTGGCCCGATGACGGTCGCAACCCTGATTGAAAATACCTTACTGGCTTGCGAGCAGTATCATTCAGAGTGATTAGAAGCGAGTTTCGAGATACTACAGAGGTAGTTGTTGAAAAGTAATAACAACGCCTTTAGCAGCCTAGATGAATCAACTGCATGAGTATGAGTCGGCATAAACTACCTCTGTAGGTACTAGATTGAAGAAGGGAAGCTTAAGCTTCCCTTTTTGGTTCTATGGTTTCTACACCTTACAACGTCTTAACAATCTCTTTCAGATACGCTGTAAAATCTTCACCCAGGCTGTTATGACGCATGCCGTATTCTACGAATGCCTGCATATAACCCAGCTTGCTACCACAGTCATGGCTTTTACCTGACATATGGAACGCATTCACTTGCTGTGATTCCATCAGCATATCAATCGCATCAGTCAGCTGAATTTCATCTCCGGCACCAACAGGTGTTCTCGCCAGTAGATCCCAAATCTCAGCAGGCAATACATAGCGGCCTACAATGGCAAGATTTGAAGGCGCCTCTTCAACAGCGGGTTTTTCTACCACTTTCGTCATCGCCGTCGTTTCACCCGGCTTGAGTTCAGCGCCATTGATGTCTGCCACACCATAATTAGCAACATCAGCCATCGGGACAGGCTCCACTAACACCTGACTGATCTTCGTGGCGTTAAAAGCATTAATCATGGCAGCCATGTTTTCTTTGCTTAGATCACTGGCCACATCATCAAGAATGACATCAGGAAGCACAACCGCGAAAGGCTCCTCTCCCACTAATGGACGGGCAGAGAGGACTGCATGACCAAGCCCTTTAGCCTGGCCTTGTCGCACATGCATAATTGTCACATCTTTCGGGCAAATACTCTTCACTTCATCAAGCAACTGACGTTTAACACGCTTCTCTAATGTTGCTTCCAATTCAAACGAGGTATCAAAATGGTTCTCGATAGAATTCTTTGATGAATGCGTGACCAGTACAATCTCTTTGATACCAGCCGCGACACACTCGTTAACCACATACTGGATCAATGGCTTATCGACGATTGGCAACATTTCCTTTGGAATTGCTTTTGTTGCCGGAAGCATACGGGTTCCAAGGCCCGCGACAGGGATAACGGCTTTACGAACCGGGGAAGTATTCGACATTCTATTTTCCATTAGTCTTCAAAAACTTTTGCCGCACTATAACAAATATATAATTACGTATCGACGCCATAGAGAATAACCTGCGAGGGTGACCGAAGAAACAGAGGTTATTTTTTCACGATATCTTTATTTTCGACGCTCACTTTAACGGGCTTACCCAGCAAGTTGATCAGCATGAATGAGCGTTTTTCACCATCCGCTTCCTGATAAATAGCTTCAATACCTTTAAACTGTCCTTGCTCCAGCTTTAGGGTTTCTCCCGGTTTCGGGAAACTGGAAAGCTGCATCTGATGCTCTTCACTATCCTCATTCATCATCAAACCATAGACAATTTCTTGTTGCACACGTTGCGGCTTTGCCCCTTGGCGAATAAAATCAGCGACACCTCGGGTCGAGCGCACAGTGGTAAAGCTCAGGGTTTCTGGATCAAAATAGACAAAAATATAACTTGGGAACAGAGGTTCCGGCGCTTCCACCCGTTTACCTCGCACAATTTTTTGCACAGTAACTTGCGGGTAGTAACACTCAGCCCCTTGACGATCAAGATTAAGCACCGCACGCTCTTGTTCACTACGTTTACAATAAAGAAGGTACCAATCTTTCATAACATTCCCGACCAACAAGCAATACATCAACTGAATTAAATTATAAGTACTCGTAAATAAAGAACAACTTATAAAACTAGTTGCCCTTCAAATTTTGATTCCCCCCTCTCTTACGCCCCTTTCACCATGTTACATTTGTAAAAACCATTAAAACCGAAAAATATCAACAGAAAACACCATATTAATCAACAGCAGCAGCTAACAACACTGCCATCACTCGACAAGGAAGCACATTAGACCGAATACCGTAATGGAAAGTTATTTTTCATTTTTGGTTAATATATACACACACACTTATAATTCAACAGCTTACAATGTTAGCGTTTTGTTCTGCTCCTGTAAAAACTTGCAGAGTAATATTTTGTGCATTATAAAATGGCCAGCATTTGCAAACACACAAATAATATTACACAGAGAATAATCATGAGCAATCAAAGTAGTGGTACCTTAATGGGCCACCCAAAAGGTTTGTTCTTACTGTTCGGTACCGAACTGTGGGAACGTTTCTCCTATTACGCTATGCGTGCAATTCTGGTTCTTTATCTTACCGATAAGACAATCAATGGCGGCCTCGGCTGGTCAACTCAAGACGCACTGGGTCTTTACGGCATCTACACCGGCCTTGTTTATATTACCCCTTTAATTGGTGGATGGATTGCCGACAACTTCTTAGGCCAGCGCCGCTCAATTATCATCGGTGGTGTATTCATGGCCTTAGGTCAATTTACACTTGCCCTGCCTAACAGCATTATTGACCCGCATGCCGTCACCGCTTTTTATGCGGGTCTTGGCCTGCTGATCATCGGTAATGGTCTGTTCAAGCCAAATATTTCAACCATGGTCGGTGACCTTTATAAAGATGGTGATAACCGTCGCGACGGTGCCTTTACCATTTTCTATATGGGTATCAACCTCGGTGCCCTAATGGCGGGGATCATTGCAGGCTCTGCTGCCATCGCATACGGCTGGAAAGCAGGCTTCCTGACTGCCGGTATCGGTATGCTGATCAGCCTGGTTATGCAATTTATGTTTGCCGAGCGTCTACTGGGCAATATCGGTAAAGAGCCAGCAGCAAAACGTGCTGCGGCAATGAATAAATCCGGTAAAAAAGAGCCACTGACCGCACAAGAGCGCGATCGCCTGAAAGTTATTATGATCATGGGCCTGTTCGTGGTTATCTTCTGGGCAGGCTTCGAGCAAGCCGGCGGCCTGATGAACATCTTCTCTCAGGAATACACTGATCGTATGATTGGTAGTTTTGAAGTACCTGCAGCCTGGTTCCAGTCGCTTAACCCGTTCTTTGTCATCACGCTTGCTCCTGTGATTGCTGCATTGTGGGTAAAAATGGGTCCTAAAGAGCCAAGCTCTCCGGCTAAATTTGCCATGGGTCTGTTCTTCCTTGCCATCGGCTTCCTGTGCATGATCGGTGCGGTGATGCAGCAAGGTGGTGATATCACCGTGAAAACCTCAATGATGTGGCTGGTTGGTGCGTACTTCTTCCACACCTTGGGCGAGCTGTGTCTGTCTCCTATCGGTCTGTCGATGGTCACCAAACTGGCACCGCTTCGCTTAGCTTCACTGATGATGGGTGCATGGTTCGGCTTCAATGCCGTTGCTAACTACGTAGCCGGTATTATTGGTGCAAACGTAGGTGAAGCTGGCCCGATGGCAATCTTCAGCGGTATTGCTATCGCAGCAACGGTTGCAGGTGTGCTACTGCTACTTTGCTCAAACCAATTAATTCGCTGGATGCATGGTGCAGAAGGTCAGGTTATTGAAGACGAAGTAGTCGAAGGTAACGCAGTAGAAGCTTAATCAAACGAAGATTCAAAGATAGAGTAGCCAGCAGCGAGATCATTCGCTGCTGGCTACTTTTTTTTATCTACAGGCTCTTTTTTACGTCCACAGGCTCTTTTTATATCAAGCTCTCGCATCTCATCACTCCGACTCAAGTCTCTTTAACGTCACACTAAAACTGGCCGAACCAATTTCACTTAATGACAAACGTCCACCCGACTCTGATAACTGCCATTGAATAATGTCATTGCTCTGGGCGCGCTCTCCCAGCCACGATTGCGCCATCACAGAATGCATCCCCTCACTGGTTTGTAAAACAGCCCCCAGCCCCGCAGAAACGATATTCAGGCTTCTGTCACACGCATCAAAAATACCAAACAGGCCTTTGATGGGTGACGCATAACCCGAATGTTGCATCCCCTTTTCAATTAAGCTGATTAAATGCAAAAGGTCATTTTCTTCTGCCATACGGGTACGCAGATAATCATTAAAAAAGGCACGAAGCAGCAAAGTCGTTGCCGTACCATTGTCCCCACCAGCGGCAGAATCAACCAGATAAAATGCCAGTCGACCATCCATCAACCAAGTATAATCAAGCAGAACAGGCTGAACATCGGCAGATTGCAAGACGCAGTAATTCAGTTGCCAGTCACCCAGCTTTGATTCTGTATCCGGCATTAAGCCCACCAGCAATTCCCGTGCAGCTTTAGGGTTAGACTGCAATTCCTGAATATGCCATTCCAGCTCTTCATCAACAACGCTGTTGTCTTCACCGACACCAAACCACTGGCTGGAAAAGTCACGTCCTTCTGTGGAAGAATCCAGTGACTTTAATACGGATAAAATCGCAGACTGCAGCACCATAATGTTATCAAGAGGCTTGATAAGAAAATCCTTAACCCCATGACGCAATGCTGTGGCTACGTCAGCCATATCACCGGTACCTGAAATCACGATAACAGGAACCATCGGGTACTGAGCGGATATCTCTTCGACAAACTCCATCCCCGATAGCACCGGCATAGCCAAATCACACAGTAATACATCAGGAATAGCCTTTCTCAAGGCTTGCAATCCTTTCAGGCCATCATCAGCTTCTCGCACAACACATCCCTGGCTTTGCAAAAAGCCACATATCATCTGACGAAAAACAGGATCGTCCTCTACCACGAGAATATCTTTACCCTCTAGCAACGATTGTGTTCTCCATGAGTTATGGTTTGCGACACCCTGATTTTTTTCGGGGGAGTTGATGTTATTTTCTCGATAACTGCGCATGAAAACCTAATAGTTAATCAACCTATCAAAAGCATAGGTGTAAAATCGTCATTCGTCAGGGCTGACAATCTACTAGCGAAAGATATTAAGTGATTAATGCTATCCACTTCAAATAATTACATTTTTTATAGCCTAAATGGATATGATAACGAATGCTTAAAAAGAGGATTGTTGATTTGTAGCGACAGTATTATTCATGTTGAAATATTGATTTATAGCAATAATATTTACGTTAAAGACATACTCTGACACGCTTTATTATACAATTCCCCATTATGAGTTTTCAGTAATGACTTTTTATGAAACTTGACGATCTAAATTTGTTCCGAATGGTTGTTAAAAATGGCAGCTATACCGGAGCCTCTCGCAAAACCCAAGTGCCAGTAGCAACGCTGACTCGCCGAATTCAAGCTTTGGAAGAATGCCTGAATATTCGCCTGTTAAATCGTCATGCCCGTAAATTATCGCTTACGGAAGCCGGACAAAAATTTTACGATGATTGCGCGCCTCTACTCCAGCAATTAGTTGATACGACGGTGCATATCAGTGAAGAATGTAAGGGAGCTGCCGGTAAACTAAAAATTGCCGCCCCTTCTAACCTGACTAAAGTCATGCTTCAACCTATGCTGAATGCATTTATGCTGCAACATCCAGCTATCGATATCGCACTACACATGAGCAGCGAGCCAGAGCAACTCGATCCAACCGATTGGGATGTCATGTTCCGAGTCGGCCCTCAGCGCGATTCGACCCTCATCGCCCGCCGTATCAGTGCGGTTAAAGATATTCTTGTCGCCAGCCCTGATTACTTAAAAAACCACCCAGAGCCAAAACACGCTCAGGAGCTGCACAATCACACATTATTAAAAGGCAACCCGCTACTTCGCTGGCGCTTAACTGACAGTAACGGAGAAACCGTTACGATCAATGAACGAGGCCGCTTCGAAGCCAATCAGTTAAATGTAGTAAGAAAGGCATGCACTGCCGGATTGGGGATCACCCTGATGCCTGATGTTATGCTGGAAAAATACATCACTTCTGGTGAGTTAATCCGTATTCTTGAAAACTGGTCAGCCAACCCGCGTGAAGTCTACCTGCTGTATAACCACAGAGACTACCAGCCAGAAAAGTTGCGGTTACTCATTGAGTTTGCCAGCCAATATTTTGAATTAAACTAAGAGCTTTGAATTAAACTAAAAGCTCTGAACTGAACTTAGCGCATTTTATTAAACCGAATGCTTTATGCCCCATTCCCTGCATTGCAGAAGCAATGTTTCGGGAATGGATATTTGGCCTGCTTTATCCCGCAGGCATGAGCAAGCTGGCTCATTTCCTTTATCCCCTTTACCTTCTTATCACTCTCATATCACTCTGCGCTATAGCAGAAGCAATTTCTTGCCAACGTCCCGAACCCCGACTAAATGTTATTAGTATGTAAACGTACTTTCACGATTTTAAAATTTTGAAATCTAACATCAGTTACGTGCAGCCACTTGGCATTTCTAGACGAGGAAACGTTATGATTCTGGGACATTTATTTGGAATATACACTCACCCTAAACAAGAGTGGCGCACCATTGATAAGGAACATGAAGGAGTAAACAGTAGTCTCAGTCACATCCTGTTAATTGCTCTGTTGCCACCTATTTTCGCATTTATTTCCAGTGTATTTATTGGCTGGGAAATTGGAGCGGGAGACCCTATTTACCTCACTCAATCCAGTGCCATCGGTATGTCAATTGCCATGTATTTTGCGCTGATTGGTGGCGTCTTTGCACTGGCTTATGTTTCCTACTGGATGAGCCATACCTTTGGCTCAACCCCGACCTACACACAAGCCCTTGAACTGGCCGCTTATACCGCAACACCACTCTTTATGATCAGTATTGCCGCCATCTACCCACATCTCTGGTTCCTGATGATTGCCGGATTAATCGGGATCGCCTACTCCGTCTACCTCCTGTATACCGGGGTTCCGATCCTGATGCACATTCCGGAAGAACGCGGCTTTATCTATGCCAGCTCAATAGTCACCTGCGGCTTGGTACTGCTGGTATCGATTTTGGCGGGATCCGTTATTCTGTGGAATCTCGGATTAGGGCCAGAGTTTATGAGTTAATTGAAACAGATCAAAAAGAGCGAGGACTGCCTCGCTCTTTGTTATTGTGGCTCTTCCTTTTACCCTTCGTTATGAATTTCCAGATTGGCAAGATCTTGCTGGATTTCACGTTTGGTCTTAGAGTCTTCATTACGTAGCGAGTCGAGAAAATCCAGGTATTCCTGGTTGATATCACCCGTCACATAACTGCCGTTAAACACTGAGGTTTCAAACAGCTGGATATCTGGGTTACCTTCAGCAACCGCTGAAACCAAGTCTTCCAGATCCTGGAAGATCAAGCCATCTGCACCAATCATCTTGCAAATTTCATCGACTTCACGACCATGAGCAATTAACTCATTCGCGCTTGGCATATCGATGCCATACACATTCGGGAAGCGAACTTCAGGGGCTGCAGAGGCCAGGTACACTTTACGCGCACCGGCTTCACGAGCCATCTCAATGATCTGCTCTGATGTTGTACCACGTACAATCGAATCATCGATTAACAGTACGTTCTTATCTTTAAATTCAGAGCGAATTGCATTGAGCTTACGACGAACAGACTTACGACGCATTTGTTGCCCGGGCATAATAAAAGTACGGCCAACATAACGGTTTTTCACAAAGCCCTGGCGGTATGGCTTATCAAGCGTGCGGGCAATTTCTAATGCACTGTCACAAGAGGTTTCCGGAATAGGGATAACCACATCAATATCCAGATCGTCCCATTCACGTTTGATTTTTTCACCCAGCTTCTGCCCCATGCAAACCCGCGCCGCATACACAGAGATTTTATCAATGAAGGAATCAGGGCGAGCGAAGTAAACAAACTCAAAGATACATGGGTTCAGTTTAGGATTATCAGCACATTGTTCAGTGAACAGTTGCCCCTCAAACGTAATGTAAATCGCTTCACCAGGGGCAACATCACGCACAAAATCAAAACCGACGGCATCAAGTGCGACCGACTCAGACGCCACCATATATTCGATTTGGCCTTCAACTTCACGTTTACCCAAACACAGAGGACGAATACCGTGCGGATCACGAAAAGCAATCAAACCGTGGCTAATTACCATGGCAACCACAGCATAAGCGCCTTTAACATTGCGATGCACTTCGCGAACAGCAGTAAAAATATCGGAAGGGGTAAGCGGGTAAGATTGGGAAACTTCAAGCTGGTTAGCTAATACATTCAACAGAATTTCAGAATCAGAGGTTGTATTAACATGGCGCCGGGCTTGCTTAAACAATGACTCCCTGATCTCTGAGGCATTGGTTAAGTTACCATTGTGTGCCAGAGAAATGCCATAAGGAGAATTCACATAAAACGGTTGAGCTTCAGAAGCACTTGAACTGCCTGCAGTTGGATAACGAACATGGCCAATACCAACATCTCCTTGAAGACGTTGCATGTGCTTAGCTTCAAACACATCACGAACAAGCCCATTCGCTTTACGCAGACGGAAACGATTGCTTTCCAGAGTAACAATACCGGCAGCATCCTGGCCGCGATGCTGTAGCACGGTCAGTGCGTCATAGATAGACTGGTTTACCGGGGTTGACCCCACGATTCCGACGATACCACACATATCCTAAATCCTCGTCACGCATAAAATACCAATTGATGGAGTAACAGCACACTCTGTTACTCACCATCATTGCTATAAGGCCGACGCTAGAGCGCGCCGGGTAAAAAGCTTGAAGTATTTTTCAGGTATGAGAAGAACCATTCGATAACCACCCCGAACTGAGGGATCAACTGCGACTGTTTCCACCAGTCCGCACTCGAAAATCCAGTAAAGGCATCAATAAAGAACAATACCGCTGAGACGATTAGCACGCCCCTCACACCACCAAAAACAACTCCGAGTACCCGATCTGTCCCAGACAAACCGGTTTTCTGAACTAATTGTCCGATAACATAGTTCACCACCGCGCCGACTATCAGCGTTGAAATGAACAAAACAGCGATGGCGCTACCATTTCGTAACGTCACATCGTGAATATTGGTAAAGTAAGCTGCCAGCTGAGGGTAAAACTGACTTGCGATAAAAAAGGCAGCAAACCAAATCACTAGTGACAGAGCTTCTTTAACAAATCCGCGGATTAAACTGACCAATGCAGAGAAGCCAATCACGCCTAAAATTACGTAATCTATCCAGATCATCATTTATAGTTTCGTCTTGTTGATGCGTATTCTAACAGAAAAAATGAGAACGCAAACGTTTACCTAAGGGTTTAGTGGGCTAAATCTGAGCAATTGACCTTTTAACCCCGTTAATTTTTCCAAGTCTTTAATCTGGCCTGCAAGTTTATCTTTCGCGACATCCGGGCCAACCACCACTCGTGCCAAATCGCCCGGTTTAGGCTGTTTCGGAAAAACATGAGCCTGAAAACCAGCCTTACGGATCTTCGCCACTAACTGATGTGCATTGTCAAAATGCCGGAAAACACCCAGTTGTATAACCCAGCCACTCTCTTGATAACCGGCTTTCGGCGGCTCAACGGCTTGGGGAGCGACTGCTAATGGTGCCTCTTCTTTGGCAATGACAGCAATATCTGAATCGCCGGAAACCTCATATCCATTCTCATCGATAACAGCAGTAACCGGCTCTTGTGGCAGCTCGACCTCTGCAAACTCAGGTTCAGGAATCGTCGTAAACCCTTCCTGCCCCATTTCGGGCTGTAACGGAATGCTGGCAAACTGCTCCTGGTAATGTTGTTTCTTGCCATCAAATAAATCAGGCAGAAAGATCACTCCGATTGCGACCAGAATAATGGTTCCGACAAGACGGCTTTGGAATTTACTCGCCACATTTACTCCTGTGTTGATCCAAGATGGCTGGAAATCTGACCGACAGTGTAAAACGAGCCAAAGACGATTACCACATCGTCCTCTTCTGCTTGTGTTAGCGCTGCGTCAAAAGCTTGCTCCGGTGTTGAAAACCCGGCCGTAGCATGGGGTAAATGTTCAATGATCTCTTCTGCTTTGGCCGCTCGCGGGCCTTCCAAGGACGCAGGATACCAGACATCAACAATTTCTTTCATCTCAGTAAGCGTCGACGCGATGTCTTTATCATGCAGCATAGCGACAACCGCGTGAATACGGGCTTTGTTCTCACGCTTTTTCAGCAGCTCCAGCTGAGTGGCAAAATAATTGGCAGAATGGGGGTTATGTGCAACGTCCATAATCACTAACGGTGTTTCAGCCACCCGCTCCATTCTGCCGGGCAGTGAAGCCTTCGCCAAACCCGCAGCAATATTTTCATCGCTGATATTCAGCTCTGCGGTGCCTAATGCCATCAAGGCTGTCGCGGCATTAGGTAAAGGCAACGACGGCAGCGGGAGCTGCTGTAAGTCAAACGCGCCACAATGCCAGCTCCAGCTATCGCCGTGGTGTTCATAACTGAACTGATAGCCAACCTGGTATAAGTGCGCACCGATATCGTCGGCATGCGCCGGTACGGTAGATGGCGGATTAGGCTGGCCACAAATTGCAGGCTTATCGGAACGGAAGATACCGGCCTTCTCGTAACCAATGACTTCAATATCATCACCCAACCAGTCGACATGATCGACGGCAAGACTGGTGATCACCGCGACATCATGTTCGACAATGTTCGTCGCATCCAGTCGCCCGCCGAGCCCGACCTCCAGAATGGCCACATCCACCTGATGCTGCTTAAACAGGTGCAACGCTGCCAATGTGCCAAATTCAAACAGGCTTAAACTGGTTTCTCCCCGGCATTGATCTATATAAGCGAAAGCCTGGCTATGTTCATGATCTGCCAGCTCCTGGCCATTAATGCGAACACGCTCGTTATAACGAACAAGGTGAGGAGAACTATAGACACCCACTTTATATCCGGCATCAAGCAAAATTGCTTCAAGAATGGCACAGGTAGAGCCTTTGCCATTGGTTCCCGCGACGGTGATCACCCGCTCTGCGGGCTTGGTTAGTTGAGCATGTTGTGCGACGGAGAGCGCGCGATCTAAACCAAGATCAATGGCGCTGGTATGAAGTTTTTCTAAATAGGTCAGCCAGGAGGAAAGGGGGGCTGTGGCTTGTGGAGCGGTCAATCCAGACATTGGTGATGTATTCACTTATTAATACCCATCGAAGGTACTAATTTAACACTGAACCGAGCCTGAGTTCATGCAAACAAGAAAGAAATTCTACTTAGCACTCGCTATGGGATTTATTTCTTGTATCTATGACTCATTACCCGGTTCAGTGACAACATCAAAAAGGCTTATTCCTCTTCGTTGTTTTCTGCTTCGGTTTCTGTCTGCGCTTGCTGAGGTTGATCAACAGGCACAACTAAAGGTGATGTGTGGTTCGTCATTTTAGCCACCAGACCACCGATACGCTGACGCATCTCGCGACGATCAACAATCATATCAATCGCACCGTGCTCAAGCAGGAATTCACTACGCTGGAAACCCTCCGGGAGTTTTTCACGTACGGTTTGCTCAATAACACGCTGACCCGCAAAGCCGATCAGTGCTTTTGGCTCACCAATGTTGATATCACCCAGCATGGCCAGACTTGCCGAAACACCGCCCATCGTTGGATCAGTCAGTACGGAAATAAATGGCAGCCCTTTAGCCGTCAGACGTTCTAATGCTGCGCTGGTTTTAGCCATTTGCATCAGAGACATCAGTGCCTCCTGCATGCGAGCACCGCCACTGGCAGAGAAGCAAACCAGAGCACAATTGCTTGCCATGGCTTCGTCAACGGCACGAACAAATTTGGCGCCAACAACAGAACCCATTGAACCGCCCATAAAAGAGAACTCAAACGCACAGGCAACAATTGGTTGCTCCAGCAGAGTGCCCTTCATCACGATTAATGCGTCTTTTTCGCCACTGTTTTTTTGGGCAGCTGAAATACGGTCTTTATATTTCTTTGAATCACGGAACTTCAGTTTATCTTTCGGCTCCATTTCAGCAGCCAGTTCTTCTACCGGGCTTTCTGTATCAAGGAAAGTCTCAAGACGACGACGCGCCTTCATACGCATGTGATGGTCGCACTTTGGACACACTTCGAGGTTACGTTCCAGATCGGCGTGATAAAGCACTTGTTCACATGACGTACATTTTGTCCAGACCCCTTCAGGGATCGACACTTTTCGAGAAGAGACAATATTGCTTTTGGTTAGGATCTTTTCAAGCCAGCTCATGAATGACCTTTAGTCTATATTCCCCCGCTCATTTAAGCCGAGGATGCAAATTCGTTAACTATCGGAGGTGAATTAAAGCACAAAGTTGTCTATCTGTAGATAAAAAACTGGTTGTACCTTCTGGTTTATACCCAATATACCTCAATCCGCAAGGAAGAGAGGTCCTAGCGGTGCTGTTGGTAAACCAAATTCTTCAGGGTAGTCGACCGCGACTAAGTACAATCCAGCGGCTTTTGCTGTTTCACCTGCGACTCGGCGATCTTTTTGCTCAAGTGCCCACTTCATCCACTCCGGGGTTTCCTGGCCGCGACCGACCCGAATCAAACTACCCGCAATGTTGCGTACCATGTGGTGTACAAACGCATTGGCTTTGATATCGATGATCACAAAATCACCCTGACGGCTCACATTTACATGCTTCATATCACGCCATGGGCTTCGTGATTGACATTGAGTCGCACGCACTGACGAAAAGTCATGCTCTCCAACCAAATATTGCGCCGCTTCATGCATTTTTTTCTCGTCTAAGTAGCCATGATAATGACTAACACCAATACCAAATATAGCCGGACGTAATGCATTATTATAAATAATATAGCGATAACGACGTGCTGTAGCACTAAAACGGGCGTGAAAATCATCACTCACTTCTGTTGCCCAACGTACTGCGATATCTTTTGGCAGGTGCGCATTGACACCAATTGTCCAGGCAACCATTTTACGTTCAACATCAACGTCAAAATGCACAACCTGACCCGTTCCGTGTACCCCAGTATCTGTACGACCAGCACAAAACACGGCAATAGGTTTATTAGCTACATGTGACAACGCCTTTTCCAAACGTTCCTGAACACTATCTACATCACGTTGACGTTGCCAACCACAGTACTTTGCACCGTCGTACTCAATACCTAAAGCTATTCGCATAATTTAATTCGTTCTCAGAGCGGCGCATGGCCAATATCAAAGGGAGGGGATTATATACCCAAACCACTTCAAAATGCAGAGTTCAGCGAGAATTCAGAGGCTTTTAGTCAAGGCAGCCATATGAGCGAATAGCCGTTCTATTTGAAGTATGGCTAACGCAGTATAAAAGCCTCTGAAACTCGCCCTGCGGGAGCTCCTCTGGAAACTCACTTTAGCGCAAAATGTGCTTGAAAGGGGATACCATTCCTACACACATTTCTCTTAAATTGAATTCCCAGAGGAAGCTCTGAATCACGCATATTGAAGTAGTTTGGGTATAAATGAATAGAATATAGGAAAAGAAGCCCCCTAGACGCTTGATACGCCGTCTAAGGGGATATACATGGGCTTATCTGTTGTATTGAATCAGTAAACTCTTCGCTTCACGTTGACTGCTTACATCACCACCGGCTGCGACTTCTTCCAGCAGAGCAATAGCGCCATCAGCATCATTCATCTCTAAATACGCCTTGGCTAAATCTAACTTGCTGGCAAATTCACCTTGGTTATCAACATCAAAAGATTCGATATCAGCCAGCACATCCGGAAACTCGTCTAAGCCGACCTCTAAGTTCAACGGTTCGGAATCCAAATCTAACGGATTATTCAGCTCATCTTCCTTCATCAGCTCATCAATACTGATGTAGGGAGAGCTAACTGTCTCCTCTTCTTCCAGTAATTCACTGGCACCTTCATCGAGCAGTAAAGACGATTCTTCTGCTTCTGCCAGCAGTGCTTCAGGATCAAACACATCGACATCTTCAACCTGCATATACGGCTGTTCAGACCAATTTTCACGTTCAAGTTCCGGTTCCGGTATCGAGTCAGCCCAAATAGCACTATCTTCTTCTGACATAACAATATTGGCATCAGCCTCGTCATTATAATCAATAGGCTCTTCAAACAATAAACGCTCACGTTCGTCAACATCTAAACCTTGCTCATCGGGTAGACGTAAACTCTCTTTAACGTCAGGCTCCGGTACTTGCGCTTCTGCTGCCTCAACTTGCTCGTCTGAGTCAAATTGTTGGCCTAAATCAGGTTGCTCAACTGGGCTTGGCTGCACTGATACAGGCGTATGACTCTGTTCAGGCTCAGGCTCTGCTGATACTTTAGCTTCTGCTTCAAACATTGAATCAGGTTCGGTAAGCAACGCCGCCATGTCCAGCCCCGCAGACTCAACCAGGGTTTCATCGAACACGTCAGCCGGCACTGGCACTGGCACTGGCACTGGCTGTGGTTGAGCGGGTAGCGGTTGGGCGGAGTACTGCTCTTTCAGCCCTTGTTCAAGCTCATACTGTTCCAGTTCATGTTGCTCTTCAAAGGAAGCTTGCAACGCTTCATCTTCACTGAACTCAGGCAAGGTTGCAGGATCGATTGCTGCAAACTCAAATTCAGGAGCACTTAACTCTTCAGGTTGTAACGATGGAGCCTGCAGTACATCTTCAACAAGCTCATTCGTTTGTTGAGGCTTATCGGCAGCCTCAACCGCTTGCTGCAGCTGCTTAACCATATTATCTAAAGCCGCTTGCTCTTCGTCTTCAGAAAGCGGAGATAATGCTTCTTCTACGGCATCAGCCTCAGGATCATTGAACGCCGCTTCTTCATCAAATTCCGGAAGGTCATCTAAAGACAGAGCCTCCCCAATCTCAGAGCCTAACGGCGGTACATCCTGGAATTGATTTGCATCTGATTCGACTTCTGCCAAAGCCGCTTCTTCATCGAAGATCGGAAGCTCGTCTAAATCAATAACTGGCTGATCGATGGCATCGAAAGCTATATTTTCAAGAACCGTATCTTCAAGAGCTGTATTTTCGAGAACCGTATCTTCAAGAGCTGTATCTTCAGCAACTGTCTCTTCGAGAGCCGATTCCGGTTCTGCTGAAAGAGGCTCTGTCACCGCTTGTTCTATGACAGGATCTATAACGGGCTTGTCAAAGACCGGGTTATTAACGGTTTCGAGCAGCTCGTCAACACTGCGCTCTAAATCCTGAATATCATCGCTCTCAGGCTCATCAAACAAGCTTTCAACATCAGCAACCAGAGAATCGATACTGTCTTGATCTTCTGGCATTAAGCCAGACTCAGGAAAATCAGCATCTATTTCATCGGCACCGCTTGCTATCTCGTTAACTGCACCCTCATTAACTGCAGTTTCAATCCCATTAACTGAACTGTTACTTTCAACAGGATCAAATTCAGGATCAATCTGTTCCGCAATACCAGGAGCGACATCACTAGGCTCTGAACCCGATAAATCCGAAGTTTCCAGGCTGATCTCGGCACCATCTGATACTGCAGGTCTCACTACATCAGAAATCTGGCTTTCTTCAAGAATATCGTCGAGCAAATCAGTACTGTTTTCATCAATAACCAGATCATCCATGTCTAAGCTATTATCAGCCAGACTGTTGAGCTCATCATCTAGTTCTGTCGCAACATTTAGCTCTGACGGTTCATTTTCAAAGTCATCGCCCGCCTCATCAAACAGCTCATCGAGTAATGCCGTGCTGTTCTCATCAATCGATATAGCAGGATTTAGAATGGTATCGTCTTCACCTTCGAGCAACTCATCAAGCAGAGCAGTACTATTTTCTTTGACATCAATGTCACTCGATAGCTCATCATCATCGTCGATGATTTCATCGAGTAATTCGACACTGCCTTCTTTAAAAACGGCTTCTTGATCTGAAGATTCAGCCTCTGTGTGCTCAGCGAAAAATACTGCTTCATCGACAACGGTTGGATTTGCCAGTTCAGCCGCTTCTGCAAGAGCTCGATCTACCGCAGCCTGTTCGGCGATATCGTCAGCAGCTCTCGTATCTTCAAGAGCACTGTCTTCAAGAACACTGGCATCAAGAGCGCTACTGTCAGGTGCTTCGACTAAAGTGTCAGCCCCCATCAACTCCGGCGACTCTGTGCTAAACGAGTCGAACAAAGTATCAAGTTCATCTTGTCCAGCGACTTCATTTTCAACTTCTGACAACAGATCATCAAGAATCGACTGATCAAGCAGCCCCTCATCAATACCGTCATTGGTCATGAGCTCATCATCAAAAGCACTGTTCGCTTCATCGGAAGACAGATCAAAATTCTGCTCATTTTTATCTTGTTCTTGCAACGACTGCTCCCACATGGCAGCCAAAGCTTCATCTGAGTTTTGATCCGATGATTGCTCCATCAAATCTAACGCCCGCTCCATATCTTGCAGGCCAATCGCTTCCTCATTACCTTTAACAGAAATACTGCTCGATGAAAGATCGCTATGGATATCAAAGTCATCGTTGTCACCAGATGAAAGATCCAGACTGTGGGCATCATCTGCTGCATGCCCTATCTCCATCCCTGAATCCGAGGCAAATAAACTCTCTTCCGGATCATCAAACAACGAGCTGTCATCACTGGCGAATAAATCGTCGATATCGTTATCTTCGCTCAGCGTCAAATCCGGGATCTCATCGCCACCGTCAGTCGGCGGTGGTACCATAACCGGCCCATTGGTATCCGGGGCATCTAGTGACTTAACATCATCCGAACCAGCCTCTTTTTTCTTACGGCCAAACATGAAGAATGCAATAGCACCGGCAATCAAAGCTCCGGGAATTAGTGCTATTGCCGCTAAAATCCATGGGTTAGCGATTACGCTGTCAATCCAAGACTGCTCTTCAACCGCTGGCTGTTGCTGCTGGGTTTTCTGCTGCTCAAGGAAACCAATGATTTCACCACGCAATTCTTCATCATCGGCAATCTGATCTTTAAGCGCGGTTACCTCATGTCGCATTTCCGCCAAACGAACCCGTAGCAAGTGATTGCTTTCAAGCAGCTTCGTCATCTGAATGTCAGATGCGTCTAATTGCTCTTGCAGTTCCGTTGGAGCCGCTTTCAATGGTTTAGCCGGAATAACGCCCGGTTCAGTGGCTGCAGCCTTACCCGCAGCAATCGCTTTTTTGGTTGGTGTGACCGTTTCTTCGTTCGCTTTTTCAGGCTTCGCTAACGGGGTTACAACAACCGGAGGCTTCCCTTTAGCCAGTTTAGGGGTTGACTGATTTGCTGAAGCCGTTCTCGAAGTCGTTGGCGTTGAGGGCACGGAAGACCGGCGGGCCTGACGACGTTGATCGATCTCTAAACGGCGCTTAACGCTCGCGATGTCTTCACGCTGAATTTGTGCCATGGTCGGCATTCGCAGCCGGCTTCCCGGGATCAAGCCATGAATATTATTATTCTCAAACGCTCGCGGATTAGCTCGATGGATCGCGCCGATAACCTGATAAACAGAGACCGATTGATTGGGACGATAACGGGACGAAATCGACCACAAGGTTTCATTATCCCTTGTTGGTCCATATTGATTAACTGAACCCGTGTTGGATACAGCCCCGGTCTGGTTAGTGTCTCGGTAGCGGTCAGAAACAGCAAAAGGCTGATCATCATCAGCCGGACCAAGAATACGGACAGTATTAGCTTGAACCTGCATTGGTACCAGGAAGGCTGCCGTCGCGAAAATCACCGGTAAAATTAAACGTTTCATCATATTAGATTGATTAGACACTGCCCGTGGCCCTCTCTGGCAGGATATGGAATGAGATAAAATCGATTGGATAAAAATCAACAAGGCTGTAAACACCGCAAAGGCTTATCCAATCGTATTTACTATATCGAACTGACATGCAGAAACTGTAGTCTGTTCACGAAAAACTGTGGGGTTAATAGCAAATAAGGGACAAGTATCAAGGTTCAGGCACCGAATAACGAAAACTCGGTGCTCGAACCCTAGTACCTAGAACCTAAACACAGTGAAGATGATTGATTAAAACAGTCGAAGTCCGTCATCCCAGAAACCGCCAAACACTGAACTTGCAGGCTTTCTCAAAACTCACCTGGCGGTTATCAGGGATCCATCATGCACGGAAGGTTCAGTGGACTGTGGATCCCCGATAATCGCTACTGTAAATCCAATCGATAATGAAAAGATCAACATTAAGCGATTTCGAGGATGACGACGGTTTAGCTTCATCGATAAAGAATTAATATGCTCAATCAATCATAATTAATGAGTCAAGGTACTAGTATCTAGAAAACTAGTTACTAGAACCTAGTTTCTCTACTATTAAACCTTATAAATACTCTGCGATCAGTTTTTCTGCAATCTGAACACTGTTAGTTGCTGCGCCTTTACGAACATTATCGGCAACAACCCACATATTCAGGCCGCATGGGTGGCTGATGTCTTCACGAATACGAGCAACCATAACGTGGTCTTTACCCGTAGCATCACTCACCTGAGTTGGATAATCGTTACCGTGGAAGACTTCAATACCTTCAGCATTGTCCAGCAGGCTAATCGCCTCTTCGACATTCACAGGCTGGCAGGTTTCAACATGCACAGCTTCAGCATGGCCATAAAATACGGGAACCCGTACACAAGTCGGATTAACCCGGATATTATCGTCACCGAAAATCTTCTGTGTTTCCCACACCATTTTCATTTCTTCTTTGGTGTAGCCGTTATCCATGAAGTCATCAATGTGCGGCAAGCAGTTAAACGCAATTTGCTTATCGTAAGCCTTGTTTTCGGCAGGCTGACCGTTAAGCAGCTTCGCCGTTTGCCCCGCCAGCTCGTCGATACCTTTTTTGCCTGAGCCGGATACAGACTGATACGTCGCCACGTTAATACGCTCAATACCGTACGCTTCATGGATCGGCTTCAATGCCACCACCATCTGAATCGTTGAACAGTTAGGGTTAGCGATAATGTTACGGTTACGATAGTCCGCAATCGCATGCGGGTTCACTTCAGGCACAACCAGAGGAACATCGTGGTCATAACGGAAACGGGACGTGTTATCGATCACCACGACTCCAGCATCTGTAGCTATCGGCGCCCAGCGTTCAGATGCTTCGGCTCCGGCAGAGAAGAATGCAATCTGTACCTGGCTCCAGTCAAAATCTTCAACATCCGTTATGCGTTTCGATTTACCGTGGAAGCGCAATACTTTACCTGCGCCACGCTCGGTCGCCAGTAAATAAAGATTACGAACAGGAAAATTGCGTTCCTCCAGTATCTCTACCATAGTTCCACCTACAACGCCTGATGCGCCGAGTACTGCAATATCAAATTCCTGACTCATTGAGTTTCCTCTACTACTGTAAAACCTAATTTAGCCAGCGACTCTACCCCAAAATTGGCCTTTCCTGCTACTGTAATCGCACTATATTCGCGTCGATCCCAATAATTTTTCCTCATCTGATCAAAAGCAGCAGCCATTTGGCTATCATCGCCTGCTGTTAGGCCCATTTTTCGTCTAAATAGAGCATCATCTTTACGGATGTCATAAATCAACTGGATCAACATAAAGAGATCCGCTTCATCCCACTGTTTGCTCAAGCGAACATAGGGAACGGGGGCCACCGGCAATAGACTTGAGGCAGCAACCTGCTGCGTGAGATCCTGTGATTCACAAAAACAGTTATAGACCATGGTGGTGCCGCGCGCTTTACCTTCTAAGCCATAACCTGCAATATGAGGCGTCGCAAATGCCAATAATGGCAACAACTCCAAATCAACTAACGGCTCTTTCTCAAACACGTCCAGCACCGCAGTCAGTACTTTATTCTGGCCAGATCGTGATTGCTCCAACGCAATTTTAAGCGCCTGATTATCAACAACGGGGCCACGGGCCGCATTAATAAGAATGGCATTGGGCACAAGTTTTGCCAAAAAGGCTTCATCGACTAAATGATAAGTCGGGAAATCACCGTCCCGGGTGATCGGGGTATGCAGGGTGATCACATCACACTGGGCCTGGAGTGTTTCAAGGGAATGAAAAGTACGGCTATCCCCTTGCTGCTTTTTCAATGGATCATTTAACAGATAACGAATACCCAACGCATCAAGACATTGTGCTAAATAGCTTCCGACATTCCCGGCACCGATAATGCCGATCGTTTTATCGAAAATAGAAAAACCCTGCTGCTGACCTAGCACCATTAAACAACTTAATACATACTCAGCGACCCCGACTTTGTTACAACCCGCCGCAGCAGTGAAAGCAATACCACGTTCAGCCAGTAACTCCTGATCGACATGATCGTACCCTGCCGTTGCGGTACCAATAAATTTTAACTTATCGGCTTTTGCCAGTAGTGCTTCATTTACTTTAGTAACCGAGCGGATCATCAGGGCGTCAACATCGACTAAATCACCAGCCGATAAAGTACGGCCAGGCTTGGCAATCACTTCCCCAAGTTGGCCGAACAATTCTGGCGCGTAGGGCATGTTTTCATCGACAAGGATTTTCATTTTTTCTCCGAGGGAAAGAAGAGGGCTCAGAAGCCTAGGGTTCTAGTACTTCATCACAGAAGTTTCGACGAGTTCAGTCACCAAACGTCGTCATTCCGTAAAGTGAGGAACGAACTTCTACGGAATCTAAAGCGCACACGGTTAGAGCTGGATCCCGGATATCTCGTTCCTCTATTCCGGGATGACGGATCTTAAACTATTAATAATTTATGTGAAACAGGGTCTAGCGTCTTTCTTTAAGTACAAAAAAACCCGGCACATGGCCGGGTAAAAAATCCAGGTAAAAAGCATTAGCATCTGGATATAGACACCTTCTATAAAAGAAAATACTATTCACACAAGCTAATGTTGCGTCTGTTTACAGGCACTGGCTACAGAAAACCAATCTTTAAGATGCCTCCGCTAAAAGTCGTCCATTTGATTGGAGCTCTTAGCCAGTGCCGTTCCTGGAAAAAGAAGTTTCAGGAGCGAGTATAAAGTGTCGAGTTACTAGTGCTCGTTTCGAGTTACGAGTTTCTAGAATCTCGTCACTCGCACCTGTTATTAACCTTCGTATTTCTTAATCACGAGTGTCGCATTGGTGCCACCGAAACCAAAGCTATTCGACATAACCGTCTTCAGCTCCTGCTCACGGGTTTCAGTTACAATATCCAAGCCTTCTGCCGCTGGATCTAGGTTGTCGATATTGATGCTTGGCGCAACAAAACCGTTTTCTAGCATCAGCGTTGAATAGATGGCTTCGTGTACACCCGCAGCACCCAGCGCATGACCAGTCATCGCTTTAGTTGCAGAGATCGCCGGGCTGTTCTTTCCGAACAACTCCTGAATGGCACCTAATTCTTTAACGTCGCCGACAGGCGTAGAGGTACCGTGGGTATTGATGTAATCAACAGGTGCATCAAGATCTTTCATCGCCATCTTCATGCAACGAACGGCACCTTCACCTGATGGCGCGACCATATCGTAGCCATCAGAGGTTGCACCATAACCTACGATTTCACCGTAAATTTTCGCGCCACGTGCTAACGCATGTTCCAGCTCTTCAACCACCAGCATGCCGCCGCCGCCAGAGATAACAAAACCATCACGATCAGCATCATAAGTACGAGATGCTTTTGTCGGATCATCATTATATTTGGTTGATAGTGCGCCCATCGCGTCGAACATCATCGTCAACGTCCAATCAAGCTCTTCACCGCCACCAGCAAAAACAACGTCTTGCTTGCCAAGCTGGATCAGTTCAACAGCGTGACCAATACAGTGTGCAGATGTCGCACATGCTGAACTCATGGTGTAGTTCACGCCACGAATTTTAAATGGCGTTGCAAGGCAGGCTGAAACGGTTGATGACATGGTACGAGGTACCATGTAAGGGCCAACACGCTTCACCCCTTTTTCGCGCAGAATATCAACGGCTGCAGCTTGGTTATACGATGACGCACCACCTGAACCCGCCACAAGGCCAGTTCGGTCATTAGAAACCTGATCTTCGGTTAAACCTGAATCTTCAATTGCCTGCTCCATCGACAAATACGCAAATGCGGCGGCATCGCCCATGAAACGCATCTTTTTACGATCGATGTGTTCAGCCGGATTCATTTTCAAATCGCCCCAAACATTACTGCGCAGTTTCTTTTCTGCGAACTGTTCAGAGAAGCTAATCCCAGACTTACCACTTTTTAGAGAGGCCAACACCTCTTTAACGTCGTTACCAATGCTGGATACGATACCCATGCCTGTAATTACGGCTCGTTTCATGATGAATTCCTACTGTCATTTAACGTGGTCAATATTAACGGGTTTATTAACAGAAAGTGGTCAGCTTTCCCTACAATCGGGTACAATCGCCACCAATTATTGATTAAGTATATCTCTAGAGCTGTTTAATTCGCCGCTATTTCGTTCAAGAACAAAGAGAAAGCCCCTGTTTAATAACAAGCAGGCGAGATCAGACGAAATAGCAATGAGATAAATGACTATACCATTTATGAGGTTTCCCTTGTCTGACAAGCGTATCGAACACGCCATTCTTGATTGGAATGAGGCTGGCACTCCCGTATCCAATGACTTTGACGATGTCTATTTTTCTAACACCTACGGGCTGGAAGAAACGCGTTACGTCTTCTTGCAACAAAATGGGCTGCCTGAGCGCTGGGAAACATTTAATCGCCGCCGTTTTGTGATTGCCGAAACAGGCTTTGGAACGGGATTGAACTTTCTTGCCGCATGGCAATGGTTCAAAGCTTTTCGTCAGGCAAATCCAAGTACAATAACCAAAGAATTGCATTTCATCAGCTTTGAGAAATTTCCGGTTACCAAAGAAGACTTGATCAAAGCCCATCAAGCCTGGCCCGAACTGGCTGATTTGGCAGAGCAACTGCATGCCCACTATCCGCCCGCCGTGGCTGACTGCCATCGTATTGTGCTGGAAGATGGCATGATCACCCTCGACCTGTGGTTTGGTGATATTAAAGATTGTATGCCGCAAGTATGGACCAATGATGAAGGTATTGTTGACGCCTGGTTCTTAGATGGTTTCGCCCCCAGCAAAAATCCGGAAATGTGGAATCAAGCGTTTTACAATGGCATGGTAAAAATGGCTCGTCAGGACTGTACCATGGCAACTTTTACCGCAGCAGGGTTTGTTCATCGTGATTTAATTGACGCAGGTTTTGATATCGCCAAAGCGAAAGGCTTCAGACATAAACGAGAGATGTTAACGGGCAGAGTCAATAAACGACAACATCAAGCCAATTTCAAGCCTTGGTACGCACGTTCAGCCGCGACTAACCCGGCAGATGTCGCGATCATTGGTGGTGGTGTTGCATCGGCAACCACGGCATTGGCTCTGGTTCGTCGAGGAATGAACGTTACGCTTTATTGTGCCGATCCCTTACCGGCAGAAGGTGCATCGGGGAACCGCCAGGGCGCAATCTATCCGTTATTGAATGGCTCAAACGATACCCTCTCCCGCTTCTTTGCTCCGGCATTTTTTTATGCACGCCAGTTTGTTGAACAGGCTGCAATAAAAAGTGAATTTTCCCACGACTGGTGTGGTGTAACGCAACTGGCCTGGGATGAGAATGCCGCTAAAAAATTAGATAAAATGCTGACAGGCACCTTCCCGCCAGAGCTTGTTCATGCATTAAATACCGAACAAACCGAGCAAAAAACCGGGGTTAAATCAGGCCATTGTAGTGTTCACTACCCGCAAGGTGGCTGGTTGTGTCCGCAAGAACTAACCCGCGCGTTAATTACCCAAGCACAAAAGACCGGGCTACTTACGGTAAAAGTCGAAACGGATATTTGCCGACTGGAATCGATAGAAGATAAATGGCAACTCACCGACACTTCGGGAAAAACCACTCGCCATGACACCGTCATTATTGCAAACGGTCATCGCTTTTCTGAATTTGAACAAGCGAAAGCAATTCCAGCCTACTCAGTACGTGGACAAGTTAGCCATATTCCAACCAACAGTACGTTATCAGAACTGAAAACGGTACTGTGTTATGACGGCTATTTAACACCCGCAAATAAAGCCACACAGACCCATTGCATTGGTGCCAGCTACCGCCGCAACAGCGTTGATTTAGCATTTAGCGAAGAAGAGCATGCCGATAACAAGCAACGGTTAGTCAACTGCCTGCCAAATGTCGGGTGGCCAAACGAAGTCGACATCTCAGGAAATCAGTCACGGGCAGGAGTTCGCTGTGCCAGCCGCGACCATTTACCCTTTGTCGGCGACGTCTGTCGTTACCAGGCATTGATTGAGCAGTATGCCGATCTCAGAGATCAGCAAGACACCGCCGAAACGGTGCCAGTTTATAAAAATTTGTACTCAATCGTCGGTTTAGGCTCTCGGGGTTTAAGCTCTGCCCCGCTGCTTGGCGAACTGTTAGCTTCGCAGATCTGTGGCGACCCACTCCCTTTGCCCCATACCGTATTAGACGCTCTGCATCCCGGACGTATGTGGGTTCGCCGCTTGGTGAGAGGCAAGCAGCTTTAAGCGTATATGAGATTAGAGTGACGAGTTTAGAGATACAAGATACGAGAAAAAGCGAGAGGTTAATACCTCCGTTGTTTGATTTAAAGGTTCTGGGGGCTGACTTCAAAAGCCACTTCGTCATTCCGTAAAGTGAGGGACGAACTTATACGGAATCTAAGGCGCACACAGTTAGAGCTGGATCCCGGATATCTCGTCCCTCTATTCCGGGATGACGAAACTCTCAGCTTAATCTTGAACATTACGAATAGCGTCTCACCCTATTCCCACATGAAAATGAACATATCAAAATCACTGTGAAAGAGTGCTAGCCACTCGTTTCTAGGAACTCGAAACTAGATCCCCACAGAACCTCAGGACCATAGGTCCGCCTTTCCCCGCTCTTCCTAGCCACTCGTTTCTAGGAACTCGAAACTAGATCCCCATAGGTCCGCCCTTCCCGTTCTTTCCCTATTCAACAGCTGCCGTAACCGGAGGGGCGGTATCATTTCCACCACCGGAATCTGATACTGCAACCCCAATCACCACAGCTGCAACACCCACCGCAAGCACTGTTGCCGTCAGGCCTCCCGCAGAAGCCGCCAACGCCGTATCAACCCCAGCAGCAGCGCCTGTCGAACTACTGGCAGCCGTTGTCGCTGCATCAGATGCTGACGTAGAAGTAGATGAAGACGGTTGAGTTGCTTGATTTTCAGCGGCAACAACAGTACTAGAAAGCATCCCAGCTAAAAGCAGCGTAATCGCAAAATTCTTCATAACATTCCCTTATTACCCTAACCTCTAACAACGATTGTTGGGTTATTAAGGCAATTATAGACGAGATTTAGAGCGCTAAGATCTAGGCGTTAGGTTATGGTCTATAGACTTTGGGAGTTCGATCACACAAGGAATATTATGATTAAACTTTACCTTACGAGACTTTGCTTACAGCCTATAACAATGTCAGCTTCAGGCTTCACAACTTTTAGCTTTTCCGCAAGAGCCGTTTGCGCATTGCAATCACCATGGATCACATGGATTTTTTTAGGCCCCTGTTCAATACCTGCCACAAATTTAATCAAACCCGCTTGATCAGCATGAGCCGAATAACCCGGCATTTGATGGATCTTAGCTTTTACCTCAAGCTCAGTACCATTTATCTTTACGTTTCCACAGCCCTGAATAAGTTTTCGCCCCAACGTTCCCCTGGCCTGATAGCCAACCAGGATCACATCAGTACTGGCATCGGCTAACAAAGCTTCCAGATAATTGAGAATACGTCCGCCAGTGCACATTCCACTTGCGGCTACCACAATGGCCGGCTCTCCCGTCGACTTTAAGCGATTAACCAACGCTTGATGGTCAGCGTGAGCATTGATGGTGATACATTGAGAAAATGAAAGCGGATGGCGACCTTGCTGATAGCGTTCTTTCGCTTCTCTCGCCCAAAGCTGCTTGAATTCACGATACTGCTGAGTGATTTCACCCGCCAGAGGAGAATCGAGGATAATAGGGATTGCTTGCCAGTTTACCCCCTGATGATTGCCAGGCATCGCTGTCGCAATAATATTCTCTATATCAAACAGCAACTCTTGCGTTCGCCCTACACTAAAGGCCGGGATTAAAATTGCGCCGCCGTCAGTGAGCGAACGCTGAACAATTTCCTTTAGTTGTTGTTCACGAACGAAAGCCGAACTGTGTGCTTTATTCCCATAAGTACTTTCAATTACCAATGTATCAACCTGTTGCGGCGATAACGGATCGACTAACAAAGGTGTATTACAGGGTCCTAAGTCTCCGGAAAACACCACGACCTGGCCATCAGGCATTTTCATTTCTATATAGGCTGAACCTAAGATATGACCTGCCGGCTGAAAGCGAATACTGACCACCTCACCGGATGGCAATACCAGTTGAGCCCAGCAGTCATAAGGGATAGGTTTAAGCTGCTTTTTAACCACACTGGTGAAATGTTCACACTGACTCCGGTTCAAACCCAGTTGTATTTTCAGGCCATCTTCCAGCATTAAAGGCAGCAGGGCAGCGGTTGCTTCCGTCGCATAAATCGGACCTTTATAACCCGCCGCCAGTAACCAGGGAATACGACCAACATGATCAATATGACAATGAGTCAGTAACAACCCACGGATGTGATCGAGAGAAAATTCAATCTCAAAAGAACCAGTGTTTTCCGTACCTTGAAATAGACCACAATCAACAAGCAAACCATGATCGCCGATTAATACTTCATGACATGAACCAGTAACACCCGTTCTGGCCCCATGATGAGTAATTTTCATCCTCGTACTCCCAAAATTGTACCAACAGAGGGATGATGACAAAGCTTAGAAGAGCGGTGGAAAAGTGAGCTGGAATGCTCGAGACATATCACGAAAATATCTGTAAGCCACAATCCATTGATACGGCCAATCAAAAGGTGCACACAATAGGGAAAACAGAACAACCAACGATAAATCAGCTAGTTCAACGTGACTCGTAAGAGCGATATAGCTAAGTACAAAGTACCCAAGATAATATGGGCAAGATAGGTAGGTATTAATGAAGCCTTAAAGATTTAAGGCTTCAGGAAGTAGGCTAATAATAAATAAATCGAATGCTACAAAATCACATGGTCAGTGCAGTATCTGATCGAAATTCAGTTCAAGGTTATTTTCATTCTTTGCATGCCAAACCAAATCACCGATACCATCGGTTGGATTAAAGCCTGTCGGAGTATCCAATAGGATCTGACGAATGATTTCATGGTCAAAATTATGGCAAGCTTCATCCAGTTTTGTTAAAACCGTTTTATAATCAGTGTATGTTAGAAAACTTTCATTCGCAGTCATAATACGTTCATGGGCAGTTTTACCGACGTTATCACCAATCAATAACTCTTCAAATAACTTCTCACCAGGACGAAGCCCCGTATATTTAATTTCAATATCACCATGAGGGTTATCATCAGATTTCACTTCAAGCCCAGATAAATGAATCAGGTTCTTAGCCAAATCAACAATCTTCACCGGCTCGCCCATATCAAGAACAAACACATCGCCACCTTTACCCATAGCACCCGCTTGGATCACGAGCTGAGCTGCCTCTGGGATCGTCATAAAATAACGAATAATATCTGGATGGGTAACTGTAATAGGCCCGCCTTCAGTAATTTGGCGCTTAAAAAGTGGTATCACAGAACCAGAAGAACCCAGCACATTGCCAAAGCGTACCATACAGAAACGAGTTGCTGTATTTTCTGCAGCCAATGATTGTAGAGCCAATTCAGCCATACGTTTGGTCGTTCCCATCACGTTGGTAGGACGTACCGCTTTATCCGTCGAAATCAAGACAAAAGATTCAACACCGGCTTCAATCGCGGCTAAAGCCGTATAATAAGTGCCAAATACATTATTTCGCACACCTTCAACCACATTGTATTCCACCAACGGAACATGCTTATAAGCCGCAGCATGATACAAGGTTTGCACCTTAAAGCTTTGCATGACCATAGCTAAGCGATTTTGACGCTGCACAGAACCAAGTAGAGGAATAATCTCGACCTCTAGCCCTTCTGTTTGTACAAATTCTGATAACTCCTTTTCAATTTTGTACAAACCAAATTCAGACAGCTCAAACAACACCAGAGATTTAGGTTTTTGCAGTACTATTTGACGACAAAGCTCTGAACCAATCGACCCACCAGCACCTGTTACCATCACCACTTTATTTTTGATGTTAGCTGCAAGCAACTCTGCTTGCGGAGCAACAGAATCACGACCGAGCAAATCTTCAATAGGCACGTCACGCAACTGATCAATACTTGCAGAACCATTGACAATGTCATCTAGATTCGGAATAGATAACACTTCAACCGGCAGTTCTACTAACGAAGTAATAATCGCTTTACGTTGAGCTCGGCTTGCGCTCGGCATTGCCAGCAAGATTTTTTCTACTTTAGTTTTTGCGAGCAATCTTTTTAAATGCCTAGAACTATAAATCGTTAATCCCTGTACTACCGTCTTCTGAAGTTTTTTTCCATCGTCCACAAAAGCGACGGGGTGATACTCGTCACCTTGACGTAATAAGTTAACCAACTGACGGCCCGAAGCGCCTGCTCCATAGATAAGCACTCGCGGCTTTTTCTTAGTGTTGTGTTGAGACACCAAGATGCGAACCAGCAACCGAGCGCCTCCACATAAAATTACCAGATACGTGCCATAGATGACAGGTACGGAACGGGGAATAAACGCATAAGAAAAGTAGGCAGATAACACTAAAAATACCGCTGATACAGCAGCACTGATAGTGATCATGAGCAGTGCATGAACACTTAAATACCTGAGTATAGCTCGGTACAGCCCTACTTTGGTATAAAGAAACAGCGTTGAAACAACTAAAATAGCCAACACTTGCAAGTATGTTGCATCCGTTAATAAGTCAAAATTACCGAAGCGAGTCCAGAATGCCAAAAAAAATGCTACTGTGATAAAAACAGTATCAGCTACAATACTAATCAATCGCTTAAATGGACGAGGAATTGTTAAAATAGAATCAAGGTGAGACATACAACCTCAGAAAAATTTAGTGTATTAAAAAGCAAAATGTCTTACATACTAAAATGTGAGGCACAGTGTAGGTAAGCTATGAATGTTTTTCAAGGTAGTTATAGCCTAAACATGCTTAGGGGGCTTTAAATAACCCGCTAAAATTCATTCTATTCCATACGAAAATTCAAAGTTTATTATAAGTGATTGATGATTAGTGGTATTGTCTTCACCTCCAAATGGCAACATCACTAAGCGTTAACTTAGGGGGTGATGCAATATTAGCCCCTAATGGTCAAATTTAGCTGTTGTAACCATTCGGGTTATTTTTCTGCCAACGCCAGGTGTCTTGCATCATCTCGGAAATACCGCGCTCAGCTTCCCAGCCGAGTTCTTTACCTGCCAACGTCGGCTCAGCATAACATTCCGCAATGTCTCCATCTCGACGGGTTTCGATAATATAAGGCACTGGCACACCAGATGCCAGCTCAAACGCTTTAACCATCTCAAGGACAGAATAACCATTACCTGTACCTAAGTTATAGGTGAAAATCCCTTTCTCCTCAGCAATTCGCTCAAGAGCTTTTAAATGCCCGGCGGCCAAATCAACCACGTGGATATAATCACGGATCCCTGTACCATCTTTGGTGGGGTAATCATCACCAAATACAGCCAGGTTGGCTAATTTACCTACCGCAACTTGCGAAATATAAGGCAGCAAGTTGTTGGGAATACCGTTGGGATCTTCACCAATAAGGCCYGACTCGTGAGCGCCTACCGGGTTAAARTAACGCARGATAACAAACGAGAAACGCTCATCGGATTTTGCAACATCRCGAAGCACCTGCTCGACCATGAGCTTAGAAGTACCATAAGGATTTGTGGTTCCKCCGACGGGAAAATCTTCRCGAATTGGCACACTAGCAGGATCGCCATAAACCGTAGCCGACGAGCTAAAWACCAAYTTGAACACGCCAGACTTCTGCATCTCTTCAACCAGAATAGCAGAGCCGGTGACATTATTGCGGTAATAATCCAGTGGCTTTTTAACAGATTCACCTACAGCTTTTAAGCCGGCAAAATGAATAACGGAATCGATACTGTGGTTACTGAAAATTTCACGCAAAATGTCACGATCAAGAATATCACCATAATAAAAGACAGGTGACTTACCTGTAATTTGCTCAACACGCGCTAAAGAGGATTTATTGGAATTACTGAGGTTATCTAAAACAACCACATCACTGCCCTGCTCTAAAAGCTGAACTACAGTGTGTGAACCAATATATCCCGCACCACCGGTAACTAAAATTGCCATAAATCATCCCAAAACTATGTATTGTGTATGGATCAGGTAATTAACCTTACTGGTCGGCAGTACCCTTCAAACCAAGAATATAGCAATCAAATAAACTGCGGTCTAGGTCAACAAATCCAACAGGCAAATAATCTTGACTTTGGCGAAGGGCTATACAGAGCTGATGCCCCGTTGAACCTGCTCCATAGATAAGCACACGCTTTTTGTTGCGAGCTTTATTGGTAAATACCATAGTGTGCATGATTAAATACGCCCCCAGTTAACAATGCTAAGAATACACAGTAAATAACAGGAACAGTACGAGGTATCGTATCGTCAAGGTAAAAACCAGATACCGATAAAGCTATCGCAGAGATGAAAAATATTCGAACATCGTACAAACTATCAATTGAATGCACCATGAAACGTAAGTCCTAGCATATCTAAGACTCACGCTTGATTATTTCAATCAAAAGTTACATCAAAAAGCAATCTAAATCATATCCACAAAACACTGACACAATAAAAATTAAGACTTTAGAATAATTTTAATAGCTTCTATAACCCGATTAAGTTCTGCGTTTGTTAAACTAGAACCAGATGGTAAACATATACCATTTTCAAATAAATAGTCACTAACGCTAGATGTAGTATGAGGAAAATACTGACAACCATCAAATATTGGTTGTAAGTGCATTGGTTTCCATACACGACGAACTTCAATATTCTGCTGCTTAAGCAATTCTATAAATTGAGTTACCGTAACATTAGTTTTCAATGGATTTATGACAACAGCTGTTAACCAACGATTTGAATAAAATCCTTCAAGCTCAGGCATCCAATCCAGGCAATCAATTTCTGCCAATGCAGTAACATATCTTTGATAAACAGTTCGCCTAGCCTCGACCCGCTCAGAAAGCACTCCTAGCTGCCCTCTTCCGATGCCAGCTAAAACGTTACTCATACGATAATTATAGCCAACCTCAGTGTGCTGATAATATGGGGCAGGATCTCGCGCCTGTGTAGCTAAGAAACGCGCTTTGTCAATAAGTTCTTTATTATCAGAAACAAGCATACCACCGCCAGAGGTAGTAATAATTTTATTTCCATTAAAGGAATAAACCCCAAACAGGCCAAAGGTGCCACTTTGTTTTCCTTTGTACGTTGCTCCTAATGACTCAGCAGCATCTTCAACAATAGGTACGCCATACTGTTCACTTAAAGCAACAATAGCGTCCATATCAGCTGACTGTCCATATAAATCTACCACAATCATGGCCTTGGGCATTTTTCCTTGTTCTTTGAAATGCACAAGTGCCTTCTCTAAGGCAACAGGAGACATGTTCCAGCTTTCAGGTTCAGAATCAATAAACACAGGTGTTGCATGTTGATACAAAATTGGGTTAGCACTAGCAGCAAAAGTTAAAGATGAACACAAAACTATATCATTAGGTTTTACGTCTAACAGTACTAAACTTAAATGTAACGCAGCAGTTCCTGAGCTTAATGCAGCAGCATACTTAGCACCTGTAATTTCAGCTAGTTCATTTTCAAAACCATCAACATTAGGACCTAGCGGGGCAATCCAGTTGGTAGAGAACGCTTCACCAACATACTTTAATTCATCTTCGCCCATATGAGGCACAGAAAGAAGAATTGGAGTTAAGTCCTTACGATGATATAAATCAACAACACGGTCATTCTCATCGACAACCACTAGATGATCGATCTCTTTTTCATCCATTAATGATAAAGCGGCCTGAAAACTTAGTCCTTCCTTAATGGATATTGGCGAGTTATCGACTGAAATTAAACCTATTTTAGTAGTAATATCATAACCATCAAGCAATGCTCGTCGTATATCACCATCTGTTAAAACACGAATTAGGTAATTATCTTGGTCAACAACAACAACAGCGCCCTTACTGTTATCATTAATAACTTCTAGCGCTTTTTTTATATTGTGATTACTATAAATAATGAATTTACTAGTCATTATAATCCTTAAATTCTTTTTGCTGGAAGACCAACAACAGTACAACTATCTAATATATCAGACAGCACAACCGCACCGGCGCCAATAGTTACATCATCAGCTACTTTCACTCCAGGTAAAATCGTTGCACCCGAGCCAACAAATACACGATCACCTAAAGTGACACCGCCCAATAAAGTAGCATTTGGTGCTACATGACAAAACTGCCCAACTAAGCAATCATGCTCGATAATAGCGCCATGATTAATAATGCAACCCAAGTCAATTTTACTATCCGCCGAAACAACCGCTTTTGCCGCAACAAAAGAACCACAATTGACTGTCGCGGTACTTGCAATATAAGCATAAGGTGAAATGACACTAATATATTCAGCCTCACATCGGTACCTGCTATACAAATCACTGCGCACTTTGTTATCACCAATAGCAATATGAAACTTTTGAATTAAAGAGGTTTCGTCAAGCAGAGAAACCTGAATATTTTGAATTTTATCACCAACCTTTGTCGGCGAACTATCAATAATACAAAGCCGATTAACACCAAGATTCAGAATAACATCAGCAACAACTTTGGCTTGGCCTCCCGCACCTATAAGAGTAATATCAGTAGGTATTACATTTTCTTGTTGTATTATCATCAATATTTATTTCCCAAAGTAACTGAGCAATACGCTTACCCGCTTTACCATCCCCATATATATTTCGAGAAATTGGCTCTGGTTTAAATAGCAACTGATTTATTGCATCGTTAATTTCTTTTGAGTCAACGTTCAGGTCTATAGTATTCGCATTGCGATCTCTATTTGCCTGTCTTTCGCCAATATTAATAACCCAAGTCGAGAAACTTGCCGCTTCAATGATTCCCGAACTGGAATTACCTATTAAAACATCGCAATGAGCAAGTAAAGACAGATACAAATTTCTAGGGAGGTGTGTAACAACTTTAACATTATCCATAGATGATGAATATTCGTTGATCTTGTCCCTAATCAATTGTCCCCCAGCATCTGCATTGGGCATGAGTATAACGACTTGCTCATTCGTTGGTAACGCTGCCAGCACTTGTTCCATCTGAATACCAGCTAATTCAGCGTCCTGCACCACCGGATGAAAAACAACAGCCAATAAACGAGAGCTATTTTTAATCGTTAAAAAATCGAAAAGCTCCGATTTTCCTGGTAGTTCCATATTAAGTATATCATCCAACCCGGGCGCACCAGTTACCATAACATTGGATGCTAATTCCCCCATCCGAACCAAGCGATCTCGAGATTTTTCTGTCGCAACAAAATGGAAATGAGATAATTTAGAAATAGCATGACGAATGGATTCGTCAACAGTACCTGACAATTCGCCACCATGGATATGAGCGACAGGAATATTTAGATATAGTGCGGCAATTGCAGCAGCCAACATTTCGCCACGATCACCCAATAGTAAGATAATTGATGGTTGCAATGAAGCAAACAACTGACTAAAGCCACGAACTTGCTCACCAACAGCATTTGCCATTGACAAACGGGAGCCATCATCCTCACTATTACCGACAATATAGGTATTAAACCCAGAGCTTATAACTTCCTGCTTAGTATTACCAAACTTAGAGTCTAAGTGCATTCCTGTTATAGCAACACTTAACTGTAATTGAGATACCTGCTCTATTTTATCTAGGGTTGAACGCATTAACCCAAAGTCAGCACGAGTGCCAGTCACATAACAAATATGGCGCATTACTTAATATCCGACCAATTTAAAGTGTCACCTGGAGATAAATCTCTTACAGCTACCATACCAATGACATCATCTAGATACTTAGGTAAAATACCTGTTCCTGGGCGCATTAGTACAATATCACTCTGACTAATTACCTCGCCGGCTTTTATATTTTTATCAATAGTCACGCTACGTCGAACAAGTTCACGTACGGGTAATTCACTTTCGGTTGGCTTCTTCTCTGCAGAGCCTAAAGCCTTCGTAATGATCCTGATCTGCCTGACTAAATCGGCTAATTCATTCGGTTCTAATGATGCTTTATGATCTGGACCTGGTAAGTCACGAGATTTTGAGAAATGTTTCTCAATCACTGTAGCTCCTAAGGCAACAGCACCTGTAGATACGGCTACACCTAATGTATGATCTGAATAACCAACCGGAACTCTAGTTGTTTCTGCAATAGTATTCATTGCTTTAAGGTTTACATCTTCAGGCGCTGCTGGGTAATTGGAGGTACAATGTAAAATAGTTAGTACCTTTTCAATTGGCTCTTTGAAATCACATTTAGTTCGCTCATCCTCTATGACAGCCTTAGCCTCTACGATGTCATCCAATGTAGCCATTCCGGTAGAAAGAATTATCGGCACATTTTTTGAGGCTATATAGCGAATAAAAGGATGATTTGTTATTTCGCCCGATGGTACCTTTATTCTTTTCAGACCATGAGCCAATAAAAAATCTAACGCATCCTCATCAAAAGCCGTAGACATAAATTCAATGCCGCGCAACTCACAACGCTCAATAAGTTCTTGATGAAGCTCTGGCGACATTTCTAACTTTTTAAGCATTGAATGCTGGTCACCTTCACCCGTTTCACGTTTTTGATATTCCGCCTTTTCTGCCCCTTTTCGAACTAGTTTATCAGCGGTAAAGGTCTGAAACTTAACAGCGTCAGCCCCGGCATTAGCTGCAATATCCACAAGTTCTAATGCCAACTCTCGTGAGCCATTATGATTAACGCCGGCTTCGGCAATTATGTATACCACTATAAACTTTCCTTAAGATTAGTATGTCTAATATTGCGAAATGGTTTTATTTCTTACTTATGTTTATTATCAATGGATAGATAAACATAAAACACAAACATTCACATTAACTGACTATAAATAATGAGCAACCAATAAACATATTATTATCTATTTATTGGTCACTCATATTCATCTGAATTTAAAAAATGGTTCAACTAATGGATTTTACTTTATATTTCATAACCCATTTACCATCCTTCATTTCCCACAATTCTTTATTTCTAAATTTATCTACCGTATCCCAAAACTCATCTTCGGTGATGTTATGAAAACGTAAGAAATCATCTAAATCATTACCAGGGAATTGACCTTGAAGACGATTAACTATTTCAACAGCCTCATCACGAGTCATACGATTATTCCAAATGTCATAACAACATTGATCTGTTGCACGCCAAAAGCCAAACTTAAGGTATTTAAACCAAATATTTATTTCACATAACTTCTCATCAATATTATCATAATCAAGAAAGTTCCCTGGTAACGGGCCTGCTGCACGACCCACAAATCCTCTTTCTTTAACTATGTCATAATTCTTACGCCCATACCAGTTAACGAAGTGTCCTAAGTAAATACTCTTCACACCAGCAGAGACAAGCTTGTCATAATCCGGGTATTTATAGAAGAATATATCACGTTCTGACACATCATCATCAAGCCAATCATGAACAGTTTTTTCTTTGATCAGATCACTTTTATCTATAGCAATGGCTGATGGCTTACTTTCACTACGTTGTAATCCACCAAACTCAAATGCAATATCTTCGCCCCAAACAACCAAAGGTACATCATAAATTAGTGCAGTATTAACAACGCTAGAGAACATTGCACAATGTTCAGCCCAGTTAGGCTCGCCCTGGCGCGTAAAACATTTACTTCGTATTTTTCTAAACACACTAGGTTTAATTGAAATCTTCATATGATCAACATTTAAGTCTTTGATCATGTTATTAAGATTATCAATACCTTCCGTTGTCGGTAAATGAGCAGCTAATGTCACACATAATACCTTCAGACCAAATCTTTCGGCCAAAACCATTGCCTGGAACCAACTATCTTTACCGCCACTAACTGGAACTATGCAATCATAAAAAGGATGGTCAGCTTTTTTAATCTCTTCAACAATAACTTCTAATTCTTTATATCGAGCATCCCAATCAAGAGATTCTTTAACTTCTTTAGTTCGACACGCATTACAATAACCACGTTCGTCAAGAACGATACCAGGCTTAGTATCAGGCATTACACAATTAGAACAAAATTTCATTTTTAACCCTCTTGAGCCTTGTAGTTATAGCTATCTATAAACGTACGACCTAGTAATATATATTCCGAATTCCAATTTTGCTCTTCAAGTAATTCCGTCTGGATATATTCCTGTGGATCATCAACAACTAACTCGACATCAGCATCATGAGTTTGCTCAGCCGTTAAAATACTAGCAAAGCATTCCCAATCACCGTTTGCATTGACTCTCCATGCTTTAGGATCTCTAAACCGGTCTATAATTGACATAAACTCTTGTTCGCTCATGTTTAACCAATTAAGGAAGTTCGATAGAGCTTTTGGCTTCACTTCCAAATAATGTTTAATGAACTCTAGACCTTCAGCTTTAGTTATCCTTTTTAAGCGAATATCTCTGGCAACATGATCAGAAACTTTAGCGTAACCGAATTTCAAATATTTAACATAATCATGTACACTTGCATTATTAGCACAATGAATAGACTCATAACGGTTGAACGTTCGTTCTTGTTTATTTGTTTCATAACCGTATTTTTCGATCATAGAACCAATCTGTTTTTGAGAATCCCATAATACATAGTTACCGACATACAGGCCTCTAACTCGAGATTTCTCTAATTGCTCATCAGATGGATAGGTAAAGGCTTGCAGATCTTTTTTCGATACCTTATCACTTCCTCCAATCAGAGATTCTGCATCAAGGCAGCGAAGAGCATGTTCCTTTCTAACCTTTTTCGTCATTTCTACACGATCATGATGACTAAACATTCCAACTTGATCGAGCCAACCATTGACCCCCCATATAATAAGCGGAATATCTAACTTTGTTGCCACCTGAACAGGAAATGTTTGACTCCCAGCTAATACATGCCAGTACATGTCGCCGATTTTATCAAGAGTTAAACGTGTTATTTCTTTAATTGTGTCAGGTCCGACCGTGGACATCATATGATCACAATCTAACTCAGTAATTAACCGAGCTAAATTTCTAACACCAACCTTCGTGCTGAAATGTGTATTATAAGTAACTAATAATGGATTGAGACCATATTTGTTCTTTACTAAATCAACAACAAAAAAATCATCACCAGAGCCAACTACAGGTATTACACAATCGTAAGATGTTCCGGGCCGAGCTTTATAGTGTTCTAAAAGTGATGCTAACTCTTGTTCTTTTTTAGCCCAGTCTATTTGATATTTTTCTTCATGTACGCGACACCCACTACATACCCCTTCTTTATCAATAATGATATTTAGAGCATGATTTTCAGGATATAAACATCTCTTACAAAATTTCATTGTTTTTCCACTATTAAAAAGGGCGACCTAAAAAGTCTAAATCAAAACTTTCGTATTTAACCTCAGAACTTAATCGAACAGGTAAGCCTGCCTCTCGCATCTGTGCCTTAGCCGCAATGGTACTATGTTCTACATGCTGAAATATATTGGCTGCTGCAACGGCTTGACAACCACCTTTAATAACACCTTCAGCTAGTTGATCAAAGCGTCCAACCCCTCCTAATGCAATAACTGGAATATTTACTAAATCACTCACAGTTTTAAGTAATTTAGTATCGTAACCCATTCTTGAGCCATCGCGGTCAACAGAATTGAGTAATATTTCCCCTGCTCCAGCACGCTCAACCGCATTTACCCATGCAGACAGAGAACCGTTCATAACAGTACCAGTCAAGTAGTTATAGACTTGATACTCTCCGTCAACCAGCTTTACATCAATAGAAACCGTAATGCACTGGCTACCAAATATATTTGAAGATTCAGTTACAAATGAAAGATTTTCGCGAGTAATGGCATTGACACAGACTTTATCAGCTCCGGCCTTTAGCAATTGTTGAATATGGGTTACGGTCTTAATTCCACCACCAACAGTAAGAGGAACAAAACATTCTTTTGCCGCCCACTTAACCAATTCAACATTAGGTTCACGATCTTCTCGGCTTGCGTCAATGTCCATAATGACTATTTCATCGACATCCCACTTTACAAAGAATTCAATGGCTGTTTTTACATTGCCAATAGGCAAATATGTTGAAAAGTCAAAACTTTGTACAACAAGTTCATTTTTAGTAATGATACAAGGAATTAATCGAGTCTTAAGCATCAAACTGTCTCCTTATTATGTACAAAGTCTTTTGCCCAATTAAGAAAACTCTTCATTGCACCTAAACCAATTTTTTGACTTTTTTCTGGGTGAAACTGCATACCAATCACATTATCGTACTGAACCGCAGCAGTCATATTAGAGCCATATTCGAATTTAGCCAAAATATATTTCTCATCACACTGAGCATAGAGACTGTGAACAAAATAAAAGTCTTTATCATGAGAGAGATAATTGAACACGCTCTGATCATTTTGAATAATTAAACTATTCCAACCTACATGTGGTACTCTAAGTCCATGTTGAGGCTTCATATATACAACTTGACCAGGGATCCAACCAAAGCCAGCTGTTTGAGTGATCTCCTCGGAAGAATCAAAAAGAAGTTGCATACCAAGACAAATGCCTAATGTCGGCTTTTTATCCTCTTTAACTACTTTATTTAGCGTTTCAATAAGCCCTTTATCTCTAAGCTTTTTCATTGCGTCAGGGAACGCACCAACACCAGGTAATAGTATACAATCAGCATTTTCAATTTCAGTCGCATCACTGGTTACTAAAATATCGTAGTCACCAACATGATTAATTGCATTTACAATAGAACGAATATTACCCATGTCATAATCGATTATTGCAATTTTAAATTTTGTCGTCATTTTAAGCCTTAAAGTCTATACAWATATCGTTAGTTACAACGTAAAACCATCATCAACAATAATATTTTGACCATTAACATAATTCGAAGAATCAGAGAGCAAGAAAACAAGAGATCCACTTAAGTCAACAGGATCAAGCATTCCTTTATTTATACATTGTTTAGCATAAGCATTTGTAAATTGCTCGGAATGGTTATCATAAATACCGCCAGGGCTTAAACAATTGACCCTAATATTCATACCTTTAAATGCTTTTGCCATAAACTTTGACAAATGAATTAAGGCTGCTTTTATGGCCGCATATTCAACCGGCATAGTCATATTCAAACCATCATATATCTCGAATTTTGGTGCGATACAGCCATAAATCGAAGCAATATTTACGATGTTACCCTGCCCCTGATCTTTAAAGTATAATGCAAATTGTTGACTACACAAAAAATATCCACCAACATTAAGTGACATATTCTCACAAAAATCATCATACTGAACGTCAAAGAAACTCGCACCGTAGTGGCTATTACGGGGATACGCATTATTAACTAATGCATCGATATGTCCATATTTTAAATGTACATTCTCAATCGCAGCTTTTACACTGGATGTTGATGTGATGTCCATATCAATTACTGCACAATTAGCTTGTAAATTCTCAGCTAGACTCGCCTTAAACTCGTTCGCTCTTACAAGGTCTTTCTCGGCAATAACAACTGTCGCCTGACAGTCAAGAAGTTTACGTACAAAAGCCTGCCCAACCAATCCCGCGCCACCAGTGATAACTATTACCTTATTGGCTAATTCACTCATAATCGTTGCTCCATTAAAGCACTTACGATTGAAAAATCTAATTCGGTATCAATATCTAACGACCTTTCTTCAGGCATAACAAATAAACCCGTTTTATCAGAAAATAATTTATCATCGTTCAAAATACTTTCCCGTGTCCATACATAGATAGAGGCATTCATATCAAAGCATTTAGGTGAATCTTGTCGTCTATCAGTTAAAGAGCCTTTACTGACAAATGGAGTGCCATTGCCGTCTATCTCAATTAAATTAAAATATGGAGAACGTCGTGCAGGGCTCGCTGTTATCACATTTCGAAATTCTCCCGAATTTATCATTGCATAACAACCAAGAATATCGTCTACCTTTCTTAAAGGCGATGTTGCATCCAGATCAAATAATACATCATACTGCATATCTAAAAGACGTTCTGCTTCCATGAACGCATGCCTAATGACTGGCAGCTTCGCCGCTTTATCTGATGCTAAGTGTGCAGGACGTTTAAACAAAACACGAGCACCCGCAGAGGTCGCTGCATCAGCGATATCATCACAATCAGTACTAACAACAATATCAGAAAACAAACCACTCGCTTTCGCAACCTCAACGGTGTGAGCAATTAACGGTTTATTATTAATTAATCGCACATTTTTGTTCTTTACGCCTTTTGAGCCACCTCGTGCACATATTGTGCACAAGACATTTATTCTTTTGTTCGCAGCCATTTTTTATCCATATAATTATCTGTAATATTCTCAATAAGCCCCATAACATGATTACTGTCATCAAATGATGTTAACATATGTAGCTTATTTTCAAGGACTGTGTTATGCATTGCTAAATAGGTAAAATTCCTATCTAATTTTCCACACTCCACTACTTCTACTAAGCCATTACAATCATATATTTTTATATCATTGTTCACTAAGCAAGCTGAAATGGTATAACGATCTGTTTGTATCTCAATCTCTCGTTTCGGTCGATGAGACAAATAATCCATTTTAATTTGAATATGAGTTCCCCACTTATTGGTGGCTAAGATAGTACAAATATCATCAGAACTTAAGCCTAAATGAGAACATGATCCCGCCATCGCAGAGACTAAGTTTAGGCGGCCACACAACCATTGCGTATAATCAATCTCATGGCTCAAATCTCTTAATACACCACCGCCACGAGATAAATCAGCGCTGTAACTTTTTTTATAATCTTGGCCAGGTCGCCAAGTAGGTAAATACTGACCAGCTTGAACAGAAAAAGACAATACTTGCTCATCTTCCAATAATAATTTTAACTTTCGGATAACAGGATGAAAGCGCAAATTATAAGTGACATGAACCTTATTATTAGGTATAAAATTTAATGCTCGATTTGCCAGAGGCTTTTCAACCAAAACAATCTTATTCTTAACATGAGCATCTATATATCTTAACTGTTCTTCATGAAGGCTAGTTTCGGAACACAGTAAGAATAAAGAATATTGAGAAAGCACATCATGTTTAATCGAATATAGATCTGAAAAAGAGCGGCCAGCTACGTTTCCATACCGCGTGACAACATCAACATCCGCTACATTTTTATTACCCTTCAGTAGTTCAAAATGACGTTTTCCAATAGAACCATAACCAACTAACAAAACTTTCATATAAATATAACCAATATATAATTAAACAGCACAACGTATACAATTGGAGAGCGCTCAAACACTTCCTAACAAGCTGTCAACAACAGCCATTACATTATTTGTAGCATCTATTTTTTTAATATTTATACGTTGTGCAGAAAGATTTTTACTCACAGAAATAATTTCATCTTCCAACATCTCAACATTTGGAATACCACTAGATATACCCATACAACTGTATGGCGCATCATCTGTAAATATGGAATTATCAATAGAAATAACTTGCTTACCAATTAAGTGTCCTTCTAACCCGACGGTAGATGCAGTAACAATGACGATATCCACTGCATGTAGTAAGCCATGAAGGTTTTCATCCCTCCCGCTAAAGACAACATGATCTTGCGGTTGGAATGTCACATTCTCACTCGGGTGATAACGAACAACTAATCGATAGTTATGATTGCCAGCAACAAATTCTCGTAACGAACGTTCAATATTGCGAGGCAATTCAGGATCACCAGAGAGATCGTTAAATGGATGTTTTTCGGGCTCAGGTTGAGATGCATATAACAGAGTAATCATCTCATCTTCAGCCCAACCACGCTCCATTCTTATTTTTTGTCCATTTTCAATAACCGCTGGATTAGCTAAAGAATCAAATGCCGGATTTCCGGTAACGTTTATTTCATCGCTTTGACGACCTGAACTCACAAACATATCTTTGACAGACTGATTAAGTACACAAAGTTTTGATGCGTATCCTTTTTTTCCTATCCATTTAACTTCCTGCAACGCAAACAAGTCAACTAAACACAAACTTTTAATTCCCAACAAACCTGCAGCATCGATCGCTGCGCGCTCTGAGCGAGGCGAATTAGTAGCAATGAGCAAATCAACGTCAAGCTCTATCAAAAGCCGTTTCATAAAATTAATCGGATAGAATCCTTGCCGTCCTGCACTCTTATACATGGTATTGGCTATATCTTCGCCATGCTGCTCTGCCATATCAAGGAAATTAACCCCGTGATAAGCGACAGATTCCTCATAGGGCACCACCGAACTTGCAGACTCAGGCCCCGTTAAGGATTTACCAATGTCATTAAAACAATCATCGACTAAGTGAGTAAAGTTGTTATACGTAGCATACTCAATATTATTAGCCTTCATGACTGCTCCTGCTGTAGTTAGCGCTAAAACAGTAAGCGAGCAATCCTCTTTTTTCTGCATTTCTTTAATCAGCGGCACCATCATTGCCGCATGACCACCACCATAAACAACAACAAGTATATTATTCAACAATTTAGGATACCTTGGGTTCTGATAAAGTTAAGTTTTTAGGGCAGATCAATAAACAATAAACAAACCAGATTAATACAAACAAGTAAGATATCAATCCAATCCCTTCAAAGAATATATTAATCACTGCAGGAACAAAGAACAAAACTAATTGGCTAGATACCGCCGCATACTTCAGTTTAAATTGAAAAACAAAATACACTGTCGCAATTAGCAACAAATAAATAATAAATCTAGCATAATCGCCTTCAACAAATGATACGACTATTGTACTTCTATCTATTGGACCGCCATTCACTTCCGCTCCACGTTCAGATAGCATATATTGTATTTTATGAGAAACAGAGCCTACAAAACCAACAAATAAAACAATAGAGATAGGAATCATTATTTTATATCTAGACAAGACAAGTTTTACATTAAAAAACATAATGCAAGCCCAAGATAATACTATCCCAGAACTTAAGTTTGCTAATAATACTGACATGAATAACAAAAAATATTTTCTATTAGCGCTATTTATAATAATAAACAAATAGGCCATAGCGCACATTCCTAATGCAGAACGGTAACTTAAAAATATTGGAATTAGAATAAAAAATATTCTAGCTGGCCCTATTTTTTTAAAAACATGACTATTTATGATTGGCACTAAATATAATAAATAAAATATAGCTTCAAAAAACACGGGTAATTTTTGAGAGTAAATCAAAAAAAACGGACCCACAACAAACAATCGTGCTACATGAATAAAAAATAAAGGGTTTGTATCAATAAAACCATCAAACACTTTCGATGCATAAAGCATTTGCGAATAAAAACCATCATCAGCAAACTCATTAAACATTCTTAAATTCAGAAAGTGAGCCATTACAACAAATAATAAGCATGTAATGGATATGTAAATAGTACTTGCTGTTATTCTCATATTTGAAATACAACCATAAATAAGGCCATTTTTAATGAAATTAAGAGTTTATAACTAATCTATAAATTCCCTGAACCAAATTTCTAACGCCATCAAAGCTCTTATCTCTCTTGTATTATTCGCTTTGCCACTACAATGATTAGCATACAGCGTTTCAACATAGTCTTTATTAAATAAATCTCTTGCTATCGTTTTTTCAGAAAGCAGCAAATCCAACACCATATCTTTCAAGTCATGCTTTAACCATTCAGAAATTGGCACCGTAAACATTTGTTTTTTGCGGTAGGTTAGATCGTTACCGATAAGGTCAGCGACCGCTTTTTTATAAATGTACTTTGTTTCACCTTCTTGCAACTTAAGTTCGCCAGGCATTGAAAATGCCAATTCAATCATCCTGAAATCTAAGAATGGAGCTCTGTTTTCAATAGATACAGCCATCCCCATTCGATCAGGTTTGACTAAGTTATTACCAGGTAACAACAGCATGGTATCTATATAAAGAGCTTGATTAATCCGATCCATATGCTGAGCTTTATTAAACAAGGGAGAAACGTAAGATTCTGCGTTATCCTCAGAAATGTTCAATTTAAGCTGATCACTATATAATCCAGATTTAGATTCTGACTTAAATAAAGAAATATTATCAAGATAGCTTGACTGGTATTCGTTGTTGCTCATACTAAATGCATTATCTTGAGCAAAAAATGACTTATATTTATCATAACCAGCAAATAGTTCATCGGCGCCATCGCCAGTCAATACCATTTTAACTTTACGTGAAGCGAGTTCCGCAACCCTATAGGTTGGCAAAAATGATACATCGCCATGCGGCTGGTCACAGTGAAACGTGGCTTTTGGCCACAAACCAAGTAGATTAGCTTCAACCTTTTCTACAACATGTTCCGTTTCAAAACGAGTTGCGGCGAGTTCTGCAAATGGTGATTCGTCAAATTTTTCATCATGAAAACCAATAGTAAACGTCTTAACAGGCTGAGTCATATGCTTAGCCATTAAACCTACGACAGTGCTTGAATCTACTCCACCAGATAAAAAGGCTCCGAAAGGTACATCAGCTCTCAGTCTTATACGAACTGCATCGTCTAATATTTCATTAAATTCATCAATCCATTGGGTCTCTGATTTTTGCTGTAATTTAACATTTGCTATATCCCACCAACGAACTTCTTCAACAGCCTGAGCCGTAACTTTAATATAAGTTCCTGGCATGACATGTTTAACGTTTTTAAATAAAGTTGATGGCGGCACTACATAATTAAAACTTAAAAAAGAATCTAAGGCGTTAAAGTCCAGTTTTTTATCAATACCTGCAGCCAGAATAGATTTAATCTCAGAACCAAAAACGATGCGGTTTTCAACATTATGATAGTGAAGCGGTTTTTCACCCACTCGATCTCTGATTAAGTAAAGTGCTTTTTGGTGATTATCCCAAATAGCGATTGCAAACATTCCGTTTAGCTTTGAAACAAAGTCGATACCATGTTTCTCATACAATCTTAGTAACACTTCGGTATCACAATGGGTACGACACTCGAATTCACTGTCCTTCAGTTCTTCAGCCAACTCAACATGGTTGAATATTTCACCATTTTGCACGACAACAATCTGCTCATTGTCAGAAATAAAGGGTTGCTGTCCATGTTCAATGTCTAAAATAGCCAAACGTTGGTTACCTAAGGCAAGACCTGGTTCAACAAAAACACCTTGACCATCAGGGCCGCGATATTTAATGACATCACCCATATCTTGAAGTTGTAATGGGGTAAGGCTACGGCCTTGTGTATCAAAATAACCAAAAATACCGCACATAACTAATTACCACCTTTTAATACAACTTGTTCTATTGTCATGAAAATAATTTTGAGGTCAAACACGACGTTATGCTTATCTACATACTCGAGATCTAAAGCTTCTCGTTCTTTTTCCGTCGCTGAAGAGCGCTTAGTTGCCTGAGCCAGTCCGGTAATACCAGGACGAACACTATTCCGTTTTGTCCAAGAACTTTCTGAGTACAGCTCTCGTTGTTGTGGTACATTGGGTCTGGGTCCAACAACACTCATATGGCCTAACAAAACATTAATAAGCTGAGGCAACTCATCAATACTTAACCGTCTTAACCATTTACCGACACTTGTAATTCGAGGATCATTCTCTGATGTGAAATAAGGCCCAATTTTATCGGCATTAATTTTCATGCTTCGAAATTTATACAATCCAAACAGTTGACCATTGAGACCAACCCTTTGTTGCTTATAAAACACCGGACCAAAGTTATCTATAGTTATAATCAGTGCTATCACAACAAAGAAAGGTAACAGACAGACTAACCCAATGATTGATAGCAATATATCAACAATTCTTTTCATTATGCATTTCCAGAAATGATACTAAGAACGATATCGTTAACATGCTGCTTGTCTGACAGTTGTGCAGATAAATCCCGCTTAAGCAAAGACTCCCTTGCAAGTACTATTTTGTTAACTTCATCTTCTAAGTTCATAAAACTTTGAAGATCGGATAATGATTCACTCTGACGATGGAAAGTACGTGATAAAATAACACACGATGAGCCTAAACGAACGTGTTCAGCTAAAATAAGCTCCGCAGGCAATGTGCCTTCACCAATCCGGGCCAAACCGCCAAAACCAAAAGGAAGACCAGATTTTTTAATGGTCGCAGTCAAAGATTCGAGTAATCCATTAGCAAGCGGTTCGAACATAAACTTCAAGCCCAAGTCTCGGTGTAAGTCATTTAGCCCGATATAGATTTCACTAACGCCTTTGACCTGAACGACCTCAGTTAAACACTCAGCAGCAGCGGCTGTTTCAACTAAAGGTACAAATTTAGCACGGCCATCAATCATCCGGCTAAATTCTTTAATCTCATCGATAGTTTTGAACATTGGTAGCATGATCAAATCAGCTCCGGCACTGATCGCCTGTTCAATTTCAAGTTGTGTACCTTCATAAAACGGGTTGAGGCGAACTAGCAATTCACTATCAGAAATAACTTTACGAATATTTCTAACGTCTTGCATTGAGTGGTTGCTGATCAAGGTATCTAAATGACCTTGCCTCTCGAATTTACCATTTGTCTCTAAATCAACAAAAACTCTTGAGACTCCTGATCCTACAGCATGCTTGGCTAAATCAATATCATTTGTAATCAGCATTAAATTAAACATTTACAACCCTTTTTGTACCTTAATAATTCGTCTAATGTTTTGACTTAAGAAAATACATACAACAATAAACAATATACTGGAAACACTCGCTACCATCATATCAACCCAGACTCGTTGTTGAGTGAAATTCACTAGTGAAAGTAGCCAGTGATATATCACCGCTGCGACTAATAGTTTTAAAAAATCAAAAGTGAAATCACCATTTTTAATGAAATTTATTTTATGTTTAATATGTATTATTAATAACAACGCGACACTAAGTAACGCGTAAGTGAAAACCATTAAGTTAAAGACATCTGAAATTTCCGTAACAAACCCATAGCCAATAACAATAAATATAACAGCCAAACACGTAGAGCATATTAGCGGGCTAAGAGTATCTCTTCTAGAAGCAATAACCGCAATCAGTAGCGCGTTGATGCCTTGAAATGGTAACGTCAGACTAACACTGTAAAAATAAGCGGCAATTTTACTCAGTTGCTCAGGATTTAACTGGCCCCAATCATAGATAAGATAGACGATAGAAGATGAAAAATGATTTAATGGTACAAAAACAGCAAGAGATATTGCTATAACTGAAAGCAATACTCTTTTAAATGTTTCTAAGAATGCACTCTCATCGCCTTCTGCAAAAAAACCAGAAAAGCGCGGAAAAAACACGATAGCAAATACGGTCAATACAACCCCTAATGGAAATTCCACAAGTTTTATTGCGTAATTGACCAGAGATAACTCGCCAGGACCAGTATGGGATGCAATAGCACGAGCTACTACAGGTATTAAAAATATTATTCCGCCAGTTAGTACACAGTAAAAATAACGTCTGAGTAGCGAACTCGTGACCAGGTTATCTGAAAAATCAATCTGACCAAATGGTGAAATTTTAGAGTTGATAACCTGAGAAAACCAACGAACAAATGCACCAATACAGACCCCGATAGAAATCACAAGCAAGATATATTCAGAATCGAATTGACTTGCAAAATATAGACTTGCGATCAAGACAAGATTAAAAATTAGTGTTCCCAATGCGGGAATAAGAAATTTATCTCGGTAATTCAAAAAAGCCGTTGTTACACCTGCAGCGACAGTTAAAGGTATAGCAATGAAAGTAATAGCAAAAGTATCACCATATTTTTGAGTTGCAGTATCACTTAAGCCTGGTGCAAATGAACTAAGGATCTGAGAGGAAAACAAATAAGCAACTAGAGATATCATACAGAACAATACTATCATCAACGCCAACACCTGCCGATAAAGTATAGTCGCAGCTTGATGATCCAATCTTTTAAATTCAGGGATTAGAGCCATACCTAATGCTCCACCTACTAGCAGATTTACTAGGATATCAGGTGTTGACAGAAAAACGATGATCAAATCTGTTTGCTCCGTTGCACCAAAATTCGATGCAATAAAGGTTTCTCTAACGAAGCCAGATAGTCGGCCAATGAATAAGCCTATTGAAACAAATAATCCCGAAATTAATAAATTATGCATTAAATCCCACTTTTTCTAAGTATCTATATTCCTGATTATTTACAAGAGAAGACCCTACTTTTAACCAGTCCAATCGCTTACAACAAACGCCTTAAATCCATGCGCGTTTCTTTACAACCATGTCCGTTATCTTCTGTTTTGAATGATTTTCGATCTCACTATGTCCTGTAACCAGTCCAAGCTTTCTAAACCAATAATTTCAATTTCTTCCCACCGTTGCTCACCACAGATTATTGCAACTAATGTTAAAAAGGGGATGTCAAACAAGTTATGTGACAATTTGACATTCTGTCGTGGGTCAGAAAGCACCGAAAAAAGCTCGAAAAAGATGTCTTATCGATGTGACAACTCTGCTAAATAATTGAAACAGTATATGTTTACACTCAATGGTATGAAAAAGACTTGTTTAAAATTTTGTCCTGCAAAATTCAAATTAACTTCGATATACACATGCACAAATACTGAATTAAGTGGTTGTTTTATAATAAAATACCCACCCACCCACCTAGTGGGGAGGTCCTATCTCTAAAGTTGATTCGGTGGATTTTCACACGCTACCGCCCTTAGGTATCGCTCCTAAAGTGCGGATTAAAAAGATTGTTGCTCATTGTCATCGTGTGGCAACTATATGAAACACTTCGCTTAAGCAGAAAAAGGCTTCTATCTGCTCATTTTTTTAAATTGAAATTTTGTCCCGTGATTATATTGATCTATGGGATCATCGGCAAGTCGCGCTTACCAAAGAGCTGTGGATTCAGGGCGCGATTACAAATCGATACTTATCCTTCAATGGCTTGCGATAAGTACTTAGCCTTCAATCTTTTTCGATTGATCCCTGCTTTCTAGCAACCGTAGTTTCAACAAGTTAAACGCTAGATGGCATGATAAACATACAGATAAGAAGAACATTTAGCCCTGAGTTCAAGCAGGAACCAGCACTACTCGTCCTTGATCAAAACAACTCTGTGTCTGACTGCGTAAGCGAGTGTTTTGCCCCACGGTGCTATTTAAGATTTTTATTGTTAAGGACAATAGATCACTTGTATCACAACTACCTCTCGTTGAAGTAGTTCTGTCAAAACATTGCGAAGACGAGTGTAGGGATCGACACCATTGGCTCGGCAACTTGGCAGCAAGCTGAACAGTGTGGCACTAACATTAGCGCTACTTAGAGTATTAGAGAACAGCCTGGCGTTCCGATCTGTCTCTATCAGAACATAGCCATTCAGAAGTGGGCCCAGCAACAGAAATCAAAACCACAGATTCGACTTCGGGTTATCAGTAGGATTATTTTGACACCATTGGACTGTCTGCATACACTTTTAACAGCGTTTAAAATTGAAACCGATGATCACAGTTACTTTTTTGATTTTTCCATTTTAGTTTTCAGAGAAAAAAGTTTCTTTAAAAACAACAAATAACAATTTCATCAATTGTGAATATGGTATAAAAGTCTCATTTCACCACAAAACATAAGCCAATTGTTGCATAACAATTTTAAAGTAAACCGAAGTCTATATAATAACGGCGGCTAGGTACTTTTTAATAAAAAATGAAGAATCATTATGGACAGTGAACTTGCGCTTATTTTTCTATTTTCTTTTTGCAGTCTGTTTTTCCTTCGAAAAATAGCAAAGAAAATACAGTTAGTTGATATCCCTTCGGGTCGTAAACAGCACCAGGGGGTTGTGCCATTAATTGGTGGTATTTCTATATTCTTAACTGTCGCAATTGCCCTTGCGATCATCCCTGAAATCGCAAGAAACGCGCCACTTTATGTTTTTTGCGCTTCCGTATTAGTCTTTACCGGTGCCATTGATGATAAATATGATATCAGTGTCAAAGTTCGGCTGATCATCCAAGTCATAATGTCTGTCATCATGATTAAAGTCGGAGGCCTTAACCTCAATACGCTGGGGCATCTGGTTGGCGAACAAGAAATACTGCTTAATTTACCGCTAAGTTATATTATTACAATTTTGGCCATTTTAGGCGCCATTAATGCGTTTAACATGGTGGATGGCATTGACGGGCTACTGGGTGGTTTAGCTACCGTCAGTTTTGCCGCTCTGGGGTATTTATTCTGGATGGATAACCAGCAAGATCTTTACCAATTCTGCATCGTGATTATTCTTGCCACCATCCCTTATGTCATGTTGAATCTGGGCTTCCCTTTTGGCCGCCGATTCAAAGTCTTCATGGGCGATGCCGGTAGTGTCTTTATTGGCTTTACTGTTATTTGGTTATTGGTTAATGGTACCCAGGGTGAAAATAGTAACCCGCTACGGCCGGTCACTGCCCTATGGATTATTGCCTTGCCATTAATGGATATGGCGACCATTATGGTTCGCCGGATCCGTAAAGGACAATCCCCCTTTAAGCCAGATCGTGAACACCTTCATCATATTTGCCAACGATTAGGCCTTTCCTCTCGCAAAACCTTGATTGCTATTTGTGGCCTTGCTTCTACCTTTGCTTACATCGGCGTATTGGGTGAGCAACAGCAAGTCAGCGAAGCTATTATGTTCAGTACTTTCTTATTGTTATTTGTCACCTACTATCTCTCAATCACCCATATCTGGCGTATCACCGCATTCCTTCGCAAAATCAATATCAACCTAACTGAAGTGATTAGCGAAAAAACGAAGAGGGAGAGTTAATACCAATCGGCATAAGGTCCTTGGATGAACAGGCCCCAGGGCCTAGTACCTAAACGCAATGAAGATGATTGATTAAAACGGCCAAAGTTCGTCATCCCTGGCAGACCCGTCACTGACATCGTGAGATGAAACCGCTTGATACGATCAATTTATCGCTCCACAGAAGATAATAGACCAGGGATCCACTGTGCGCGGAATTATCCAGCCATGAAGAACCTGATTGGTATGTAAGCCCTTCAAATTTCACCGCACATGGATCCCTGATAACCGCCTGGTAAGTCTTGAGCAAGTTTGTAAGTCTACTGTCTGGCGGTTTCTGGGATGACGACTGTTTAGCTTCATCGATAAAGAATTAATATGCTCAATAAATCATAATTTATGAGCCAAGGTACTGGTAACTCGAAACCAGCCACTCTTTCCCTGACCGTAGTCTTCTTAGGAGTTAGACCTTGCATCTCATCACAATTTAGTTACATATGTCATGAGTTTTACTTACCTTTCCTACATTTACATCTACACTGAAAAGTATGCTCCGCTTAGGCATATCAATGTTGTCTACCTGGTATATAGCTGTTGAAATATAGCTCTAAGGTAAGATTTCCAGCAGCATTGCTCAGCCAGCTTATCGATTGCAAGGAGGGATGTATGCAAGATAAAACGGTTTTGGCGTGGAGAGAGAGCCTGACTTTGACCTCGCTGATCAATACTGGATTTGTTGTGCTGTGGAAGTGCTCATTGTTTTTAGATGAGCTGGAGAGATATGACAGGATGTCGAAGGCAATACGGCGGGAAGATCGAAGGCACGAGTATTAGGAAGATAGGCAGTTTAATTAAGATTCGGTAAATACATGAAAGAAGGGTTGCATATCATTGATATGCAACCCTTCCTCGCCCCATCTGCTTATGCTTGTCGTTTTTGGTAGCGACTATTTATCAGCACCGCTCTGCTGCGCATCCAGATTTAACTGAATGGCTTTATTGGTACCAAAGAGCTTGTGAACAACAGTAATGATGCGCCAGATATGGCTGATAACAAAAAAGTACACCGCAAATACCGACAAGAAACTGAAGAACATCACCGATTCATTGATCTGTTCCATATCAGACCAAATACCAATCCCGGCCATGATCGATGCCATCAGACAGATCACAAACAGAGACATATTTGATGATAAACCAATACGCTGGCAGATATGGTGTAAGTGCTCACGATCCGGTTTGAACGGTGATTGCCCTTTACGGATCCGGCGCACCATAATGGTTGCCATATCCATTAATGGTATAGCAATCACCCACAAGGCAGTAACCGGACGGATATGTGTGGTGTTAGTCCCTTGCGTGGCTTCAATCAGCAGCCAAATTACGGTAAAGCCAATAAAGATACTGCCGGCATCGCCCATGAAGACCTTAAAGCGACGGCCCAAAGGAAATCCCAAATTAAGCAGAATATACGGCACCATCGCAGTAACAATCAGGCCACAGATCATCGCCAGCTCTATATTGCCATCAATCAGGAACATAAAGCCCAATGCACCAAAGGTCACCGATGCCAGCCCGCCAAGCAGCCCATCGATGCCATCAACCATATTAAACGCATTAATCGCACCGATCACGCCTAAAATAGTGATGATATAGCTTGCGGCGACGGAAAGTTCAATTGCCTCGCTGCCCATCAGATAACCCAGGCTATGCAGGCTCTTACCGCCAATAATGATCATCGCCAGTGATACACCCGCCTGAGTGACCAAGCGGATTTTAAAACTAATGTCATAGCGATCATCAATCACCCCGGTGATCACCAAAATGGTGGCACAGCAAAGAAACAGAACCGTGTCAGTTTCAAGCGGTGATAATAATAAGGTAATAGCAAGGGTCACAAAGATTGATACCCCCCCTACCAACGGAACAACGCCCTGGTGATGTTTACGGGCGTTAGGTTTATCAACTAAACCGACACGTTTTGCCAGCTTACGAAAAACAAACAAGCTGATAAAAGAAGTTATAAAAACAAACAGAAATGCATAGGTCATAGGAATTATCTAAAAAAGGGTTAAATATTGGGCTAGAGCCAGCTTTTATCCTACCAACTTCAATGACGGTTCATCATTGATCAGGGTCTTAAGATATTGATTAAAACCTGCACCTAAAGACTCATGACGCAGACTGTATTCGACAAACGCTTTCAGATAACCCAATTTATCACCACAATCGTGTGACTTACCGGTCATATGGAAGGCTTCAACCGTTTCTTCTGCCATTAACATGTCAATAGCATCCGTCAGCTGAATTTCATCACCGGCACCTGGTGGGGTGATCGCCAGTTTGTCCCAGATTTTAGAAGAGAGCACATAACGGCCCACAACGGCGAGATTCGACGGTGCATCTTCAATTGCCGGCTTTTCAACCATGGCTGTCATTGAATGAGATTCGCCGCCTTTAAGTTCTGCGCCACCACAATCAACCACACCGTACTTTGAAACATCGTTCATCGGAACGGGTTCGACCATGATCTGACTAGCTTGCGTTTGCTCAAAGCGCTGAATCATTGCGGCAAGGTTTTCTGTCGTTTGATCTGCGGTGTATTCATCTAAAATCACATCAGGCAGTACCACGGTAAACGGTGCATCACCCACTAGTGGTTTCGCACACAATACCGCGTGACCCAGTCCTTTTGCCTGGCCCTGACGCACATGCATAATAGTGACATCTTTCGGACAGATCGCTTGTACTTCATCTAATAACTGGCGCTTAACCCGTGTTTCAAGCGTCGCTTCCAGTTCAAACGAGGTATCAAAATGGTTTTCAATCGCATTTTTAGACGAATGGGTCACCAGCACAATTTCTTTAATACCGGCCGCCACACACTCACTCACGATATATTGAATAAGTGGTTTATCAACAATCGGTAGCATTTCTTTGGGAATTGCCTTTGTTGCCGGCAACATACGCGTTCCTAGCCCCGCCACAGGGATGACGGCTTTTTTTATTATGGTCATTATTATTCCTTTATATACCACCAGAAATTGTTGGTGGGTTAATACAGTTTCAGTAATGAAGTTGTTAATTTAGCTGTTATACCCATTAGGGTTATTTTTCTGCCAACGCCAGGTATCTTGCATCATTTCTGAAATACCGCGCTCGGCTTGCCAGCCTAGTTCTTCACGAGCCAACGTCGGCTCAGCATAACATTCAGCGATGTCACCACCTCGACGAGGAGAGATAACGTATGGCACAGGCACGCCAGATGCCTGCTCAAACGCTTTGACCATCTCAAGGACTGAATAGCCAATACCTGTACCTAGATTATAGGTAAAGACCCCTTTATCTTCGGCGATACGCTCAAGTGCTTTTAAATGACCGGCGGCCAAATCAACCACGTGGATATAATCGCGCACCCCTGTGCCGTCTTTGGTGGGATAATCATCACCAAAGACAGCCAGGCTGGCTAATTTACCTACCGCAACCTGCGAAATATAAGGCAGCAAGTTGTTGGGAATACCGTTAGGATCTTCACCAATAAGGCCCGACTCGTGAGCGCCTACCGGGTTAAAATAACGCAGGATAACAAACGAGAAACGCTCATCGGATTTTGCAACATCACGAAGCACCTGCTCGACCATGAGCCCATGAGC
>NZ_JAKJSP010000136.1:0-674 GCF_050337085.1 Photobacterium sagamiensis | reverse complement strand
ATTATGTGGTTGCCCATGTAACAGCCAAAGGGCTGCATGTGATGCCGGAAAAAGAAGTTGTCGTTACGGATCATGAAAGTGAAGGCGCATCTGCCCATCCAAGTACGGATGTTTCAATTGATTTTCAAAGTAACCCTGTGAAGGCAGGAAGCAGTTCGAACTTTGAAGCAACTGTAGAATTGAATGGAAAGCCTTTGGCAAATGCAGATGTGAATTTTGAGGTGTGGAAAGAAGGTAGCGAAGAAAGCCATTTCACCAAAGCTAAAGAAGAGGAAAAAGGAAATTACCAAAATAAGGTATCTTTTGTTGAACCCGGCACCTATAAAGTTCAGGTGCATGTTGAAAAGGACGAAGTACACGAACATCGATTGCAAACAATTCAAGTTAATTGACAAGTGTTAACAGTGACACTGTATGGCTTTTCTATTCAATTCTTTAAATAGGTTTTATATATTCGTTAATTGGGAAGTTAAAGGATAATGATACAGCAGAAAGGGAGAGTAAGTATGACTAACGAAATAATCAAGAAGTATAAAAATCTCGGGATTCATATTGAAAAAACGAAATCTCGTCAGGAGATTTTCACTAATGTTTATCAAAATGACTCATCCTTACTCACCACAGCTGTTTTTTCTCAATTTCAACAAAAACGGGATCTAAAAGAATATTAATGC
>NZ_JAKJSP010000135.1:0-682 GCF_050337085.1 Photobacterium sagamiensis | reverse complement strand
GGTGAATACGTTCCCGGGCCTTGTACACACCGCCCGTCACACCATGGGAGTGGGCTGCACCAGAAGTAGATAGCTTAACCTTCGGGAGGGCGTTTACCACGGTGTGGTTCATGACTGGGGTGAAGTCGTAACAAGGTAGCCCTAGGGGAACCTGGGGCTGGATCACCTCCTTACCTAAAGACTTACTGTTTTATGCAGTGTCCACACAGATTGCTTGGTCGAAATGTAAAAGAAATAGCGAAAGCGCTAATGAATGACCTCGGTTATTGATTAACGCTTTTTGCGTTATGCTCTTTAACAATCTGGAAAGCTGACTAGTAAATTGAATTTTCGAATTCAATTACAAATGTTTTTTATGACTTCTTATTTAAAGAAGGGATAAAAAACGAGTTCTCAAAACAAACACATTCAAGTGTCTTGTATTTTTGTCTTCACTTTTTTTAAAAAAGTGGAAATAAAAGAAGAGTCCGGCGAAAACAAATCCTCTCTTTTAAGAGAGAAACCTTGGTTGTTGCCATACGAAACCTCTTGGGGTTGTRTGGTTAAGTGACTAAGCGTACACGGTGGATGCCTTGGCAGTCAGAGGCGATGAAGGACGTATTAACTTGCGATAAGCGTAGATTAGGCAGTAAAAGCCACTTGAGTCTRCGATTTCCGAATGGGGAAACCCAGCTGCATAAGC
>NZ_JAKJSP010000134.1:0-686 GCF_050337085.1 Photobacterium sagamiensis | reverse complement strand
GTTGTAGCTTGGCGCCAAACTGTTTCAGTTTGAGGCTCAACACCTGATTGGGCATCAAGTACAGCTACAGCTCCATCAAGTACACGCAATGAACGTTCAACTTCAACTGTGAAGTCTACGTGTCCTGGTGTATCGATGATGTTTACACGGTGACCTTTCCACTGTGCAGTTGTTGCAGCGGATGTGATCGTGATTCCGCGTTCTTGTTCCTGTTCCATCCAGTCCATTTGTGAAGCACCTTCGTGTGTTTCACCAATTTTATGGATTTTACCAGTATAGTATAGAACACGCTCTGTTGTTGTCGTTTTACCAGCATCGATGTGAGCCATGATACCGATATTACGAGTATTTGCTAAGGAGAACTCTCTTGCCATTTGTCTTTCTCCTTCCTTTTATAAGGATTTTATAGTTATTAATCTTACCAGCGATAATGAGCGAATGCTTTATTAGCTTCAGCCATTTTGTGTGTATCTTCACGTTTCTTAACAGCTGCTCCAGTATTGTTAGCAGCATCCATGATTTCATAAGCTAAACGCTCTTCCATCGTTTTTTCTCCACGAAGGCGAGAGTAGTTTACTAACCAACGAAGTCCTAGAGTCGATTTACGATCTGGACGCACCTCAACTGGTACTTGGTAGTTAGCTCCACCCACACGGCGTGCTTTTACTTCTAATACAGGCATGATG
>NZ_JAKJSP010000133.1:0-692 GCF_050337085.1 Photobacterium sagamiensis | reverse complement strand
ACTCAGGATAACGGCGGTGCTGACGTATTCGTTCATTTCCGAGCTATCGCTTCTGAAGGTTTTAAGACACTAGCTGAAGGCCAAAAAGTTTCTTTTGACCTAGAGCAAGGCCAAAAAGGCCCTCAAGCAGCGAACGTAGTTGCTTTATAATTAGAAGACTTATCTTCTGAAACAATGCTGGCTATGGCCGGCATTTTTTATACCTGTCGTTCGGTATACATTCAATATCACAGCCAAACAATGAAATGAAAGATCGCCCTATGCTGGCTCTTTAAAAGATCTCTCTGAGATACATTTCTTTTGCTATGTCGATAAGACCCGTATTTTTAGATATAGGCAATGATGCAATCAGGCCACTGAAGATCAGCTCAGCTTTCACGGCTTTACATTGCGCATCATTAACATGGTGCCGGGCTAGCATTTCTGTGATCAGGTCAACCCTGCCTTGTTTGTATTGGGTGCAAATGGAAGCGATGCCCTCGTCTTTATTGCAAAATTCACTATAGGCAAGCTGGAAGTAACAACCATAAAACTGCTTATTCATCACCAGTTGGCGGAGGCTTTCAAATCGCATCTCTATTTTTTGTTCTAGTGACAGTTCCGGGTTGTTAATCAGCTCTATCAGTGAATCGGTGTGTTTCTTGGCATAATGGCTGAGTGTTTCTGATATCAGGCACTCTTTTGAATTGAAT
>NZ_JAKJSP010000132.1:0-698 GCF_050337085.1 Photobacterium sagamiensis | reverse complement strand
CCACGCTTCAAATCGAAAAAGAATCCTATCCAGTCCTAYACGACTAAACATACGAATGGRAATATYGGAATKRTTGGAAACAAAATCAAATTGCCAAAACTCGGTCTAGTTCGTTTTGCTAAAAGCCGCGAAGTCGAAGGGCGAATCATCAATGCCACAATCAGGCGGAACCCTTCGGGTAAATATTTCATTTCCGTTTTAGCYGAAACCMATGTACAAGTACTTCCTAAAACGAATCGTTCGTGCGGTGTAGATGTTGGKTTGAAGAACTTTGCTATTCTTTCAGATGGTACGGTCTATCAAAACCCAAAATTCTTCCGGACGGTCGAAAARAAATTGGCCAAAGCACAACGGATTCTTTCRAGGCGACAAGAAATAGCCTTGAATCAAAATAAACCATTGGCTGAAGCCAAAAACTATCAAAAACAAAAACGAAAAGTGGCTATCCTACACGAAAAAATTTCAAATGCCCGAATGGATTACTTACATAAAGTTTCTACCGAAATCATCAAAAACCACGATGTKATTGGAATGGAAGACTTGCAAGTGTCGAATATGATGAAAAATCACAAACTAGCTAAAGCTATTAGTGAAGTATCTTGGTACCAATTCAAAAAAATGTTGGAATACAAAGCAAAATGGTATGGTAAACAAATCGTGACCGTATCTAAAACGTTTGCTTCTAGCCAATTKTGTTC
>NZ_JAKJSP010000131.1:0-725 GCF_050337085.1 Photobacterium sagamiensis | reverse complement strand
CAAGTGGCTTTTACTGCCTAATCTACGCTTATCGCAAGTTAATACGTCCTTCATCGCCTCTGACTGCCAAGGCATCCACCGTGTACGCTTAGTCACTTAACCATACAACCCCAAGAGGTTTCGTATGGCAACAACCAAGGTTTCTCTCTATAAAGAGAGGATTTGTTTTCGCCGGACTCTTACACAAGACACTTGAATGTGTTTGTTTTGAGAACTCGTTTTTTATCGTTAAATAAAAAACATTTGTAATTGAATTTAAAAATTCAATTTACTAGTCAGCTKTCCAGATTGTTAAAGAGCATGTGTTTTATTATCCCTAAGAATAAAAAAACCACTTTCTAATCACACTCGAGAGTGCATTTAGAAAGTGGTGGAGCTATGCGGGATCGAACCGCAGACCTCCTGCGTGCAAGGCAGGCGCTCTCCCAGCTGAGCTATAGCCCCATAAAGGGTTTTTCTTTATTTCTCAAATAAAAGATGGTGGGCGATACCGGGCTCGAACCAGTGACCCCCTCCTTGTAAGGGAGGTGCTCTCCCAACTGAGCTAATCGCCCACTGAGTTTTAATTCCTTGTGGAAGGAATGGTGGGTCGTGCAGGATTCGAACCTGCGACCAATTGATTAAAAGTCAACTGCTCTACCAACTGAGCTAACGACCCATACTTCTTTAAAAGAAGTGGCGTCCCGTAGGGGAGTCGAACCCCTGTTACCGCCCCTGTTACCGCC
>NZ_JAKJSP010000130.1:0-725 GCF_050337085.1 Photobacterium sagamiensis | reverse complement strand
GGATCAGGGCGACAAGGTTACMGACACCATCACCTTTACCGCGACCGACGGCACCGAGCAGCAAGTTACAGTAACCATCAACGGCACCGAAGATGCGCCGGAAGTGAGCGGTAGTTTCAGCGGTGAGGTGAGCGAAGGTAATATCGGCGATGCGCTGGTTACAACCGGCGGCAGCATTGCGATCAGCTACGTGGATAACGGCGACACCCCAGGCTTTGACAATGTGGCCAGCACCGCCGGCGACAACGGCTACGGCAGCTTCGAGCTGGTTGACGGCAATTGGACCTACACCTTAGATCAAACCAAGGTGCAGCAGCTGGGTCTGGGCGACAAGGTTACAGACACCATCACCTTTACCGCGACCGACGGCACCGAGCAGCAAGTTATAGTAACCATCAACGGCACCGAAGATGCACCGGAAGTGAGCGGCAGTTTCAGCGGTGAGGTGAGCGAAGGCAATATCGGCGATGCGGCGGTTACAACCGGCGGCAGCATTGCGATCAGCGACGTGGATAACGGCGACACCCCAGGCTTTGATAATGTGGCCAGCACCGCCGGCGACAACGGCTACGGCAGCTTCGAGCTGGTTGACGGCAACTGGACCTACACCTTAGATCAAACCAAGGTGCAGCAGCTGGATCAGGGCGACAAGGTTACCGACACCATCACCTTTACCGCGACCGACGGCACCGAGCAGCAAGTTACAGTAACCATCAACGGCACCG
>NZ_JAKJSP010000025.1:0-130896 GCF_050337085.1 Photobacterium sagamiensis | reverse complement strand
CGCTCGACTTGCATGTGTTAGGCCTGCCGCCAGCGTTCAATCTGAGCCATGATCAAACTCTTCAATTAAAGTTTTGTTGTTCCCTAAGGAACGGCTCAATGATTTTTACTGATTTTCTGTTTCAACCCCTTCTTCGAGAAGAAAGAGCGAAACGTAAATTGACTGTGCCAATATAATTACTCTGCAGTAACTACATCGTTTGGTCACTCAGTTCATTGATAAATCTTTCGACGAATCATTTCACGAGTGCCCACACAGATTGCATGGTCAAATTATTAAAGAACGTGGTTGCCTCAGCTATCTACTCGGTAGTTTGTTGTGACAACGAGGCGCATTATAGGGAGATATTCAAACATAACAATCCTTTTTTATGTTTTACCAATCAACAGCTCAACAATTAAGCACCAACAGGCAATTAATAAGGTAATTCAAACAATAATGCTTTGCTGTTTTTTATTCAAGCACAAAAAAGCCGACAAATATTTGCCGGCTTTCTTCAATATATTTTGTTAAGCGGAACTAAGCCCGTTTAACAACAAACTTAATTACTGCTCTTTCATGTTCGGAATTTCTATCGGCAGTGTTTGCAATACGTATGAACCAGGTGCCGCTGCCATCACAGGATAATTGGCGTTTCCTGATGTTCGCGCATCAATCTGTTCATCTGCATTATAGTCTGCCAACCAGCTATTCCAGTGAGTCCACCAGGAGCCATCCTGACGGTTTGCTCCACTCAGCCATTCTTCAGCGTCTTCAACCCGATTATCATTCGTCCAGAAGCCATATTTGTTTTTGGCTGGATGATTAACAATGCCGGCGATATGACCGGATTCACCAAGTACAAACGTTGAATTACCATTCAGCTTTTGAGCTCCACGGTAAGTCCCTTGCCAAAGGGCAATATGATCTTCTTGGGTAGAGATAAAATACGCCGGTACTTTTATTTTTGTCAGATCAATATAAACGCCACCGACTTTATACCCTTTAGGTTCTACCAATTTATTTTCCAGGTAGAACTGACGCAACAGTGTACTGTGACAAGCTACAGCCACATTCGTGCTATCGCCATTCCAATACAACAAGTCAAAGTCAATAGGACTATTACCTTTAAGATAATTATTGATGTAGTAGTTCCAATATAAGCTGTTTTCACGCAACAAACTAAAGGTCACACTCAGTGAACGACCGTCCATATAACCATTAGCTTCATTCTGCGCTTCAATCGCAGTGACAATTGGATCATTGACATAGGCACCAATCTCACCAGGCTGTGAAAAATCCAGTAAGGTTGTAAAATATGATGCTGACTTAACACGATTACGCATACGCTTAGCCGAGTAATAAGCTAACGTTGTCGCCAATAAGGTACCGCCAATGCAGTAGCCTGCCGCATTAATTTGCTTCTCACCCGTAATATCTGCGACAGCATCAATCGCTTTCACGACACCATCAAGTACATAATGCTCAAAGTCAATATCAACCATCGTTGCGTCTGGGTTACGCCACGACATTATGAATACCGAGTGACCTTGTTCTACCAACCAACGCATCATCGAATTCTTCTCACGAAGATCCAAGATGTAATATTTATTAATAAACGGAGGAACAATAAGCAGCGGTGTTTGATTCACTTTTTCAGTCAGTGGCTTATATTGAATCAGCTCGAATAGCTCATTCTTAAACACCACATCACCCGCAGTATTCGCAACATTATCACCCAGCTTAAAGGCATCATTATTGGTCATGCGAATTTTGAGAACATCGGCACTTGCCTTCATGTCTTCCTGTAGCAATTCCATACCTTTAACTAGGTTCTCGCCATTTGTTTCAACGGTAAGTTTTGCGAGCTCCGGATTGGTCGTTATAAAGTTGGTTGGAGAAAGGGCATTAATTGCCTGGCGCGAAAAGAACCCTAGCCGCTCTTTAACTTTCTCATCTAATCCTTCAATCGAATCGATGCTTTCTCTCATCGTATTACTGTAAAGCAGATAAGACTGCTTAATATAGTTATAAAACGCTTCGTTTTCCCATGCAGGATCACTGAAACGCTTGTCATCTTTTTCAGGCTTAACTAGATCGTTGCCTTCACCACCATTCATGGCGACGTTCTGCCAAATTTTCATTTGGTTTTCCCACCACTCCATTTGCACTTTTACAAGGACGGCAGGTTGTGCGGATGCTTTCTCAATCAGCTGTTTTGCATCATCAATGCTTACTTCGTTTAGCGCTTGACTAAGAGGGCTATTATAGGCTGTTTTGCCAGAATCCAGTTCCTTCCACCATAGCTGGTTCGTGTCCTGGAGCTTGGCAAAATAGTCAGAAAAGAAGTTATAGTTCATTACAATGACCTCTGTACCTGGGCTAATAATGCCGCCCTGAGGAAGGGGCGGCAGAGTGGTCATATCATTTAAACTGGATTCACTTGCTTTACATTTTCAGCAACAAGTTCTTCAACATCATTTTTAAATGTTTGAGCAACTGAAGTAAATTTATTGCTATCATCCATTAGCTGCTGAGAAAGTTTAGTTAACGTTTCTAGCTGCTGACCATTGAATGCTGTCAACGATTCAAGATCTTTCACTTCGCCCACGGCTTTAAGCTGAGATAAGCCAAGATTGCTGTACGCACGTACAGCTGAAAGTTGAAGTTCGGTAAGATCTTCAACATTCTTAGTGAAGAGTTTGTTGAACTTAACGTAAGGTGCAAGTGTCTTTTCTGTTTGCTCTGAGAAAGATTTAAACATTTCCGTATACATAATCTTAATTCCTTAAATAACAAAAAGTAATTAGCAAAGTACCTGACCAGGAATTAGCTTTTAACTCAGGCAAGTACAATCTGGGAACAACTGCTCTTTATCTGGAGCAACTGAGAGTTAAACCTTCTTCAATACGATGGCAGTACCCATACCACCACCCACACAAAGTGTGGCCAGGCCATATTCCGTTCCGCGTCGACGCATTTCGTGTAGAAGGCTGACAATAATGCGGTTACCTGATGCGCCCAGAGGGTGACCTAGTGCAATCGCACCACCATTAACATTAGTACGTTCGGCAAGGTCCTCAACGGAAGTGTCTAATTCTTTAGCCACTTCGTGCAACACACCTAAGGCCTGGCCAGCAAACGCTTCATTGAATTCAAACAAACCGACTGACTTAATATCCAAATCAGCTTTATCCAAGGCTTTTACAACAGCAGGAACAGGACCTAATCCCATTAGTTCTGGCGCAACGCCAGCTTGTGCATAGCTTTGAATTTCTGCTAGTGGTGTCAGGCCATATTTCTCAACCGCTGCTTCAGAGGCCACGATAATTGCGCTACCAGCATCATTGATGCCCGACGCATTGCCCGCCGTTACCGAGCCATCCTTTTTAAAGGCTGGACGTAACTTCGACAGACCTTCAATAGTGGCATCGGCTTTAGGGTATTCATCGGTATCGACTAAGCTGGTTTTACGACGAACCGTCACTTCAACAGGTACGATTTCATCAACAAACTTACCTTGTTCAATGGCAGCCACCGCTTTTTGCTGACTAGCTAAAGCAAAGTTGTCTTGTTGTTCGCGAGTCAGGCCGATTTTTTCAACCACATTTTCTGTGGTCATACCCATGTGATAGTCGTTAAAAACATCAGTCAAACCATCAGCAATCAATAGATCTGTCAGCTCCATGCTGCCCATTTTCTGACCATCACGAATTTGCGATGAGACAGCGAAAGGTATTTGTGACATACATTCCGCGCCAGCTGCAACCACCAGCTCAGCATCGCCAGCTTTAATATGTGCTGCGGCATCCATCACCACTTTCATGCCACTACCACACACCATATTCAGGCTATAGGCAGGAACTTCATTTGGAATACCAGCATAAATAGCGGCCTGGCGACCCGGGCCCATGCCCTGTCCAGCACCAACTACGTTGCCAAGTATAACTTCATCAATTGCTTCAGAAGCAACATCAGCCTGCACCAAAGCGGCTTTAATCGCTACAGCAGCAAGGTTCGCAGGGGAAACCGTTTTAAGAGCACCGTTAAAGCTACCAATTGGTGTACGTTTAGCGGCAACAATAAATACTTTAGTCATGATCTTTTTGCGTCCATTCTTCAAACGTATTAATACACGCTTAGTGCATGTATAAGCCACCGTTAACTGATAAAGTTTCACCGGTAATATATGCGGCTTCGTCACTTGCCAAGAAAGTAACTGCGGCTGCAATTTCAGCAGGGCGAGCCAGACGTTTCATTGGAACTTCAGCTTTGATCCCTTCAAGTATCTCTGGTTTAATCGCTTCAACCATTGCTGTGCCGGTATAACCAGGGGCTATCGCATTTACTGTAACGCCTGATCGTGCACCTTCTGCGGCCAGGGCTTTTGTAAATCCAATCATCCCTGCTTTAGCTGCAGAATAGTTTGTCTGACCAAACTGACCTTTCAGACCATTGACAGAAGTGATATTGATAATGCGGGCATTACCATGTTCACACATTGCACCGAACAGCGGATGAGTCACGTTATAAAGACTGTTCAGGTTTGTATTAATAACATCGTTCCATTGCTCAACCGACATACGTTTGAAGGTGGTGTCACGTGTAATTCCAGCATTATTAACCAGTACATCTATGTAGCCTTCTTCTTGCAACAATGTTGCAATCGCCTCTTTGCAATAGGCCGTATCTGTAACATCAAGCGGGAACAAGCGAACCTGATCTTCTGAATAATTATTCTCTTTAAACCATTCCTTCGCTTCTGCTTCAATTTTAGGGTAATACGAAGCAATTACACGATAGCCTGCCTTAACCAAAGCTTCTGTAATCGCAGAACCCATTCCACCATTTGCACCAGTCACTAATACTTTCTTACTCATTAAATCAGACTCCATCCTATCACTACAAATCACTATGCTCATGTATTTACTGGGCTTTATCATTAATACTCACGTTATAAACATGAATATCAATCCAGATAGCAATTAAGCTATTCACCTGAATATGTTTCCATATTAGCGATTTAACATGACACTGCTATGTTCTATTTGTTGCACAAGACACATAAGAGCATAGACACATATAAATATCAAGATGCAGTATTGGTGGTCTTACCAATATACCTGAATAGAATCACAAATATTTGTCCTATTAGTCAAAAGATACATTGTCACCATAAGCATGAGCTTTGTGATGCCCCATTGATTAAATGTTAATTATTAAGATACGCATTTGTACCAACGAAGGAGTAAAAAGCATAACGAACATCTGTCAGCATGTTTTCCACATTCCATATGCATCTATGCACAAATTTTATTCATTAGTATCATTGAGGCGTGAGGCGTTAAGCTATAAGGAACTAAACTCTGGCTGGTGTATGACGAAAAGAGACTGGTAAATAGTTCCAGGTCGCAAGGTGGCGCCATATTTCATCATGATCGAGCCATCACTGGACACGAATCGCTGAATATTATAAAAATCATGCTGCGTGAACTTAATTGTTTTTTCTTAGTCTGACTTTCACTATTTCCTGTTTGACTGTTTGTATTCCAAGGACATAACCAATCTATGCTAGCAACAACTTTTCAACGCCTTAAAACTTACCTGGAAAGCCAGGTAATTGGACAGCCTGATCTCGTAAAACAGTTATTAATTGCCTTGCTTGCTGATGGGCATATTCTGGTAGAAGGGCCCCCTGGCCTTGCTAAGACCCGTGCAGTCAAGGTGCTGTCTGATTGCATCGAAGGCAGTTTTCACCGAATTCAATTTACACCGGATCTGCTGCCTTCCGATCTGACGGGTACGGATATCTTCCGTCCGGAAACCGCTGAATTCACCTTCCAGCCAGGTCCGATTTTCAATTCGCTAGTGCTAGCCGATGAAATCAACCGCGCCCCTGCGAAAGTACAAGCTGCGATGCTAGAAGCGATGGCAGAAAAACAGATCACTGCTGGTCGCAAAACCTATTCTTTACCTGAACTATTTCTGGTGATGGCAACCCAGAATCCTATTGAGCAGGAAGGCACCTACCCTTTACCTGAAGCACAGCTCGATCGTTTCTTACTGCAGCTCAATGTGAACTACCCGGATGAAGCCAGTGAGCTGGAAATTCTGCGCTTAAACCGCGGCGAAGCCTTGGGGATTGTAAAATCAGAGCCTGTACAGATCAGCCAGGCAGAGATCTTTGCAGCCCGAACCGATGTGTTAAACATCCACATGGCAGAAGATGTCGAGCATTACATTATTCGTCTGACCATGGCGACACGCCAGCCTGAACGCTACAGCAGACAACTGGCAAGTTGGTTACAAATGGGAGTGAGTCCGAGGGCATCTCTGGCTTTAGATCGCTGTGCCCGGGCAAATGCCTGGTTAAATGGCCGTGATTTTGTTACTCCTGAAGATGTCCAGCAGATGGCCTACCCGGTATTGCGTCATCGTCTGTTACTCAGCTATGAAGCACAGGCCGAAGGTATTGCGGCAGATTCCGTGGTGAGTAACCTTATCGCTCAGGTTGCCTGCGCATGACAGAAAGCGAAATGACAGTTTCCCTGCCCGCCCACAGCGATGGTGTAAATCTATCGCTGGCAGAGTTGCTGCAATATAAAAACCAAGCCGTACGCTGGCTGCCACCGGCGCAAAGTGTCTGGTCACAACTTAATGGTCAGCACATGAGCCGCCAAAAAGGCCGCGGAATGAACTTCTCAGAAGTTCGCCCTTATCAGGCAGGTGATGATATCCGGGCAATTGACTGGCGGGTAACAGCGCGAACCGGGAAAACCCACACCAAGTTATTTACCGAAGAACGTGAGCAACCTGTCATGTTGCTGATAGATATCAGTGACAGCATGAAATTTGGCTCGCAGCTGATGCTGAAATCGGTTCAGGCGGCGCACTTTGCCAGCTTATTAAGTTGGCTGGCGGTACGTGAAAAGGATCGGGTCGGCGCCATCATTTATGACGGCAACCAGCTGATAGAGTGCAAACCGACAGCGCGCCAGCAAGGACCGCTCCGTGTTATCAATGCATTAATCGGAGCACATCAGGCTTTTGGTGAGCAAAAAAGTGCCTGTAAGCCAACGAAGGCTGCTGAACAAGAAGAAAACCGACCCTCACTTCCGTTTTCCGCCGCACTGAAGCACTTGCACCACTTATGCCCGAAAGGCAGTGAAATCGTGATCATCAGTGATTTTTATCAGCTTGAAGATGGTGATAAACGCCGCCTGAGCCAGTTGCGCTATCACAACCGGATCCAGTTTGTGCGGATCCATGATCCCTTAGAGCAAGGCCAAACGGCATTCCGGGGCCACGAAAATGTTGCCGATAGTAAACAATCACTCTGGCTCGATTTTTCCTCAAAGAAAACCCGGGAAAAACTCAGCCAGCAGTATGAAGCACATCAATGCTTTATCAGGGAGATGACCCGAACGCTGGCGATCCCACTCCATGACTTATCTTCAGCGATACCTTTACTACAGCAGTTAGGAGGTCAACGCATTCATTATGGCTGATCAAACTCTTGCTCCTCTTCCTCTGGCTGATATTCATCTTCAAGCTATTCCGGGCATTTGGCCGCTGGCTTGGGGATGGTGGCTATGCATTCTTTTGACCATTGGTGCAGTCTTCATTATTGCCCATAGGCTCAAACAGTACCGCGCAACTCAACAAGCCCGGAAAGAGGCCATGCAACAACTCAAGGCCCTTCGCCAGACAGAAAGCCTTGGCGATATCAATGAGTTATTACGCCAAGCCGCTCTGAGTTACTTTCCGCGCCAACAAGTCGCTGCATTAACCGGTGAAAGCTGGCTGGCATTTCTTGATCAACAGTTGCCGGCTAAACACCGAGGGTTTCAAGATCATTCTGCATTATGGCAGCAAGGGTTGTTTTCCCCGCAAGGGATCAACAGAGATGATTTCAAACAGTGCGAACGGCTCGCGTCTGTCTGGCTGACAAAAGCGCTGCCACCGAAAAAACCAGCTTACTCCTCAGACAGCCATTTATCCGTTAGCGACTCATCTGTTGACAAAAAGGAGAGCCGGGATGTTTGAATTCATCTGGGTTTGGGCCTGGGCACTACTTCCTCTGGCGTGGCTGGTCTATCGTTTTAGCAAGCCTGTCATCAAGCCAGCAGCCATCAAGCTGCCTAAACTGCCCGAAGGGATCGGGCAACAGCAGCCGAACACTATCTGGCGAAAAATCATTATGGTCATTAGCTGGATCTGTCTGATTGGTGCACTCGCCCGCCCGGTCTGGTATGGCGATCCTATCGAGATACAACCGGATCACAGGGACATGCTGCTGGCTGTCGATCTGTCAGGATCGATGGCGATCAAAGATATGGTGACCACGGATGGCAACAGCATTGACCGCTTAACCGCCGTAAAAGAGGTGCTGTCTGACTTTATCGAGAACCGTAAAGGTGACCGGCTTGGCTTGGTACTGTTTGCCAATCATGCATACCTTCAGACACCACTGACCTTTGACCGCAATACCGTTCAGCAGCAACTGGGCCGGACTGTCTTAGGTTTAATTGGTCAAAGTACCGCGATCGGTGAAGGCTTAGGCATTGCGACCAAAACCTTTATTGACAGCGAGGCACCGCAACGAGTGATCATTTTACTCAGCGACGGTGCCAATACTGCCGGCGTCATCGAACCACTAGAAGCGGCAAAACTGGCGGCCAAAAGCGGTGTGACCATTTATACTGTCGGCGTGGGTGCAGAGGAGATGCTTCAACGCAGTTTTTTCTCGACCCGTAAAGTCAACCCTTCACAGGATCTCGACGAAAGAGCCTTAACCAAAATCGCCGATATGACGGGTGGTCAATATTTCCGTGCCCGTAATCCACAAGAGCTAAAAAATATTTATCAGTTAATTGATCAAATGGAACCTATTAATACTGCGCAACAAACCTGGCGTCCTCGTGACGAGTTATTCCGTTACCCGTTAACCATTGTTTTAGTGCTTTCCGTAGTCATCGCAATGATGAGGAGACGTCATGGTTGATTTCACCTTTCTCCACCCATACTGGTTACTCGCTATTCTGCCCTTGGCACTACTGCTGCCGCGGTTAAAAGGCAAAGCTCACCATTCGGGATTGATTGCACCGCATCTGGCTAAACAGCTCGGACTTGAGCGCGGTAAAGTAACCGCTAAACCTTTCTGGTTGTTAGGGATCGGTTGGTTACTGGCAGTCATTGCCCTTGCCGGACCAAGCTGGCAGAAAACAACCTTGCCCGCTTACAGTCTGTCAGGTGCACGGGTGTTAGTCATGGACATGTCACGTTCAATGTATGCCACCGACATAACCCCGAACCGCTTAACCCAGGCACGCTTTAAAGCACTGGATATGCTACCAGGCTGGAAAGAAGGCAGTACGGGCCTGGTCGTTTATGCCGCCGACGGTTATATGGTCAGCCCGCTCACCGAAGACAGCAGTACATTGAAAAACCTGATTCCCAACCTGTCTCCTGAAATCATGCCCATTCAGGGCAGTAATGCCGCAGTAGGAATTAAAGAAGCGATCAGCTTGTTAAAACAGGCGGGACACGCTGGCGGTGACATTATTATGGTCACAGATGGTATGAGTAAGAGAGAATCGGAACAGGTGATGGATTTACTCGATGATCAGGCATACCGTTTATCGATTCTTGCCATAGGGACTCAACAAGGGGCACCGATAAAACTGACGGATGGCAGATTGCTTAACGATAGCCAGGGGAAACCGGTTATTGCTAGGGTTGAACTGGATAACTTATTACCACTCGTGCGAGCAACCGGCGGGAACTTACAATTATCGCAAACAAGCAACCGGGATGTCGATGCCATCGTTGCTTCTACGGCCACACCGAGAGAGCAGGCCAATAAGGATAAAGAGAAAGAGCTGGAAGAGCGTATAAATGGCGGCTTTTGGTTATTGATCCCACTTATGCTGTTTGTACTGCTTGGATTCCGTCGTGGTGTGGTGATTGCAGCCATGCTGGTATTGATGCCCGTTGACCACGCTTTTGCATCACCATGGGAAACCAGCGATCAGCAAGGATACCAATCCTTCCAGCAAAAGGATTATGTTGCAGCTGCCGAGCAATTTTCAGATCCTCAATGGAAAGGCATTGCTCAGTACAAAGCCGGTGACTATCAACAAGCCGTCGAGACATTAGCACCGCTTACCGATCCGACTTCTCGCTATAACCTCGGTAACGCTTATGCCCAGGCCGGACAGCTGGATGAAGCCATCAAGACCTATCAGGATTTGCTGGCGAGCAACCCGGAGTATGCTGCTGATGCACGAAAAAATCTCGATGTCGTCAAAAAGGCCAAAGAGCAACAGCAACAGCAACAGCAACAGCAACAGCAACAGCAACAGCAACAGCAACAGAATAGCTCTGATAGTAAAGAGCAATCATCAGAGTCACAGCAAAACGACGGTCAGTCAGAGGATCAGCAGAATTCTGATAACAACCGTGATAGTTCGCAACAAGATAACGCCGATAAACAACAACCTGCTGACAATGCTAACTCGCAACAAAATCCCGAGCAATCACAAAACCAGGAGCAACAGCAGGGACAGGATCAACCCCAAGATCCCAACGAGCCAGAATCAACTCAACAATCTGCCGAGCAACAATCATCTTCTGAGGAATCTGAAACCCCAGAGCAACCATCTCAGGCTGTTGCGACCAATGATGACAATACGAACCCGCTGACAGCCAGTGATCCGATCCTTAAGAAGCTGGAGCAGGTACCCGATGACACCAGCGGTTTGATCCGTGCTCAGCTACTATTACAGGCTCGTCAGAAAAAAGCACCACAGTCTACCGAGAATTCATGGTGATACGATGAAAAGGAAAATGAATATTTTGTCTCTGTTAAAACGCCCAACAACTGCATTCCTGTGGGCAATAATGCTGGTTATCGCCAGTTTCATGCCTGCCATTGCTTCGGCAGCGCAGGCTGTAGCGACGGTATCAAAGAATATTGTCGGAGTGAATGAGGTATTCCAACTGACCGTGTTTATTGATGACAGCGTCAATACTGAACAACTGGATCTATCCGCTTTAGATGGCAATTTTATCTACGGCATACCCCGTATCTATAGCGGAAAAACCAACAAATTTGGTCCCCTTTCCTCGTACACACAGTGGAAAGTCGTATTGGCCACCGAAAAGATCGGAGAGTTTACCATCCCGAGTTTTCGCATTGGCAGCTCAACAACCGATCCGATCGTTATTCAGTCCCTGAAGAGCAGCAAAGCCAGCTCGACAAATTCCACCGATCCGGATATCAGATTCGATGCCGAGATCGATAAAGAGCAGCTCTATGTCGGTGAAAGTCTGCGTTACCGGCTGCAAATCCGTACTGATGTGCAGATAGATCAGCTATCTTTGACTGATCCGCAAGGCGACGGGCTGAATGTCACCCAGATAGGCGATGATCGACAGGCTGAAACCGTTATTAGTGGTCTCCGCTATGCTGTATTTACCCGTTATTATCAGATCACCGCCAATAAAGCAGGCTCAATCCTACTTCAAGGCGCTGTATTTAAAGGAAATATCGTTAAAAAAAATCGGAGGTTTGGTCCAGCATCAAGTACTCCTGTTGAAAAGAAAACCCAAAATCTGACACTTGAAGTAAAAGGCAAGCCTGCTGGTTATCAGGGATTATGGCTGCCGACCCCGGAGCTACAGCTTGAGCAGGAATGGCAACCGCAGATCAATTCTCAGCCACAGAAAAGTGAAGTGCGTGTTGGTGAGCCTTTAACCCGTATTATTACTTTACGTATTAAAAATGCGGCACAAAGCAGCATGCCTAATTTGTCACTGCAATATCCGGGCTCCGTTCGGGTGTATGACGAGAAACCGATTTACAGCAGTAACGATGGCTTCACCAGCATGACAATCAAACAGGTGATTATTCCGCGAGAACAAGGTCAGTTAACCTTACCGGCCCTGTCGATCAACTGGTGGAATACGACCACAGGCCAGCAAGAAACCAGCAAGCTCAATGGTTTGTCAATTGATGTACAGCCCGGTGATACCAGCAATACTGTTAGCATCCCACTGGCACCGGCTTTGTCAGATCCCCGTCCAGCAGACAGCTCCACCACGGCCGAAGTCAAAGTAGTGACAGATCGCGGATGGTGGCCTTGGGCGACGGCCTTGTTTGCCACTTTATGGCTAATCACCCTGGTGTTATGGCTAAGGGCTAAGAAAAATACTCAAACAGCAAAACATGCAACGACATCGACTCAAATGCCAACAGTTGCGAACCCCGTTGAACAGCTGATTGCAGCTGTAAAAGCCGGACAGCCGCTCCGGGTGCAAACCTATTTCCAGCAATGGCCGAAGCAGCATTTGAGCAATGACCTCATCGGCCAGTTAGAGAAAGAGGTTGCCGCAATGATGGCAGCCACTTACGGCAAAGAAAAAGGAACATGGGATAAAGCAGCACTGCTCGCTTTACTGCAACAGGCACAAAAGAGCAAAGCTCATGCAGTGAAATCACCAACATTGCAGCCACTGGTTCCACCTAAAACGTAAAAACTCATTCAATAAACGAATAAATAGTCACAATAAAAAGCTCATACCAGGGTATGAGCTTTTTTAACAAATAGCATCAGTTATTCAAGAGTAAGGTTAACACCACAAACCTGGACCAAGCCCGTATTGTAATACTTCCCTGCCATCACAAAAAATAACGTTAATGGCTTGTGACGCAATAGTTTCTAAAAAGATAGCTGGTAATCTATCGCAGATCCTGTTAAAAAATGTCTCTGAAGCGAAATATAACGCTTCAATACATATATAAAAATTATGCAGGATGTATTATGAATCAAACACAACCTTTTTTAGCCCGAGTCGCTAACGGAAGTTTGGTCGTCCAAATTATCGTTGGTATCATCGCAGGTATCCTCCTTGCGTCTATAGCACCTGAGTCAGCAATTACTGTTGGTTTCTTAGGTGGATTGTTTGTTAGTGCACTGAAAGCCGTCGCTCCGATACTGGTTTTCATCTTGGTTGCCTCTTCGATTGCAAATCAGAAGAAAGGTGCCCACACTAATATGAAGCCAATCATTATGCTGTATCTTTTCGGTACACTGATGGCAGCACTTACAGCAGTAGTCATGAGTTTCCTTTTTCCAACCACTTTAACTCTTGTTGCTGGAAGCGCGAATGCAACGCCACCTGAAGGCATTGCAGAAGTACTAAATACCTTGCTATTCAAGATTGTAGACAACCCAGTCAACGCACTAATGAGTGGCAACTTCATCGGTATTCTAGCGTGGGCAATCGCGCTTGGTTTTGCTCTGCACAAGGCAAGCGACGCAACCAAACAAGTGTTCCACGACATGTCTGAAGGTGTAACGTCGATCGTTCGCTTTGTTATTCGTCTGGCACCAATCGGTATCTTCGGTCTGGTTGCGAATACGTTCGCGGAAACAGGTTTTTCTGCACTGGCTGGCTACGCACACCTACTAGCAGTACTGCTAGGTTCAATGGCAGTGATTGCATTGGTGGTAAACCCAATCATTGTTTACGTAAAAACCAAAGAAAATCCATATCCACTTGTGTTCCGTTGCATTCGTGAAAGTGGTATCACAGCCTTCTTTACACGTAGTTCAGCGGCAAACATTCCAGTGAACATGCAGCTATGTAAAGATCTGGATCTGCATGAAGATACGTACTCAGTGTCTATCCCGCTAGGTGCAACCATCAACATGGCAGGTGCTGCGATCACCATTACCGTACTGACTCTTGCTGCAGTACATACTATGGGTGTTCAGGTCGATATCGCGACAGCTGTATTACTGAGTGTTGTAGCAGCAGTATCAGCTTGTGGCGCATCAGGTGTTGCCGGTGGCTCGCTGTTACTTATCCCACTAGCTTGTAGCCTGTTTGGTATTCCAAATGAAGTTGCAATGCAGGTTGTAGCGGTTGGCTTCATTATTGGTGTGATTCAGGATTCAGCTGAAACAGCTCTGAACAGCTCTACAGACGTTATCTTCACTGCAGCAGCCTGTAAGGCAGCTGAAGCAAATATGGTAACGCCACAAACGGCACAAACGGCACAAACTAGAATTTAAATTCTCTGGATAGCACTATTCCCCCTAACATTAAAAGCGGCAACCAATAGGTTGCCGCTTTTTTTGTATCATAGCTAAGTAATTGATTATTCAGCATAATGAGAAGAATATGATTTTCTCTTGATGATGCTTGATAACTCACCAATCTATGTATACCCAAGTGACCTCAAGATGCAGGATTCAGAGTGAGCTCAGCGTGTTCAATTCAAGGAAAATGTGTGTAGAAATGGCCATCCCTTTCAAACACATTTGACACAGAAGTGGGCACGCTGACTCACTCCCGAAGGGCGAGTTTTATTGGCTCCTATGCTGCGTTGCTGATTATTAACGTAGAACAACTATGTCTTCAAATCAGCGTCTTGCCTAGAAGCCAATAAAATCTCGCTGAACAAGCATCTTGAGATCACTTGGGTATAAACTGCGCTTGATTATAAGTTCCATTACTGACCTTTCATTTCCCTCTTGTTATTAACATGTGAATTTTTGTGATCCAATTCAAAGACAAGCAAACAAAGTTACCGGTAACATAAGCCCGGTAAAGTTACCGGTAACATATTATTTCTCAGCGATATAAATGCCATATAACAACGTGAACAAACAAAGGATATCAATATGAAAAAAATAGCGAAGACCTTAATCGCCGGAACGATCGCAAGCCTGTTATCAACAGCAGCATACGCAGCTGATTACACGTTCAAAATTCAATCTTCTGATCCTTCAGGTGATAAGAACTTCCAGGTTCAGCAAGCATGGGCTGACCGTATTGAAACAATGTCAGGTGGTCGTATTGATATTGATTTGTTACCTGTCGGAAGTATCGTAAAACATACTGAAACATTAGGTGCCATAAAGATGGGCATCATTGATGGTCATATCACTGCAACCGGTTACTTTTCCGGTAAAGATCCTGCTTTTGGTCTGATTGGTAATATGGTTGGCGCATGGTCTGACACCACTCAGTTACTGCAGTACATCAACTACGGTGGCGGCTATGAGCTAATGACTGAACTATATGCACCATACGGTGTAAAATTTGTTGGAGGCTCCACAACTGGCGTTGAATCATTTGTATCAAAAGTACCGCTTAACAGTGTTGCAGATCTAAAGGGTCTTAAGCTACGTGCACCTGAAGGCCTGGTACAACAAGTGTTCGCTGCTGCTGGCGCATCTCCGGTTAATCTGCCTGGTTCTGAAGTATTCACAGGCCTGAGCAAAGGCGTTATTGATGCTGCTGACTATACGGTGTTCTCAACCAACCAGAAAGCCGGTATGAACGACATTGCCACGCATCCCGTCCAACCAGGTTTCCACTCACTGCCTTTGATCGATATTTCTGTCAGCCAGAAGAAGTGGGACAAACTACCAACAGATCTGCAAGAAATTCTGACAACATCTGTACGTGATCTTTCATACGATATTACCACTCAGCTTAAAATTGCCGATCAGCAAGCTGTGAAAGAAGCTGAAGCGAATCCAAACATCACGATTCACAACTGGTCTGCAGACGAACGTAAGAAATTCCGAGAAATTGCCCGTGAGCAATGGAAAGTATTTGCAAAACGTTCACCAAATGCGGAAAAAGTTTACGAGTCAGTGACTCAGTTCTTAGAAGAAAACGCGCTGCTATAGCACCTGTTCTCCAGGTTACTAACAACAGCAATAACAAACTCAATAGCGATTTCTTTATGAGGGCGAATTCAGCCCTCAGTTCCACATGGACTTCCTGCGATGAATACCAACAAATCAGCTCAAGAACCTGACGATGAAAAGCCTCGTAATCTATTGGATGCTTTTATCATCAAACTTGGAAATCTACTTAGCCTTTTTTTTATTTTTACTGTTGCGATTTCATTTTACGAAGTCCTGATGCGTTATGTCTTCAACTCCCCGACCATCTGGGTTCATGAAACGGCCTCGTTCATTGGCGGCTCACTGTTTGTATTTGGCGGTATTTATGCCTTTGCCACCAACAAACATGTTCGGGTCGTACTTATTTACGATGCAGTTTCAGATAAAACACGGCATATCCTGAACATTTTCCACCATATTGTCGGATTAGCTTTCTCAGGATTGATGGCTTGGGCTTCCTATCAAATGGCTCTCGATTCCTGGTTTTCACCATGGGGAGAATTGCGATTAGACACTTCCGGTTCTGCCTGGAACCCACCATTCCCAGCGCTGCTTAAAGCCATTATTTTTCTGACCTTTTGTGTATTAGTGGTTCAGTTTATTCTTCACCTTATTTATGAAATCAATATCCTGAGGAAACAAAAAGATGTTTGATTTATCAGCGTTAGGTCTTGGTTACGGCAGTTTGCTAATGCTGGTTATGATGATTGCCCTTTTGCTAACGGGCATGCAACTGGCATTTGTTACCGGTTTTGTTGCTATATTTTTTACTCTGGGCTGGTTCGGTGTTGACGCTCTTCCTCTGGTAACCAGTCGAATGTATGGCTTTGTCGATGGCTACATCTTCCTTGCCGTTCCGATGTTCGTATTAATGGCGGCACTGTTAGATCGCTCAGGTATCGCTCGCGATCTGTTTGATGCCATGAAAGTTTTTGGTCGACGGCTTCGTGGCGGTGTCGCAGTCCAAACCTTATTGGTTGCAGTGGTACTGGCATCCATGTCAGGTGTGATCGGCGGTGAAACTGTTTTACTCGGTATTCTAGCCTTACCGCAGATGCTCCGTTTAGGTTATGACCGAAAGCTCGCAATTGGCACCACCTGTGCTGGCGGCGCATTAGGTACCATGTTGCCTCCAAGTATTGTCCTGATCATTTACGGTTTAACAGCCAGTGTCTCTATTGGTGACCTGTTTAAAGCCTCGTTTTTACCTGCGTTACTTTTGGCACTGCTGTACATCATTTATGTTTTAGTCCGTTGTAAATTGAATCCGGCTTTAGCACCTCTTCCTACCGAAGAAGAACTGGCACAAGATGCCAAACAACATCCGAGTTACTTTAAAGCCTTATTTTTCCCAATGCTGTCAGTAGCCACCGTACTCGGCAGTATCTACACCGGCGTCGCATCAGTCACTGAAGCTTCGGCATTAGGGGTTGTCGGTATCATGATTAGTACCGTGATCCGTGGCGAAATGAACACAAAAATGCTTAAAGACAGTGCCGTCGCTACGATGAAAACTTGCGGCATGATCATGTGGATTGGTATTGGTGCCAGCGCACTGGTCGGTGTCTACAACCTGATGGGAGGAATCCACTTTGTAGAACAAACTATCTTTGCGTTAAGCGGTGGTAGCCCAACAGCGACATTGTTAATAATGATGGCAATTCTGCTTGTACTCGGCATGTTCCTCGATTGGGTGGGTGTGGCGCTACTGACCATGCCAATTTTCGTACCGATAATTACCAATCTTGGCATGGATCCAATCTGGTTCGGTGTGGTGTTCTGCTTAAACATGCAGGTTTCATTCCTTTCTCCACCATTCGGACCCGCGGCATTTTATCTGAAATCTGTGGCGCCTAAAGACATCAGTCTTGGTGAGATTTTCAGTTCACTACTGCCATTTATCGGATTACAAATTATCACATTATCTCTGGTTATTATCTTCCCGCAACTTGCTCTGTGGTGGCAATAAACTGGTCTGAATTCATTCGTTTTTCGCTCACTGATAAATTCAGAGACCACAATTTGAAAGAGATTTGTGATTTAAGAGATTGATCAAATATTGCCCTGCCATCAGACAGGGCCAGGAAAAATACGCCTTATGAACAATAAAAACATATTAGTTATGGGAGTATCTGGCTGTGGGAAAAGCCTCATTGGCAGCAATCTGGCCGCAGCTTTAGATCTACAATTTTTTGACGGTGACGATTTTCATCCTCAGGAAAACGTAGAAAAAATGAAACAAGGTATTCCACTCACCGATGATGATCGTTTTGACTGGTTAAAAAAACTGAATCAGGTGTTTCGTTCAGAAGCAACAGCTGTGATTGCGTGCTCAGCGTTAAAACCAGAATACCGAGATATTCTTCGTCAGAACAATACCGAGCTGACCATCATCTATCTTCAGGGCAATTTCGAAACCATCTGGGATAGACATAAGAAAAGAGCCGATCACTACTTTAATGGCCACACGATGCTTAAAAGTCAGTTCGCCACTTTAGTTGAACCGGAACAACATGAAGCCATCTTCATCGATATCTGCCAACCGGCAGATCAGGTATTAACCGACATCTTAGAAAAACTGGTTATCAATCAGTAATACCAGACTAGGGCCTAAAAATAGGGAAAAATATAATGACTGATACTTTATGTAATATTGCCATGATTGGTCTGGGGGTCATGGGCAGAAATCTGGCGCTTAATCTGCTCGATAACCAGTTCAATGTTGCCGGTTTTGACCTGAATCCAAACCTTGTAAAACAAACTCAGGATGAAGCTAACCAGCTTGAAAAAGGGCAATTTTTATCTTGCCCGTCTTTAGTTGAAATATTAGGCAAATTAGAAAAACCACGGATCATAGCCCTGTCAGTTCCTGCAGGAAATGCTGTCGATACCGTTATCGCATCGTTAATCGATGCGGGTATTGAAGCCAATGACATCGTCATTGACACAGGAAATAGCCTATGGACTGACACCATTACTCGTGATGAAAGGTACCACACTCAATTTAAGTTTTTCAGCACTGCCGTTTCAGGCGGTGAAGTTGGTGCTCGGTTTGGCCCGGCCTTAATGGCCAGTGGCTGTGCCGCTTCCTGGCAACATATACAGCCAATGTGGGAAGCCATCGCTGCCAAAGTCGATCAGAACGGTTTACAGCTCCCGCCGCTAAGTAGCGGAGAGCCTTGCGCAGCTTATATCGGCCCTAGCGGCTCTGGGCATTTTGTCAAAATGGTCCATAACGGTATTGAATATGCCGATATGCAGCTTATTTGCGAAGTGTACCAATTCCTGCATCAGGTGCTGAATATGCCTGCCCGGGAAATTGGTCAGGTATTCGCACAATGGAATAAAGGGATACTGAACAGCTACCTGATGGAAATCAGTGCTGATATTCTCCAGCAGCAAGATCCAACGACCAATAGACCTCTGGTCGAGATGATCCTCGATAAAGCCGGTCAAAAAGGTACTGGATTGTGGACGGCTGTAACCAGTTTAGAAGCCGGGTGCCCGGCCCCTACAATCGCGCAGGCTGTGTACGCTCGCTCCCTGAGTGGCTTAAAAGATCAACGAACACTTGCTTCAAAGTCACTGCGAGTGATCACGGACACTTCAATTTCTGTCGATAAAGAAACCGCTATCGAGCAACTGCACGACGCCCTCTATTGCGCCAAACTCTGCGCATACGCTCAGGGCTTCGAACTCATGAAGACCACAGCACGGCAACAACATTGGCAACTGGATTTTGCCAATATCGCCAAAATATGGCGGGCAGGCTGCATCATTCGGGCGATCTTTTTGCAGTCCATCACGGATGCATACACCGCTCAACCAGAACTGAATAACCTGCTGTTAGATTCAAAGTTCAGTCATGAATTAGAGCTGCGCCAGCTCAACTGGCGTAAGGCTGCCGCTAACGCCAGCTTACTCGGTGTCAGTTGCCCGGGCATTAACTCTGCGTTGAACTATTTCGATGCAATGTGTAGCGAAACTTTACCTGCGAACCTGCTTCAGGCACAACGAGACTACTTCGGCTCACATACCTATTCTCGTATCGATCAACCCGAAGAAGAAAAATTCCACTTCACGTGGAATCAGTCGCCAAGAACAGAAGTAAAGGTTAGCGAATAACCAGTCAATGGCCCTGAACGACGAGGGCCTTTTTATTGCAATCGCTTGGGTATACAAATACTCCCCCCCATTAAAATCCTCATTATTACATTCATATTCCTGCAAAAACTGTGTTAATGTTACCAGTAACAAATACAATAACGATGTGGAAAAATGGTAATTAAAAAGAAACGACCGACCCTTCAGGATGTCGCTAATTTAGTGGGTGTGACAAAGATGACAGTCAGTCGTTTTTTGCGTAATCCCAGTCAGGTTTCCGAGTCTCTGCAAACCAAAATTTCTGATGCCGTCGAAGAGTTAGGTTATATCCCCAATCGCGCACCAGATATCCTTTCTAATGCAAAAAGTAATGCGATCGGCGTGCTGGTTCCGTCATTGACCAATCAGGTTTTCGCTGAAGTAATACGCGGAATCGAGAAGATAACGGAGCCCGCAGGCTATCAAACCATGCTTGCCCACTATGGCTACAGTAAGACCATTGAAGAAAAAAACATTGCTTCGCTGCTATCTTACAATGTGGATGGCATCATTTTATCGGAAAGCTTTCATACCGACCGAGCCCGGAAAATGCTTAAAACGGCTGGCATTCCTGTCATTGAAATCATGGATTCGGTATCGCCGGCCATCGAACAAGCTGTAGGAATTGATAATCAGGCTGCAGCCAGAGCAATGACAACAACAATGATCGCCAAAGGACGCAAGAACATCGTCTATTTCGCAGCACGACTGGATGCCCGCACTCGACTGAAAATGCAGGGCTACGAACAGGCAATGTTAGAACATGGCTTAAAACCGATCAGTTTACAGACTGAAGATGCCTCCTCATTTACGCTTGGTGCAGCCTTATTACATCAAATGTTAAAAGACTATCCTGATGCTGACGGCATTTTTTGTACCAATGACGATCTTGCCGTCGGTGCTATTTATGAGTGCCAGCGATTAGGGATCGACGTTCCTCAGCAGATTGGTATTGCCGGTTTCCACGGCCATGATATCAGTCAGATAATGGTACCAAAGTTAGCAACGGTGATCACTCCACGCGAACGCATCGGCCAAACAGCCGCTGAGCAATTATTAGCGCGTTTAAAAGGAGAAAAACTTAAAGAGCCAGTTATCGACTTAGATTTCCAGATCGCATCTGGTGAAAGCATATAATTGGTATAATCATATTTTCAGGATGAAAATCAATGAGCCTGGATACTAAGTGGCTGGAAGACTTTTTAATGCTGGCAGAAATGCAGCACTTTTCCCGCGCGGCAGATGCCCGTCATATTACTCAGCCGGCCTTTGGCCGACATATCCGTGCGCTGGAAAAAACGGTCGGCCAAACCTTAATTGATCGTTCCACGACTCCCATCAGCTTAACCCCAGCCGGACGGCAGTTTCGCACTGTTGCTCGTAATATCATTTCGCAAATGGAAGACGGGCTAAAGCTGCTCAATGGCATCGAGAAACCGCTGCTTAATCCAGTCCGAATTTCCACCCCACATTCTTTATCGTCACCAACATTGCTGGATCTGATTCAGCAGGTTGAAGACAACCCGATAAATGCTCAGTTTTCTGTCGACATTTTACGGGTTGATTACGCGGTGCAATCCCTGACTGAAGGTAATTGCGAATTCCTATTGGGATTTGAAATTCTGTCGTTGCTGCAACCGCCATTTAAAAATTTATGTCTCGGACAGGGAGATTTTCTTCTGGTCTCCGCCACCGACTCTGATGGGCATGCCAAGTTCTCTCCCCATAACGAGAACACCCCCCTCTTGCGTTACAGTGCGGAGTCATACAGTGCACGCTTAATTGAGCAAAAGCAGCCACACTTAACCACTATGAATACGTATCCGGTGTTTGAATCATCCATGTGTCAGCTTCATAAAGAAATGGCACTGCGTGGTAAAGGCATTGCATGGCTGCCGGACACCCTTATTCAGAGCGAGCTGGAACACGGCCTGCTGGTTGCTATCAACCCGGAACAGTACCGTATTCCATATCAGGTTCGCTTGTACCGCAACAGCTCACCACTGCACAACGAAGCGGAGAAAGTCTGGCAATTACTTAGCGAAAAATTGCATCAAGGCTGGCGGCTAACTTCTCCCTGGTTCAACAGCGAGTACCATTCAGAACCCAAATTATCGCTCTGAAAACCCTTTCCGTTCAACCAGTTCGGCCTCTTTTAAAAATCGATTGCAGCACTAATTTAATTTGTTAGTGCCGATTCGGCACTAACATATCAAAAATTGCATTTCACAACAGTCCCCTGCAGATAGATACTCTCATCAAATACAGACATTTTTATTAGTCAAACATATATCGGTGAGGCCGTCGTGAATCAAAACTCTCTCACTCTTTCAGATTTCTATCACCAGTTTCCCAAAGCAGATATTCATTACCATCTGTTAGGCGGAGTTCGGTTAGGTACTATGCTGGATTTCGCTCGCAAATACGGCGTTGAATTGCCTGAATCTGAAGCGAAGTGTTTTTATCGGGCCCACCAGCACGAAACAGGAAAAATGAAAGGCGGTATTGAAGCACTGACTTTGCTATACAGCCTGATGCGTGAACCCGCTGATTACTTCCGTGTACTGGTGGAAGTCGCTGAAGATGCCCATGCCTGTGGTGTTCGTTACATCGAAACCTTCTGGAATCCCAGCGATACAGCGGTGAACAACGCAGCGTTAGATGATCAGGCCATAAACAACCTGACAATAAATAAACCAGCTATGAGCTATGCTGCCGTGACTGATGCCCTGAGTGAGGCTATCGATTTAGTCGAACGTGAAAAAGGGTTAATCATCCGGCTGATCCCATCCATCAACCGTGAGAAATCGCCCGAAACCGCCGTCAAGATGGTAGAAGAGATGATTGCCTACCCTCACCCGTATGTACTAGGGATCGGCATTGATTATAAAGAGCACAATGCCGAGGTTGAGAAATTCTGGAAAGCGTATCGTCTGGCTCAGCTACATAACTACCGTCTTACTGCCCATTGTTCAGAATTCGGCTTACATTGGCGCAATGTGGAAACCGGCGTTGAACTGATCGAGGTTGATCGTATCGATCACGGTTATACCATTATTGAAAACCCTGCATTAACTGAAAAATACGCTAATACCGGCATTCCATTTACGGTGGTTCCATCAAACACCTATTACTTCAGACAATGGCCTGAATATCAGGACTGGTGCCGGAACCATCCAATCCGAGCCATGGCAAAAGCCGGGCTCAATATTACACCGTGTACCGATGACTGGCATATTCATAATACGACCAGTGCGAATTGCTATCGTGTCATGGTGGAAGACTTTGGCTTTGATCTCGACAGTATCCGCCAGATGATGCTGAACAGTATTAACGCCAGCTGGATATCAGAAGAACAGAAACAGCAGTGGCAAACAGATTGGGTGAATGAATTTGATAGCTTAAGGGCAAGGTTAATTTCTGAACCTGAAATAGCACCAGACCAACTGATCCAATATCGTCGGTCACCTAACACCGAATAACACAGGTATAAATACTTGCAATGACGCATAGAGGGAACACCATGGAATCTGTCGCAAAAAAACCGTTTAGCATCGCCCGATGGTTTGACTTTCAAGGCAATAAAACAACCTTGAAAACCGAAATTATCGCAGGCATGACCACCTTTGCCACTATGGCCTATATGGTCGCAGTCGTACCAGGAATGCTCAGCAAAGGCGGGCTGCCTTTTGATACTGCACTGACAATCACTATACTGATGACCGTACTTACCACCGTGGCTATGGGTATTTACACCAATCGTCCGTTTGTACTGGCTCCCGGTTTGGGTAGCGTGGCCATTTTTTCCTTTACCTTACTCGGCAGCGGTGTACCACTCAGCATTGCTTCCGGCATCGTCTTTGTCAGCGGTGTGTTATTCATGCTGGTCTCTTTCTTAGGCGTCAGGGACTTTATCGTTCGGGTTATTCCCCACAGCGTCAAAGTCTCTGTAGGGGTGGGAATTGGCCTGTTCATTGCGCTATTAGGTTTCAAACAAGCCGGTGTCATTATTGCCGACCCAAAAAAGAACGTATTACTTTTTGGTGATTTGGCCTCGATAAACGTAATGGTCGCCATACTCGGCTTTTTCCTGGTGCTGTTTTTCGTTGCTCGCAAAACACAGGGCGGTATTATTCTTGCCATCCTACTGACCACATTGATCAGCTTGCCTCTGGGCATTACTCAAATACCAGAGAGCCTGTTCAGCATACCTGGCAGCATTGATAGTATGCTGTTCAAACTGGATATCACGGGGGCATTAAGCCCGGCTTATTTACCTTTCCTACTGGCTTTCTTTATTCCTGACTTTTTCTCAACTTTAGGTACCCTGCTGGGTGTGGGTTCACAGGCGGGTTACTTAGATAAAAACGGAAACCTGCCAGGCATTGAGAAGAACTTCCATGTCGATTCCTGTGCCACCACCTTCGGTGCACTGTTCTCTTGTCCGGTGCTGACAACCTACGTGGAAAGCTCGGCGGGTGTCGAGGCTGGCGGTCGTACCGGATTCACAGCTATCGTTACTGCAGCATGCTTTGCTCTCACTCTTTTCCTTGCACCATTAGCAGGTATGATCCCAACAGCCGCAACAGCGCCCGTATTGATGTACATCGGTATTTCAATGATGGGATCAATTAAGAAGGTGAACTTCGACGACATCACTGAGTACTTACCGGCATTTGTGTGTGTTGCCATCAGTATTTTCAGCTTCAATGCCGGTAATGGTATTGCAGCGGCGATGTTGGTTTACGCCTTCTTGAAGCTGGCAACAGGCCGATATAAGGAAGATCACTGGTCAGTGTATGCCATTGCGGCACTAATGATTTACTACTTCTATATTATTGCGAGCCACTAATACCAATCGGCATAGTTACCCTGTTACTCAGTAAAAATAAAAAAGGCCTGGCGTTATGCGCCAGGCCTTTTTATTAATATTGTACCGATTGGTATTACTCAATCATTTAACTCTGAAGTTCTTCAAACTTATCGGCTAGCTCATCGGCTGTATCAGATGCTTGTTCTTTTGCACCTTCGAACATATCTTGAATCTGTTCTAATGGACTAGAGTTAGTCGCATCTACAATCTGATCTTTGTAAGCCACGCCGATGTAAATCCCAATGCAGATGCCGAACAGTACTATAACGATATATTTCAACATCGATTTATCTCTTCTAATTTTCTTAATGATTCATACTATCGGAAACGGGCGAAGCAGCATACTGCCATCTGTCTCAAAACTAACAATTTATACCAACCGGGATAAATATCTGGTCGATTGATATGCCAGCTAAAAAAGAAAAAAGTCCCGACAATTCGGGACTTTTTATATACTCAATAAATATCGATGATGAGTCAATGAAATGTGCGTTATCGCCCCATTGCACCAGATAATCAATCGCAGCAACCAGGCCGGCTAAGGCTTCAAAACTTTGTGTCCCGGTTTCAAACCGCAAATACGCGAGTTGAGTTTCAGGTTAGCAAAATCGTCTTCAACACAACATTCAGATCAAAAAAAAGGCGGATGTACTCGTTACTTGAACAAGACATTGCCACCTTTTATACAAGTATGGTTTCACAAAGAGAAACCGCCACCATAATTAGTAGATGCTAGCGATTTGCTGGTCTATCTGCGTAAACATAATTATCACCCGATTTCTTATAAAACACATTTTCAACAATGGCATAAGAGACACCCGCGATCACCGCAAACGTTGCAATTTCAGGTAATCGAGAACGGTGATAATGGTGTTGGGGTTCCTGTACCACAACAACATTCTGATGGTAATGATGATCATCGTGATGATGATGACGCTTCTTTTTATGTTTCACGATAACGACATCATGATGACCGCCGTGATGACCGCCGTGATGACCTTTTTTTGCCCATGCAAACGAAGGCAGAACAAATGACACCATTAATAAACAAGAAATTAGTAATTTCATAAGCTGCTTTGAGTTGTTATTGATAGTGAACATTGTATCTTTGAACTTTCTTGCTATGTCAGCTTCAGGTCAGCAGTCTGTCAAATCTATCAACCACACTGAGTTATCCGGCTCATTAACCAGATCGGTATTATCCTTTAAAGAGTCCGGTTCATAGGATGTAGGGTGTATGCTGATCAATCTCGATACGATAATTTTTGAACTGTGCGCCATTATGATCAGCGCAGCATTATTGGGCACCGTATTTCTCTACGCCCGTCAACCTATCATTCTGGCCTACATCGCAGCGGGCATGCTGATCGGCCCCAATGGTCTTAAATGGCTGCACGGCTCTGAAAATATCAGTCAAATCGGTCACCTTGGCGTCATCTTGTTACTCTTCCTGATAGGGTTAAACCTGCAACCCCGAAAGCTAATTCGTTTATTCAGAAAAAGTGCCATTGTTACCCTGGCTACCAGCGCATTCTTTTTTGCCTGTACCTTACTCTTTGCCTTAACCATTCAGCTGGCGCTACAGGATGCGCTAATTGCCGCCGCTGCACTGATGTTTTCCAGTACCGTTATCGGCTTAAAACTGATACCGACCACTACGTTACATCACAAGCATATGGGTGAAGTCATGACCAGTATCTTGCTGGTACAAGATATTCTCGCGATCACCGTAATTTCGTTTCTCAATGTCGATGGTGGCAATGACATGCTGACAGCCTTCCTGATGTTGCTGGTGAAACTCGGAGCCCTATGTCTGTGTGCTTATTTAGGGGTGAAATTTGTCGTACTGCCCCTTTTCAGGCGCTTTGATGTTATTCAGGAATACAGTTTTATCACCACGCTGGCATGGTGTTTATTATGGGCCGAAGCGGGACATCAGACGGGTTTATCTTATGAAAGTGGCGCATTTATCGCGGGCCTGTCAATCGCTGTCAGCCGTGTATCACAAGCAATTTCCGTGCATTTAAAGCCGCTTCGCGAGTTTTTCCTGATCCTATTTTTCTTTTCTATCGGAGCCAATATGGACTGGTCTACCAGCAATATCTATACCTTGCTAGGGTGCCTGTTTGGCGGGCTCTTGATTGTCATTAAAGTCTGGGGATTTACACTGGCTTTGCGTCTGGCCCATGAAAAACCGAGCACGAACAAAGAGCTGGGAGCAAGATTAGGTCAAGCCAGTGAATTCTCGCTATTACTGGCCTACTCAGCCATGACCGCCGGGCTAGTATCACCTGATGGCATTATGTTCATCCAAACGGCGACCCTGACAACCTTCGTCATTTCGACCTATTGGGTCGTTAAATATTACCCAACCCCAATCTCGATAGCTAGCACCCTACGCCAGGACTGATGCGGTAAGAAAAAGCAGGCGGCAGGCTAGCCGCCTTTTTATCGAGTTCTTGTTATTCGCACATTCCGTTATCTACATAAATCACATAGACCAAACGTAGTAGATTTGGGACTTCATCCGAATGATAATTCCGCGAATAATATCCAGGAAATTCAGAAAGGAAATCGGCTTCTCCGCGCTGATCCAGGCTAAACCAACCGAGCCGACCGGAATGTCATAGTCCATTGATTCATCCAGTTTTAGGCGCACGAAGTGGTGTTTATTCGCAGCGTTCACCCCAGTGGTTTGACGAACATTATCGTCACGAGCTAGCAAGCTACCCTGCGCTTCACCCGTCGCCTCAATCACGCCTTCCACTTCAGCGCTGAACACCTTACCCGGGTACACAGCAGTGGTGAATTCCGCCATCTGGCCCGCTTTCACATGACGGATCGCCTGGTGATTTACTCGCATCAATACATACTTCTCGTTGGTGTACATCTGAATACGCGGCATCACCCCCACATACTGGCCTTCACGCATAATAAAGTTCGTCAGGTAACCGTCTGTTGGAGCATAAACCTTGGTGTGATCAACATTCCATTGCGCCTGAACAACATTCTCTTTCTCACTGGTTACATCTACCGCACGGCTGTTAACCACAAGCTGTGACTTTTCATATGCCAGGTTAGCTTTATTCGCTGCCAGCTTGGATTTTTCAAACTGAGAAACCAGTGTGGTTTGCTGAGCTTTAGCCACCTCAACCGCAGTACGTTGCTCGTCCATCGTGCTTTCTGTGATGGTGTGCTTCACCGCGTTATTTTGCTCGGTATAGCGATTCAGCGTCGTTTTTTTCCATTTCAGATCTTCTTCTGCAGCCACAAGCTGATTTTTCGATATTTCAATATCTTTTAACGCAGCTTCATAAGACGCTTTAGAGATGCGGACATCTTCTTCAGCAATTGTTTGCGCAACTTTGACAGAATCCAATTTGGCTTCCGCCTTATTCAGCGCAATAACATACAGCTCATCATCCAGCTCATAGATCAGCTGATCTTTTGTGACTTTCTCATTAGGGCTAACGTGTATTGCTTTAACATGCCCCTTAATACTGCTGGATGCCGGACGCAACTGAATATGTGGCGATTGCACTACAGAGCCACCCGACAGATCCATCGGGGCGAAAGTGATAAGCCCGACCCAGACAAATAACAACCAGCTGAGACCACCAAGGTATGCAAACGCTTTGGTAAATTTATTCCAAGGCATCCCCACCAAACGTAATAGTGAGATGAACAGTGCCCATACGGCTAAACCTTCAAGCATGTTCAGGCTCCTCTTTCGCTTTGATCGTTGTGACAGATTGAGCCGATTTTACTGACGGATCCGCTTTACCTTGCTGAGCCAAGGCAGGTTCGGTCGTATCATCTGACTGCGAATACGGCGAAATTTCTGATCCATCATCACCCTTCCAGATATCCCTGATACGACGTAGCGCCTGTTCGCCATCAACAAAGGCGATAATTACAGCGATCACCCATACCCAGTGCCAGACGAATCCGATCCAGGTGAGTGCTGTTATCAACCCTATCTGATGATGCTGCTTCGTAGAGGCCTTATGAATAGGTAACTCATGGATCTTCCAAAAGCCTATCGCTACTGCTGCTATCGTTCCTAATAAAACGACCGCCGCGACGATATGCAAAGCAGTATCTACCCCTGAATTTACAAACGGCATGCTTACAAGACTCAAATCGAACAACTCCAAAGTTAATAACTGTATTTTTGATTGCGCGAATTGTGTTGGAAAAGGAATGTTACGCACCAAAAAGAGACCGATTGAATCAATAAGGCTACTTATTTGATTAATACTGACCGCATGGTTATCATCCATTGCAGTGGAAATCATGAAAAGATGTAGATAATGCCAGCACTTGATATCTCATTTATCCGAACAATCTTTCTTCAGCCATTGCTAAATGGGCTGGAAAAACACTATGGAATTAACCATGAACAGTTAGGTATTCCCGCTCGAATTTTGAAAGAGCCGATGTCTCTTATTCCTTTTTCCGAGGTCGTCGGCTGGCTGGAACACGTTGAGGCGTTAACAGGCAATCCGGCGTTCATGGTTACGATTGCGAATGAAATAAAATTCGACAAAATGGGGTATTTGGGAGAATGGTTTCTATCACCGCCAGATTTGGCGCTGGCATTTCGCCGTATTAACTATGGCACTTCCTGCTTGCAATCAGGTGCCACTTTTTACGGAGAGCAATCAGGTAATATCATTAAATGGAGTTACAATACCAGCTACGCCAAAGGACGTGGCCGCCTTCATGACAGCTTGCGTATGGCCATCATGTTCAACCATGCTTTAAAGCATTATATGGGTGATCACTACGTTCCTATTAATGTGGAAATAAGCGGGCCTCCTTGTGGCAACGGCCTGATTGAATCCTATTTTGGAACAGAAATACAATGGAATGCACCAATGACCAAAGTCTGGGTCGACATTTCCATCTTAGAACATGGTAACAACAAAGCGTTTAACGTCACCCGCCCGATGTTGATGTCAAACCTGCAGCTCGATGATTTCCTCAATATGCCGCAACCACACGATTTGGCAAAAGTCATGTTCGAAATGGTCAACTACTCACGCTATTATGGTGTACCCAATATCGATTTTGTCGCCGATCGGGTTGGACTTTCCCGTCAACAACTGCAACGCCGGCTGCATGAATACGGTTGGAACTTCACCAGCATCACCAGCTATGTGCTTTGCAACAGCGCGATTAAATACATGATGGAAGGTATGCCCATTGCCGATATTGCTGCTGCACTCGGTTACAGCAATGTGCAGAGTTTTAATAAAGCCTTTCAGCGCAATCGGGGATATACCCCAGCCCAATACCAGCAGAGGCTCTTGGAACGCAGTCGCACATAATCAGCTGAATTAATAATAATTAAAACGTACGGACAGTTGATGAATTCAGCTGTCCATAGATTCAATCAGCCAGTCCGTAATTTCAGCTTATTTGTCGCTGACACTGCATAGTAAAATGCTCAGCAGGCGTAATGTGATACCACATATCAAACTGCGCTTTGTTTTCGCTCAGTAAGATAGGTTTAAAGAAAATACGGTAGCCGGTTAAATCGCGACGCTGATCATAATCAAATGGATTGGTATTGTAAGTATCGGTGATAATTTTACGGCTCAATTGCAATGGCTTGAGTACATAATCCTGACCTGTTTGCTTGTAGCGGTAATCGACGAACAGGTTATATTCCAACTTCGTCTGTTTCTCTTCCTGATAGCGAATCCATTCTTGCGACTTTATCGTGCCATCCGGACGGAAATCATACCTCACCCAGCTTTGTTCACCCGCAGCAGCAACCTCTTCAGGTACGCACTGCCACAGTCCTACCATGTCAGGCAATGGAGATGACATAGCCATAACCGGAAACATTAACCCTGCAGCCAGTAAAAGTCCTTGTTTCATTCCTATGTCCTCTTGGTATCTGTACATGCCTTTTTCTAACAATAGCTTAACTTGCGCAGAGAACTCAATCATTGTTTCTAGTCATTTGAATATATAGCAAGCATAAAAAAACGGAATGGCCGCAAGTCGGTCACTCCGTTTTTCATGTTCAATTTCATCATATTACCGATACAACCAGCGTTCGGCTAAGCACTTGCTTTAGACGAAACAGGGACAGCTTTTATCGCCGCCATTTTCTTTAAAATCACGGAGATCGGCACGATCGGCCCCATCATTTTCACCCGCAGCGGCGCCCCGCCTAAACCATAGTGAAGTTCTGATGAGTCAGATGACGAATAATTGTACTTATAGTTAAATTTATCCGTTGCCATATGCAGCAAATCAAAATCCTTTCGGTGGCATGAGATATATGCCCGCCAATACATGGCATCAATGATTTCATCTGGCTGCTCAGCCCGAACTATGAAGCGCCAACTTCCGTCTTCCCCGTAAAAATCAAGCGGGAATATCTTTTTTATTTGTCTTCTGCTTAACAAGGTAAACCTATCCACTTAGCAAGCTTTTGATGCCAATCAGATCAAACAATCGATCATTTCGTCATTTAATCATTGGTAGGAGGAATTATGCAATGTTCCAGCGAGAATGGAAGAGGACAGGAAGAGAAAAAAAGAAATTTTTACAAAAAAGTCAGTATGCTGCAGATTCAATCTTAGGGAGGATAGCACAAAAAAAAACACATTATTAGACTTGTTAATTAAGTTTCTGGGCCTATAATGCTGAAAACCGGAGCGTCTGCCAACGCTCCGGTTTTTTTGTGCCTGCTCATCTGACGCAATCGGTTATCTGCCAATAACCGAAAGGCTGAGAGCAATATTCGATAAGATTAAGGAAATACTATGCGTATCGAACAAGACTTGAAATTGGGTTTTAAAGATGTACTGTTTCGTCCAAAACGTTCAACCCTGAAAAGCCGCTCTCAAGTCGAATTAACCCGCGATTTTACATTCAAGCATAGCGGTCGTCAATGGTCTGGTGTCCCTATTATTGCTGCAAATATGGATTCAGTCGGTAGCTTTGAAATGGCGGCCTCTCTGGCGAAACACGGGGTAATGACGGCTGTACATAAGCACTATACCGTTGAAGACTGGGCTGGTTTCATTGAATGCAATGAAGCTAAGGTGTTAAACAATGCGATGGTATCTACCGGAACATCAGAAGCCGACTTCCAAAAAACCAAAGATATCATGGCACTGACCGATGATTTAATCTTCATCTGTGTCGATATTGCTAATGGTTATTCTGAGCACCTTGTTGAGTACGTACAAAAAGTGCGTGCTGAATTCCCTGATAAAGTGATCAGTGCAGGTAACGTTGTGACTGGCGATATGGTTGAAGAACTGATCCTTGCCGGTGCAGATATCGTAAAAGTCGGTATCGGTCCGGGCTCTGTCTGTACTACACGAGTTAAAACCGGTGTGGGATACCCGCAGCTTTCTGCCATCATTGAATGTGCTGATGCAGCACACGGTCTGGGCGGTCGTATCATCGGTGACGGCGGCTGCTCTTGTGCGGGAGATGTTGCTAAAGCCTTTGGTGGCGGTGCAGACTTCGTTATGCTTGGCGGTATGCTGGCGGGCCACGTAGAAAGTGGCGGCGAAGTTATCCATCAAGACGGTAAAGCTTTCATGAAATTCTACGGAATGTCATCTCAGAGCGCGATGGACAAGCACTCAGGCGGTGTGGCTAACTATCGCGCCGCTGAAGGTAAAACCGTACTATTGCCTTTCCGTGGTGAAGTTGACAATACCATTCAGGATATCATGGGCGGCATCCGCTCAACCTGCACCTACGTTGGCGCGGGGCACTTGAAAGAGCTAACGAAGCGAGCAACTTTCATCCGTGTTTTGGAGCAGGAAAACAACGTATACGGTAAAGAGTAAACTCGGTATTTCCGAGTAATTAGAGGCCACTTTTTAGTGGCCTTTTTTGTGCCTGATAATGGCATTCAGTTGATCCCGGTTGGCGATATCGCAACCAAAGATGAGTTCGAAAAAATAAAGAATGTATCCGCGCAAGAGGTATTAGTGGGCCATCGCTTCCCTGTCGAGCTGGCGGCCATCATCCCCAGTGGAGGCACCCGAGGCGACCCGGTTAAGTTCAACGAAGTATATACCCAGAATGAAGTGATACCCGCTTGTGAAATGTTCATGGATGCGGTGAATAGTGATGTGGAAGTGCCGAAAAGCTTGCAATTCGAGTTCACTTTAGCTAATGGTGAGAAGCAAATAGCCCTCAGTTGAGGTGTAGTGCTTCAGACTCGATCTAACAACCACTGTCAGGCCGTGTCTAAGTGTCTCTGTTCGGCCACCAGCAGACACCGAGAAGAATATGTGTTCCATACTGACAAGAACAAACCAATTCAGCTGTCAAAGGGCTGGCAGTTTTTAAATTAACTAGGAAATATAATGAAAAACCGTTTGATCGTTCTTTTGACCCTCGCGTTCTCTCTGATACTAGCAGGCTGTAACAGCGAGACCCGTAATCTGCCCGACCAGAAGCCAGATTACGCCTATGAGCTGGACACCTGGCTGGAAAACTCCGAGATTTATGAGTTCACTCCCAAAGCAAACCCTGATCTAGCCTGCATCATGCTCATGCTAGATTCTGGCAAAGACATGGGGTTGTCCTGCATCCCTAAAGGCACCCAGGGTAAAGCAATTAAGCTGCTGCCGCCTGACTTTGCCTATGAGCTGGACACCTGGGCTGAGAACTCCGAACTCTACGAGTTTACTCCGCGCTCAAACACGGCCTATTCGTGCATCATGTACATGCTTGATTCTGGTAACGCAATGGGGCTGCGCTGTGAACCCAAGGCCGCCAAAGCACCGACAACTCTACCTGCGGGCTAACCGCCAACACCGATCTACCACTGGGGACCTTAGGTCCAAGCCATTGCTATTTCTTTTGTAAGCTTGAACAAAGAACCCAGCCTATCGCGGCTGGGTTCTTCAGTTAATTGAAATTTTATTTTCACCTTCAAAACGCTGCTAGCCCTTGTCCTGCTTGGCTTCAAGCGTAAGTCACCAGATCATTTTCGCGATCAACCTGATCATTAAAACAGTGACAGAAAATACACTATCCCATTTATTTTCAAACACTTAAGCAAACAAGAGAGATCATTAAGTGATCTTTAAAACTGAAAAAAACTGTAATTAATTTCAATTTTTCAGTTTTATGTTTGTGGTTTTATCGCTAGTTTCTCCCATCAACCATACCTTGAAAGCCCTGTATTCATGGGGCTTAGCGCTAAATCACTACCCTCTTCACTCCGCCAAAATTGCAGAAAACAAAACTGAAAAAAATCACTTTTTTTAAACGTCGCAGGTGGGGAGGAGGAGTGCGATTTCCGTGGCGTGAATGTGCTTTACGTGGGCGCACTCAACCTGTTCCTTATGTGAATCACTTGTTGTTCACCACTGTATAAAAAAACAGTCATTTGATTTACAATTGACTGGTCAGTTCGTCAATCAAGTGGATGTGTTATGAGAGTATTTTGCCCAGAGTGCGGTGATAAAGCCCGCATTCAAAAAACCAATCGTATATCGACCAGTTATGCGGATTTATACTGCAGTTGTAGTGACCCCGAGTGTGGTCACTCTTTTGTTATGAATCTTAGCTTTTCGCATACTCTCAGCCCTTCGGCAAAGAACACAACCGAGCTGGTTACTGCTTTAGTTAATTCAATGTCGCCAGAAAAAGCGAAGGAACTGCATAGTCAATTAGCAATGTTTTAAATATTTCCCAAACACTCTCTTACTAATGGCGCAATACCACTCCGCTTAAGTGAACGGCATTGCGCCAGAGGCGGGATTTTTGCTGAGCTTGGAAGCCCTGTTGTCACATCGCTCAAAACAAAAGGGCAAAACATTGACTATTGTAATTTAAATTTACTAACTAGAGCGCCCAGTTGTGCGTTGGCAGCAGCCAGGCTTTGCGTGCTGTCTACTGTCGCTTGTCCATTTTGGGTCAACTCGTAAACCACCTCACGAATGTTGTTTGTATTACGGCTGACTTCTTCGGTTACCAAGCTCTGCTCCTCGGAAGCAGTCGCAATTTGCGTACTTAAATCATTAATTTCAATAATGGAATTGGTCACAGTATCCAAGCTGTCCTTTACTTGTTCGGCGTTTTCAGCCGTACGTACACAGCTTGTTTTCGTCACCTCCATCGCGGTAACCGCACTGGAAGCATCTTGGCGCAACTTAATTAATATCTCATTAATTTCTGCAGTACTGGTTTGGGTTCGTGCTGCTAATGAACGTACTTCATCGGCCACCACGGCAAAACCTCGTCCTTGTTCCCCGGCGCGTGCCGCTTCGATTGCTGCATTCAAAGCCAAAAGGTTAGTCTGATCTGCAATTTCACCAATCACACCCAACACACTGACAATCTGCTGGGTATTTTCATTCATAGTGTTAATGCTCGACGATGCCGCATCCACCTCATCCATCAGGGCAACCATACCGCTAGACGCCTCAAGCACAGTATCTTTTGACAACAGCGCCACACCATTGGCTTTTTGCGTGTTAGTGGCAGTCTCTGTGGCACTTTTCGCGATAGTATCAGCGGTGGAACTCATTTCAGTAATGGCGGAAACAACTTGCTCTGTCTCGGAAGCATGATTGATTAAAGCTTGGTTATTTCGTTCTGATTGCACATTAAGTTGATTGACACCTTGAGTAATATGAGTTGATGCAAGAGAAATTTCGACCATCATGGTCTGAATATTACTGATGAAGCCATTAACTCCCTTTGCTATTTGCCCCAAATCATCATCACTATGAACATCTAATCTTTGAGTAAGATCTCCATTTCCCTCTGCCAATCCAACAATGGTTTCTTTTAACAACACTATTGGTTTATACATTTTATTCAGTGCAAACAGCAAGAATATAAGTGTCACAAATATTAATGTCGAGGAAGTAATAATAGATTCTTTTAATACGTGATTAACGTTGGCGTAAGCAATAGACTCATCTATATCTATTACAATATGCCAAGTTTTTCCATCGACAAGTTTTATGTCGCTATAATACGCAATCTTACTCTGACCATTTACTTTATATTCATATGTTCCGTGCTCATTTGCCAACACTTGTTTTTCAAAATCATTCAGATGGCTTTTACTGGATATCTCTGTTCCAAACTTCTCATGGTCTGTAGACGAAATCAGACCTCCACTTCCATCATATATACCTACAATCGCACCGGGGAAATTAATGCTTTTGACCAGTTCGTCAACTGTATCTAAAAAAAGATCACCGCCAATCACACCTTCATTTGCTACATCTAACACACTAAACATATATTTATCTGATATTCCTTTATCAAAGTAAATATCAGTTACAATTAATCCATTGGCTTTTTTGGCCATGTTATACCAGTCTTCCTGAGTTGCATCATAGTCAGGAATAAGTCCTGAATTACCGACTGTGAGGCCATTGGCATCAGCAAGATTAACCGCATCTAAGGTAGTGCTAGTAACAAGTAATTTTGCTGTTTCTATCTTTTTGTCTACATCATTATCATGAAGCAAAATCTTAGCATTGCTGATTATTTTAACATTCCCAGCAATCCATTTTTCGATACTTCCTTTGGCACTGCTTATTGTCATTTTAGCTTGCGTTTCAATACTTGCTACACTCTCATCTCTAACATTAGTATATGAAACCCAATTAGATATTGTTAATGAAACGACAACTAGCATTGTCATCACCAACATGCTTCTTTGCTTGAAACCAATTTTACTCACAGCCACAGCCCAACACCTTAACATTGGCGCAACAAGAGTGACAATTAAAACCATGAACTCTTGTTTTCGTCATAACAGAATGCGCAATATGATATCGATAATCATATTTATTAATTGTGCATTGAGTCTCATTTCATATCTATAATGGATAAATATAATCTTAATTATGAGCCGCCATTATATATTCGCAAATAATTTCGCAAGATTAATAATTATTTATTCAATTAATTTAAGGAGGAAACATGAGTGTTTTTCAATCTAATTCGTGTTGTTTTTTACAACAAACGTCATGCTGCAATCAATTATTTGGTTATTATATAAACAGAAAGTTGCTGTGACTTCCAAACTTAAATGTTTTATAACACCGCGTTAAGCCGTGAGCAATACCATGCGGACTTAACCATAACACCGTAAGCACTAGACCGGACAAAACCAGGAATGTCACGTGTTGCGAATCGGTTTGAAGCGATTTTAGGGGCGACCCTGCAAATTCAACTCTAAGACAGGAAGATATCTACCTTTAGGTTTAGAAGGTTGCTCACCAACACAGTTAGCCCCCATTTTTTTGTAAAAATCACATGCATTAGGGTCAGAAACTATGTGCATTCTAAATGCTGCCAATGACTGTAAATTTTTAACTGCATGGTCAAACAATTGTTCTCCGAGACCCTGCCCCATATATGCAGGCAAAACCCAACAGTCCTCTAGCTCGAAAATACCCTTTGATTGTTCTGATAATGAATAGAGGCCCACGATAGTTATACCTTTCTTGAGCACCCAAAATTCGCGAGACAACAGCGAAGACTGTTCAAGCAATAGATCGGGCAACCACAACTCCATCGAATCTTCAGAATATCCCCATACCTGTTTCGCTGAAGTAATAACAAAATTGATTTCCTCTAAGTCCGAAATGACTGCACGTGAAATTTTCAATTTGACCTCTAAGCCGCTAACGCCTGCAATAAGTTGCTTCACGATCAACTCACCAAGCGCACCGAACTCCAAACCAAAACTGCGGAGTAAAGTGCGTCAATTTGATGACTTTGATATTTGCCTAAACCTCTGATGCAAAATGGGCTTTAATTTCAGCATCAGTCATTTCCGGAGTATCATTGGAGAAGCAATAATAGTCAGGTCGCAGGTCACTGAAATACTGCATACTCATAACTAAATTTTCGGTATTTGGAAAAAGTCCAACGGGCATGTTATAGCTTCCCGTTTTCTTAAAGCGGCTGAATAAATGCGTACCACAATTTGAACAAAAGCCCCGCGAAGCCCAAGATGAAGAATCATACTCTTTAACTATTTCTTCACCCTCAAATTTCACATCAGTTCCACACTGCAGCATAAACAGTGGGCCTCCCCCCCATTTCCTACATGCTTCGCAATGGCAAACCGTGAATTTGGGGTCAATGTTTACCACATGAACTTTAACACTACCACATAGACAGCTAGCTACGTTTTTATCTGAACTTGACATGCTTTATATCCTCAAATTTTGATAATGAATACTAATTGAGACGAATGATTGTAGGTTCAACTAGCCTTAGTTTGTTTCTATTCCTTATTATAAACATTGATTTGCTTCATGTTACCTACATCATAACTGTATCTATATACAGTTATGATTGATTATGTCGGTTAGAAAACAAACAGATGGAACGTGGCTTTGCGAGTGCTACCCACAAGGGCGGCAAGGCAAACGTCTACGCAAAAAGTTTGCGACCAAAGGTGAAGCCCTCGCCTTTGAACGCTTCACCATGCGTGAAATTGAGGATAAGCCGTGCCTTTCTGATCTGCTTGAGCTGTGGTATTCCCTCTATGGCATCAGCTTAGGCAAGGGCGATGTTATTAGAAACAAGATACTTCGAATGGCTGAAGCAATGAATAACCCTATCGCACCAAAATTTGACTGCAACTTATACCTGAAACCACCACAAACTTTCAGTGCCTATCTATATATTTTTTAACAGTAAAGATGATGTTTTAAACTTGCACTGACAGATTGTTTATTTGTGTGATTAATGTCACGTGTCCAGCTTTCTTAATGTCAGTGTAGGCAAAGCAAGGCTAAGTTTAATTCAGACTATTGTTTAATCGTTCTTTAAATATATTCTTCTACTCTTTATTCCTAGGTATACCCAGAGTAAAGGAGTCTATATAAGAGAGAGCATCACTGACGGCCTTTTTACGATACTTACTGTAAGGCTTTGTTATCCACTACTTCTTGAACTTCAATCACCCCCTCATCATCATGCGAGATGAGTTGATGAGTTGCATACTTATAAGGAGAAACCATGGAAAAGTGCTACGAGTATTTCGGGTGTAACATTACAACCTGCATATTGCATGGAGAAAAAGACAATACTCACTGTTGGAATATCGATGAAACATTATGCAAAAATCCTGCTTTTAAGCTTGTGAGTGACACACACGACGGAAAGAAAAAGAAGACAGATTTATATTTATGTTCGTTTTGCATTTACTACAAGGAGCATGCAATAGAAGCAGGGGACAGAGTACATTGCCAATCGGGAATCGAGTTTTAACCTTTTTCCCGCATACAGCTTATTTACATAACGCTCATAAAGCGCTCCAGGCCTATTACTGTATGGTCTTCGTAGTAGACCGTTGAGATTATATTGGGGCTAAAGCCACTCAATGACAACGCTCGCAACTGGGAGAATGAGCTGAAATCGGGGCCGTATCAACAGATAAATAGTGCAAAGGGTTTAAGGCACTTTATGCCCCATCGCGAGTTTCACAAAACGCAGAAAAAATCACGATCAATGTTTAAGCCAGTAAAATGGCTTTACCATCCATGCTTATCCAAAGAAGGCCATCTTCTTGAACAAGCCATTCGGTACGTCGTCGGCTAAAATGTGAGAGCAGTTTGTGCATGCTATCCCTTGTAACATATCAACGCTTTAAATATGGGGCATATAGAATCGATTTGGGCGAAACTCAGCGACTACATGTCCCTATAATTCGTTATTAGCGTTCAACACACTCGTAAACCTCGCAGATAAAACTCCAGCAAGAAGGTACTAGATTATATTCATGTATAAACTCACCTAAATACGGAAGCTCACGACGAAAGATAAAAGTTGAATGCTTTTTTGCCAAAGATTTGTCTACTTCAAGGCCATGCTTCGCGCAATTAGCGACTTCTTGAAGCAATTTTATTTTCTTGTAGTTTTCAAACTTTGTTACATCGAAACCTTTTCTATATGTAGAGATTCTATAAATAATTTCAGCAAAACTAATCTGTTCGAACGTAAGATTTTCATCAAGTGCCGTCAATCTTGACTTAAGCACCTTTTCGACTGTATGAAATAGATAAATAACAAAGATGTGGCTATTGATAGTTTTTTTAAGTGTAATTTTGTTGCCTTCTATGTGTGCCCATGCAGGATCTTTTTCATGTTCTTCAAGATTGTCCTGCGATTTTATAAGTTGTTCTTCTGCATCTCGAAACAACTCAAAAGCGACATCGATTCTCAGCAAATCTTCTTCAGCTAAGTCTTCAAGGATAAAAGATTTCATGTTAATAGGAATATTCCATCGTTCAGCCATATAGTTCCACAAAATTTCCACAACTACCTCCTTGCAAGCTAACATTTTATTCAATGCTTTAGCTTCGTAAATCTTTTGCATATATTTAAGAACAGCCACCCTCACACGACACTATTTCTGTCAATTTTTATACTAAAACATTTAACTAGTGCTCAAATTAATGCATAAGACACTTTTTGCTACAAATGATTTTAGTTCACCATCTAACGTTTGTTTCAATTCATTTCTATAAACATTGATTTACTTCATATTGCCTATATCATGACTGTATATACATACAGCCAACATTAATTATGTCCATTAGAAAACAAACAGATGGAGCGTGGCTTTGCGAGTGCTACCCCCAAGGGCGGAAAGGCAAACGTCTACGCAAAAAGTTCGCAACCAAAGGCGAAGCCTTAGCCTTTGAGCGTTTCACCATGCGTGAAATTGAGGATAAGCCGTGGCTTGGTGAGAAAGGAGATAACCGCCGCCTTACTGATCTGCTTGAGCTGTGGTATTCCCTTTATGGCATCAGCTTAGGCAAGGGCGATGTTATCAGAAACAAGATGCTTCGAATGGCTGAAGCAATGAATAACCCTATCGCACCTAAGTTTGACAGCAAAGTTTATTCTAACTTTCGTCAGTTACGTCTATCTGGCGATATCAGTTTTGTTGATGCTCGATGGCAAAAAGGCAAGCCCAGTATTGCGACCCTCAATTCTGAGTTAGCTCGTTTCAAAGCCGTTTTCAGCAAGCTTAAAGAACTGGGGGAATGGAAAGCTCCGAATCCGCTTGAAGACATCAGGCCGCTTAAAGACCATGAACGTGAAATGGCATTTCTGAGCCAAGAACAGATTAAATCACTACTGCATCATGTATCGCTTCACTCGCGCCAAGATATGCTGAAGATAGTAAAAATTTGTCTATCAACCGGCGCACGTTGGAATGAAGCGGCCCAGCTTCGTGGTAGCCAACTCAATAAACATAAAGTTACGTTCACGAACACCAAGAACAAGAAGAACCGATCTATCCCTATCAGCGAAGAACTCTATAACGAGATCCATAAGCCAACGTCAGGCAAGTTATTTGAAGAGTGCTATACGCCATTTAGTTACATTCTGAAAAACAAGATTGGTGCTGAATTACCATCGGGCCAAGCAACCCATGTGCTTCGCCACACCTTTGCCAGCCACTTTATGATGAATGGCGGAAACATCTTAGTGCTTAAAGATATCCTCGGTCATGCTGATATTACTATGACGATGCGCTATGCCCACTTCGCCCCTGAACACCTCTCCGACGCTATCACAAAGAACCCTCTTTCAAGCCTATAACCACCTGCCGCCAGTGGCGACAAAGTGGCGGCAGCCGTGAATAACATAGCAAAAAACCGCCTTAAATAGCTGTATATACATACATATTACGGCCCCACCTCCAATGTAAGCCATTGTTTTAATAGGGATGCAGTTGTTTTTATGAAATTCTATGGAATGTCATCTCAGAGTGCGATGGACAAGCACTCTGGCGGTGTGGCTAACTACCGCGCTGCTGAAGGTAAAACCGTACTATTGCCTTTCCGTGGTGAAGTTAACAATACCATTCAGGATATCATGGGCGGCATCCGCTCAACCTGCACCTACGTTGGCGCGGCGCACTTGAAAGAGCTAACGAAGAGAGCGACTTTCATCCGTGTTCTCGAGCAGGAAAACAACGTATACGGTAAAGAATAAACACGACATTTCCGAGTAATTAGAGGCCACTTTTTAGTGGCCTTTTTTGTGCCTGATAATGGCATTCAGTTGATCCCGGTTGGCGATATCGCAACCAAAGATGAGTTCGAGAAAATAAAGAATGTATCCGCTCAGGAAGTGTTAACCGGTCACCGGTTCCCTGTCGAACTGGCGGCCATCATCCCCAATGGCGGCACCCGAGGCGACCCGATTAAGTTCAACGAAGTTTATACCCAGAACGAAGTGATACCCGCTTGTGAAATGTTCATGGATGCAGTGAATAGTGATGTGGAAGTGCCGAAAAGCTTGCAGTTTGAGTTCACTTTAGCGAATGGTGAAAAGCAAATAGCCCTCAGTTGAGGTGTAGTTCTTCAGGCTCGCCGTAGTCTCAGTTCGGCACAAAGAGTTGCTCATTAAGGTTGGAGAGAGACTCTGTAGCGGGCTATCGACACGAAGAAGTCAGGTGTTACCCAAGAGGTATTGGAATAGTGTTGCGCTATCAATAATCCAACATAGCGACATACATAGGCTGAAAATAGGATTTTTCCCACCATTTGTGCTACACATTTCATATGCAATATTGGTGTCTGTTTACCCCTTCAATTAACAGCTATTAAATCAAGCAAACTATATCAATACACACAAGGATGATTTTCCATGAAAAAGACCTTTCCAATCATAGTCGCTGTTGTTTTGAGTTCTGTATCCACTTTAAGTGCTGCTGAAGGTTTTTATGTTTTCGGTAGTGTTGGGCAATCTGACATCGACACAGGTGTTGGCAGTGTTCCTGATATTAACATTGATGAAACCGACACTATGTTTAATATTGGTGTAGGCTATCAAGGAAATGATTACTTCTCTGTAGAAGCAGGTTACGCCGATCTTGGTAAGGCGAGCGCGACTACTACATCACCAATAACAGAATCAGTATTAGGCAGCACCGTTACTGTTGACGGAACAATTTCAGCGGATGTCACTGGATTATTTATTGGCGTAAAAGGTGAAGGTAATGTCACAGAACAAATTAGCCTTTTCTTAAGAGCAGGTTTCTTGGATTGGGAATCAGATGCATCTTTCTCAGGTACAGTAATAATAGACGGCGAAACCTTTACTGGTTCAGATAGTGCTGAGGGAGCAGATGGAACAGACCCATATGTTGCTTTAGGTGCGGCATATGCGTTTACTGAACAAGTATCTGTGAACTTCCAAGCATCCCGATATATGCTGGACTTTGAGGGTTATGATGTCGATGTTGACACTCTGTCTCTAGGTGCCACATTCAAGTTCTAATAGAACCAAGTATCTAGCCAAAGCCCTTCTTTAAGAGGGGCTTTTTTGTGGCTATGTTTATTACTCTGAATTCCTGAAAAAGATAGGTAAGCCTGGGCGATTTCAGCTGAGGGCTTCAGTTAATTGAAATTTTATTTTCAGACAAAAAACACCGCCAGCCCTAGCCCTGCTTGGCTTCAAGCATAAGTCACCAGATCATTATTGCGATCAACCAGATCATTAATAAAGTGACAGAAAATACACCAAACCTTTTATTTTCAGACACTTAAGCAAACAAGAGAGATCATCAAGAGATCTTTAAAACTGAAAAAAAATACTTTTTTAAACGTCGCAGGTGGGGAGGAGGAGTGCGATTTCCGTGACGTGAATGTGTTTTACGTGGGCGCACTCAACCTGTTCCTTATGTGAATCACTTGCTGGTCAGTGCTGTATAAAAACACAGTCATTTGATTTACAATTGACTGGTCAGTTCGTCAATCAAGTGGATGCGTTATGAGAGTATTTTGCCCAGAGTGCGGTGATAAAGCCCGCATTCAAAAGACCAATCGTATCTCAACCGGCTATGCGGATTTATACTGCAGTTGTAGTGACCCCGAGTGTGGTCACTCTTTTGTTATGAATCTTAGCTTTTCCCATACTCTCAGCCCTTCGGCCAAGAACACAACCGAGCTGGTTGCTGCTTTAGTTAATTCGATGTCGCCAGAGAAAGCAAAGGAACTGCATAGTCAATTAGCTATGTTTTAATCTCTTCCATGAATTCCATAATACCGCCAAACTTTTGGCAGTATTTTTATACGGCTGGCACCAACGCAAGAACATTGCCCACATTTATCTCAACCATCCCATAATCATTTAAATGAAACTAATATATATAGTCACAACATTTATTAACCTTTCATACCATTATGCTTTTTTTGCATGCACTCATACTCATTTGACATTGACCATGTCGAATCACAACCGTATGATCTTTATATAACTATAAAACAAGATGCTATGCAACCACCGTCAAAAAGCACACGCTTCAAATAAAAATCATCATTTGTATTTGCCATTGTATATATGAACTTTCTATAACAATAACGGATAAAACGTGAATATATTATCTAGCTTTAAGGGCCGTATCATCACGGTCACCGTCTTCCTATTAACAACTTCCCTAGCAATCTCGACCTACCTTTCATATCACCAACATTCTGCTTCAATTCTGAGCAATATTGATAAATACTCACAGCTTAAAATTGACAGCTCGTCAGACAAGATTACTCAATGGTTTCATACCATCAGCGAAGGCATAGTCGCAACAGCGCCAGGCTTCGCCACTGACCATAATGATCAGCAACTTCCCCTGATGGTGAGCCAAATTGCAAATGCAACCAAAGCCTCAGATATTGTTGTCGGTTTTGAAGATGGTCGCTCTTATGGCGCCCAAAGCGGCAAGCGCAGCTTAGCCACCTACGACCCGCGGGCACGTGGCTGGTATAAAACTGCCAAACAAAAGCGCAGCACCTATATTACCGGTATCTATAAAGGGGCATCTTCAGGAAAGCTAATGGTGAGTATCGCAGAACCCTTCTACTACAAAGGCAAGTTTCGTGGTGTTTTACTTGCTGATCTCGATTTGGATCTTCTTGCCGAAGTGGTCAATGATTCCCCTTTCCTTGGAGCAATGACCGGCCTATATGACAACCAGGGTACAACCATTGCTTCCACTGGCAAAGTCGATGTTCCAGGCAAAACCAAACTGTCTGACTTCCCCGACCTGATTGAACTTTCCCGCAAAATGCTTTCTACCAAAAGCGACATTTTCAATTACACTTTAGGCGGTGTTGATAAGATCGCTTATTTTCAGGCCATTGAACTCGATAAAGACACCCAATGGCACCTGCTTGTTGCTATTGATAAATCTGTGGCCTACGCAGAACTCGATGAAGCTTTAAATACCTCTTTACTCACGGCTGGGTTATTGATCCTATTTTCAGCCGCAATCATTTTAGTTCTCCTGAATCGCCTGTATCGTCCGATCCTTGCTTTGAAAAGCACGATAGTCGAATTGTCACAAGGGAACGGCGATCTTACCCGCCGTCTTGATGTCTATACCAAAGACGATCTGGGTCAAATCGCCGAAGCCGTCAATACCTTTATAGGCAACTTGCAAACCATGATGCTGGAAGTATCGCAGTCTTCGGATCACATTTCTCGTAGCGTTGATGAACTTAAAAACCAAACAGACGCAAACAACGAGGTATTAACTGCCCACTCTACTGAGACAGAACAAATTGTTGCCGCTATTGAAGAAATGAGTACCACTGCAAGTGATGTCGCAAATAATGCATCGGAAGCATCCCAATTCACTCAAAATACAAACTCGCAAGTGTCTAAGTCAAAGGCTGTCGTAACCGAAGGTACGAGTATAACTTCTCAATTAGTAGAGGAAGTCGAAAACACTTCAGCCCGTATTACAGAAATTAGCAAAGACACCATGGAGATCACCAACGTACTGGCAATAATCGGTGAAATCGCAGATCAAACAAATTTACTTGCGTTGAATGCGGCTATTGAAGCAGCACGAGCAGGTGAACAAGGTCGAGGATTTGCCGTAGTCGCTGATGAAGTCAGGGCGCTTGCGGCCAGAACGCAAACCAGCACTGCAGAAATTGAGCAAACGTTGAAAAAGTTACGTAATGGTTCAGATGCGGCGATTGCCGCTATGGTCAGCACAAAATCAACATGCGAGAAAACAGCAGAAAACTCAACGCTGGTAACAAAGGATCTGGATACAATTGATCAAGCAATAACTTACATCAATGATTTAAGTGCACAGATTGCTACCGCAGCCGAACAGCAGAGTTCAGTTACAGATGAGATCACCCGTAACATGACTGCTATTCGCGAAATCGTTGGTGAGCTATCGGTAAATGGTGAAGCAACCACAAATGAAACCATCAACCTTGCTGCTGCAAACAGTCAGTTGAAATCTGTTGTTAGTAAATTCAGGTTGCAGTAAGCCAGCTCTCCGGCAAAGAAATATACCAGCCAGAATGGCTATCTAACCTACACCAATCTAGTAGCAACATCTAATATAAGGCCTCTACATAAGAGGCCTTACACATTACAAAACGTTACGAACTCCTGTTCATCTTTCTTTGACTGCCAGTAATCATCACTATGGCGAACAAAGCCGCCAGCGTTACCGGTATGGATTTAATGATGTCGGCATAGCTCCGTTCTGGTTCCGGTTCTGGGGTTTCTTCATAATCCCAACCCGGCCAACCGGTATCGAATTCTTCAACTGCTTGTTCAACCCGAAGCTGAATTTTTACAGATAAGGCCACCTATTATGGTGGCCTTATCATAAATCAAGAACTGCATTTACAACTACCTTGTAAGCTCTCTTTTGATTCGCTGAAACTCACTACCATTATCTGGGAATTTTAATGTCGACCTAATCACACCAAAGCTCATTGCTATTGTCATTTTTTCTTCATCGATATTAAACCAAACAAGCTGACTTTTATTTATATAAGCCTCACGACTTAAACTGTATTCGACTCCGCGATCAGACGGTTCGAAAAGGTCTTTAATTCCGTTCTTCAAGCTGATTTTTACAATATTATTATTAATCATAACTTTCCCTAAAGAATACTTACCAAGCAAAGACTTACTGGGATTATCATTCGCGTACAAATCAAGTATATGCCATCAATTAAAAACGGAACACACAAGGCGTTCCGTTCTCTCTGGTCAATTGATGGCGCAGATCAGATCAAGTCTCTGTATCTACCTGGACGGCAAGCGACGAGGCATCAGCCAGCAGGGTTCTAACCATTTCCATTTGGGCTTCATCTAACTGCCCTTTCTTCTCTTTCATTACCAATTCCACCAAAAACACCCCTACTTCAGTACGGTCTTCGCCGTATGTACTTGCAGCGAGTGCTTCAACTATAAAATAAATGGCTTGCCAGCTGATTGAATGCGCCATTTACAGTACTCCTTGCGTAAAGTACTGTACGAATATACAGTAAAGTTATTCAATGTGCAGCAATAACGAGAAAAAAGTGACGCAAGTAACTGATACAGATAAAGAGTTAGTCAAAACACCAAGGCTAGAGCTTTGTGATGACTGTCGGAATATCAGGCCGTGTATTCAATTTTGGGGCGCAACGTTTCCGTGGCTGAAGGCGGATTTGGGGAAGCCTAAAAAGATATGGCGCTGTGAAGAGTGCACGCCCAAGCGTGAGCGTGCAGTGTTTTACAAGTAATTTGTTGAACTAGGGCTAACGCATCAATCAGCAGACTGTTCTTCAGTCGATGGTGTTGTAGTGTTAGCCTTGGCTTGCTCGATGTACTTTTTTCTTCTCATCCAAAAAATCATAGCACTAACCGGAACTGTAAATTTAAACATCCAGGGCGCATATTGAGTTCCAGTTCCTGCACCGAAACCAACTAACTGAACTGTTAATAATTGAAAATTGATCACACCAGTTGTCCAATTCATAGTAACAGCACCAAAGCCTAGGAATGATAGTAAATACCACTTCCATTTTTTTACAGGCATTGGGGTTTTGTAAACGCTATAACATGTAATCACCATAAAGATTGGTGATGCAAAAGTGAGTATTACAATAAGAATACGATCTAATGTTGGAGTAACTGCTGAGAAGGAGTTCAACTCTTCCAAAGATGCCTTTGTGGGAGTAAATCTAAACGCATTTAAAACCGTATTACCACCTATACGATCCAAAGAAACTTGTGCTACCGCCCACCCACTTGTGAACTGATATTCAAGTGTGAAATTTCCATGCCAAACAGAGTTGACTGTGCGAATATTCCAACTAATTACCTTAGTCGAAAGCAGTTCTCCGCCTGGGATGAATGCAGTAACCCTATGTAGTTCCTCTTCGGTAACTGTACTAAAAAGTTCTGAATTGAAGTTACTTCTAAAATTTTCAATATCATTATCAATGAGCAATTGCATGTAATCTATTGCATCCTGAGATTCGGGAGGGATGCTACTCTCATCCAATTTATAACTACATGCGGTAATAAACATAATTGAGAGAATTGTCAGAATAGCTGTAAGTTTCTTCATGAGTCCTTTGACGTGTTTAAGATTATCTTAAGCAATCGTTCATAGTATCAATTCTTCACACCATTTAATGTATGCGGCCTCACAGAGTAATATGCACACTATCAATCCAGCTGAACGGTGAATTGCTTTTTATTACTTTTATTCTCCTGAGCTTGTATTTCGTTTTGAAGATGGGTGTTCCCGCCACCAATGAACCCCAGCACAGACAATGAGCCCTAAACCTACGCTTGTAATAATTGAGGCTCCAAGCCCATTGAAGCATGTAGCAGAACCAAAAAGCATCCAGCTCAAATTATAAACATCCCTTTTTGACAGCTTTTTCATAATATTTCCTTCCTTTCCCAATAATCACGGTTATAGTCAGGCCGTCCCGCTGCATGGCATGGAACGGCTTTAATTCTTTCTGAGTACGTGAGCTCTCTTGGTTTCGAAATCGGTACATCCCAACCTTCCCAGCTTGGTTCGTCATAAGTATCTTCGACTAGGAGTTGAATACCGGGACCAATATTACTTAATCGGATCTTTCGCCCGTCTGGTGAATGAAGTGCATCACCACGGACGATTGCATTCACACCGCCCATGTCCCACTTAATGCCCTAACGCACATTCACAGTAAAATGCCGAGTATTAGCCCCCACACTTTACCCCACATTCCGTGACTATTTGATGCTATTACTCTGATGCCGATATCATCAGTAATCGGCTCTTATCTGTCTCACATTCGCCCCAATAGCGCAATAGAACTCAATTTCGGTTGCATTAGTTTTGCTCATCAATGTTTGATTGTTTGTTATCGCCCTGTAGTAATTTACCGCGCAGTTTTTTCACATCTGCTCATCTCCTTTTCGGTATATCTAAACTGATTAGAGTGATAAACGCGATCCAACAAACATTGACCACTCAATACTATTGTGCACCAAAATGCTTAAGTATAAGATATTGATTGTATTAATTTTAGCCATGTATTTGTATATGAAATGATGGGAAGTGATAAATGATCATAGAAAACCTAGCTAGAGAGGTAACACCCCAAGTAAACATAGAAACCTTGTATAAAGAAATCCCACACAAAGGTCGCACTGTTGAAGAGCTTATTACATATATCACGACCAAAATCTGCAAAACTTCTGCCAACTACAGTTTATTATTAGGTGCGGGGGCTTCAGTTACTTCAGGGATTAAGTCTGGTCAGGATCTGGTGGAGATTTGGCGGGAAGAGGTATATAAAAGATACAATCCTACATCTGTGTATGACAAAAAATCGGCAGTAACTTATTTTTATAATACATGTGCTAACTGGTATAACTCTGATAATGAGTATTCATCACTTTTTGAAAAGAAATTTGATTTAGCATCTCAAAGGCGTAGATTCGTTGAGCAACAAGTAGAACCAGCATTTCCATCAATTGGATATTCTTATCTGGTATCTCTTGCAAACGGGGGGCATGTCTATTTTGACACAATATATACGACAAACTTTGATGATTTAATTAATGAATCTTTTTACCAATTTTCTCATACTAGACCAATTCTGTGCGCACATGATTCCTCGGTGAATAGTCTTTCCATTAATTCAACCAGACCCAAAATAATAAAACTTCATGGTGATTACTTATACGACGATATAAAAAGCACTCTTAGAGAAACAGAGACTCTCGAAGCTAATATTAAAAACAAATTAATTGAGTTCTCAAAGGAATATGGTCTAATTGTTGTGGGATATTCAGGTGGTGATAGGTCCATAATGGATGTATTGAATCACTTATTGAAAAACGAAGATTATTTCAAGAATGGGATATATTGGTGTTTAAGAAAAGATGATTATGTTAATCCGGAATTGAGAAAACTGCTCTGGAAAGATAGAGTTTATTTTGTCGAAATCGATGGTTTTGATGAATTAATGGCAAGCATTCATAATGCTACCAAAGGGAAACTATCATTAGATGAAAGTTTTGGTGATTCAAAAAAAGAAAGAATACTCAAATCATTTACTGATGATGAATATAACTTAAAAGAAACATCATCAATAATATGTGATGATATAGGGATGATTTTAAAACGACAAAACAACAAAGATATAGGTAGTCTCATTGCTGAAATTTCAAGAGACAGTGATACTAATTTTAATAGCGACATATCTGACGAGGATTTCAAAAAACTATTAAGCATTGATGGGTACATTAAACATGAGAATTATTCTGAAGCAGAAAGCATATTAAAGAAACTTATAACTGACTGTGATGACGAAGACCTATATGTGACGTATTTATTTAGGCTTATAAAGATATATTTCAACAGTGGCAATGAAAGTCAGTCAATCAATTTTGCAGAAAAACTCGTTGAGTCTGACCCTTATAATTTTCAATTCTTTATGAGAAGATTATCATTAGAAAAATCACCAGGGAAAAGGTGTGAGTTACTAATTGAAAATAAGGGTAAGTTTGAAAGGAATTACAAGTTTTATAATGTGTTAGTATCTAACGGGCTACTTCAACGAGAAGAGTCAATGAGCAAACATAAATTCTCACACAAAACCTTGATTGACTATTGTAATAAAAGTATAGAACTAAACCCATCTATTTCCAATAGTTCGTGGCACATAAAATTGGAAGTGTTAGAAAAAATGCATACCAACCCTGACAGTAAAACTACGAAAAAAGATGAAGAAACTGATATAAACAACATTCTAAGAGATTTAAAGAAAATAAATGCTCATCATATTGAAACATTCAAAATAAAAGCCCACGACTTCATATTAAAGAATAAAATTGAATCACTTAAAACTCTCATTAATGAGATTGAATCTGAATACAAAATTTCAAGTAAGAATAAAAGAAACTCTCTTATTGATATATTATGCGACACATGCCTCTCATTGAATGACTATTCTGAAGACGACACGTACAAACACGAATTTAAAAAAATAATGGGGCTTGAATTAATAAAAGACAATTCACATTTGAACTCTGTTATACTTCTTAAAATAATTTACTCTATAAATGTACAAGTAGATACTACGCGAGCCTATGAGGAAGTTGAAAAACTAATTAAGCACAAGGAAGGGTATGAATATGCTTCGAAAATCATAAACTTTTTAGTTGATATTTTTCATGCCTATGACCGTGCTTTGAATTATCTTGAGTCGATTAAAGATAAGATAAGCAGAAGTGATTATTATCTATATATGCATGAAATAAATCTAGCTAGAAAAGATCATAAAGAAGCAATAAGATTTTTAGAAAGTTCTTATAAGTTTGGTTTAGAGAAGCATAAATATATCACGGCTATGGCTTTCGCAAATTTAATATCCAGTGATTTCGAACGAGTTATATCTTGGGTAGATATGAACATGGATGATATAGGCTCTACTTCTCAAAGAGACACTCTAATCATTAACAGAGAATACGCTAAGAAATCACTTGGTAGAAAAGTAGATACAACTGCTTTAAACACAGTTGTGTCGCATAAAAATGGAAGCGGACACTTAATGTGTGCAAATGTCTTACTTGGAAAGGAAACTCAAGCAAAAGCTATTTTTGATAAAAACGTTTCTCATTGTAAATATAATTTTTACGGTTACAAAAAGTGGCCAATTATACCTGAATATTTTTTTAAAAAATATAATGATAATATGAAAGAGCTTGACTGTGCTTAGTCGACGTTAAGTAATTTAGTACCCTGTGAGCCAGCCAGTTTCTTAACATCCTCTACATGAGATAAAGTCATGATAGAATGGCCACAGGGTGGTAATTATCTCATCATTTCCCTGACTATTACTAATCTAAATACTTTATGTTGGTGCAATAGCTCTAGTGCGAAAAGTGCCCCATAGCGAGCTCCACAAAACACAGAAAAAATCACGACCAATGCTTAAGCCAGTAAAATGGCTTCACCATCCATGCTTATCCAAAGCAAGCCATCGTCTTGAACAAGCCACTCGGTACGTCGGCGGCGAAATTGTGCGAGCAATTTGCACATGTTACCTCCTTATCTTTCTATAAATAGAAGCAGTTAAGATCTGTAGTACCAACTTTGATGCTCAATTTTGCGTGACATATTCAGCAGAAAATCTACAGCATGCTGAGATTGTGCTATAAAAAAGGCCACTTGATGTGACCTCTTGGTTTCAGATACAACTCATTACTACTATTCGTCGTTATGTGTGACTCATTCGTATAGAGCAACAGTTCCTTGTAGTGCATCTGAATGTTCAAAAATATCATCGATGGTATCAATAGGATGGCGAATTTCTTTCTTATTCTCGTCTAAAATACCAATGTACTTTTGTTTTGTATTAAAGTGTAAACGACATAATGGCTTTCGATTATTATCATCTAACAACACACCAAAATAACTCTGAGTATCTCTTGCATGTATTCGTTGTAGAGCTACTTTTTGTCTTAATATTGCTTTGATAATATTGAAACCTTCAATTTCTTCTTCTGTTGTTACAACTTTAGGCGGTTCATCATCACCTTCATTGATAGCATCTATTAGTGATTCAGCTTCAACATTTGAAGTCGTTCCATTTACTTCCGTTCCAATTGCTGATTTTAGACGAGCATTAATACTGTCATTTAGAAACTGCTTAAGAGCCTTAGTGGTAATTTCACGGAATTGTGATTTCACTTTTGGTGTCTGAACACCCTCATACACACGAGATGTGAAAAACTTAACAAAATCCTCTTCCGGCTCATTAAATTGTTCAACTAACAACTTTTTAATTTGATTTAAGTATTTCAATTCACCGGCAGCATCAACTACCGACTCAACGTCAAACGAAGATTTAGTTAACTTCTTAATTTCCGGAACAATATGTTCATCAATGTCTTCTAAATCTAAGGTAAGAAATGGTTTCTCATCCATTTTATTCGGTGCATCTAGATCAGTGTAAAACTCATACTGAGCACCATTTGTTAAAATTGCTATTCGGGCATTAGTAACAGAGAAATATCTAAAAAGTTGACTTGCATGTTTTGTCGAAAGATTTTCACTGTATTTCTTACACTCAATGAGAATTTGGACTTCGCCCTCTTTCATCAATGCATAATCAACTTTCTCTCCTTTTTTTGTACCAGTATCAGCTGTGAATTCAGGAACGACTTCATTAGGATCAAAAACATCGTAACCAAGAACTGAGTGCAAAAATGGCATTACAAGTGCGTTTTTCGTAGCCTCTTCTGTAACTAAATTATCCGCAACCTGAGACAACTTTTTCGATAAACTTTGAAGTCTTTCAATAAAATCCATAACTAACCCACTCATTAATAGTCAACTCATTGAATATAACAATAAAGTTTTACGAAAAATGTTGTGCAGCTAACGAAAAACAAACGAAATACAAAGCAGTACATAACATTCGACGTTTGTTTCTATTCCCTTCAATAAACATTGATTTACTTCATATCACCTATAGAATAACTGTATAAACATACAGTTATGATTGGTTATGTCAGTTAGAAAACAAACAGATGGGACGTGGCTTTGCGAGTGCTACCCCCAAGGGCGGCAAGGCAAACGTCTACGCAAAAAGTTTGCGACCAAAGGTGAAGCCCTCGCCTTTGAGCGCTTCACCATGCGTGAAATTGAGGATAAGCCGTGGTTGGGTAAGAAAGGAGATAACCGCTGCCTTGTTAGCCAATAACAAACTGTTATATAAACATTTCTTACCAATATTTTACGATTAAAGCTGTAGGTACCTATCTGGGTGTCGCGGAGAAATCGTACTGTAAAAGTCCCATATTTGACGTAAGTCTCTTTCTAGGTCACCACTTGGGTAAATAACCTTACCAACTCCAACTTCACGCTTTTTATAGTCCACGTACCCTAAAAATATTGGCACTTGAGCTTTCATTGCGACGTGATAAAAACCTGTTCTCCACCGTTTGGCAGGTCCCCTCGTAGCTTCTGGTGTTACTAAAACGGTTATGCCATCTGAGGCTTCAATAAATTTAACCATTTCATCTACCATTTTAGGGCGCTTGTCCCCCGCTTTTTTTGCTGAACGGTCAATTGAAATCGCCCCCATAGGCTCTAGAATTAGGTTTAATGGAAAGCGAATCCATTCCTTTTTTATTGTAAAACGTGGGTTAGTTAAGTTCATATAATCGCAACCTGCCATTGTATAAACAATATCCCAATTACTCGTATGGGGAGCACCGATCATTACACAATTTTTGACATCCGCAGGCGGATAATCACGTACTTTCCAACCCTGAACTCTAAACAATAGACGAAAAATAAACTTAAACATTTTTTGAAATACCATTACTAATAGTTATAAAAAAACTCTATGGAGTCCGGTTTCGGCTAACGCCGCGTTAAGCTGCCGTAGACACTTGGCTATACTTTGCGAAGCAAAAGTGCCAAGTGTTGGAGGTCAGATTGAACGCTTTGTTATGCGTTTGAGAACCAACTTACTAACTGAAGTAACTCCAGACGAAAGAAGCAGCCAAAGACGCTATAACCCCCTGAATAAATGAGCTAACTTGGATGTACAAGCGTTCCTTTCCACGGTTTACGAATTTGACTTCTACTTTGGATTTAAGTTTGTCGGCATGATCAGATGATAATGATTCTAGCAACGCAACTTCTTGCTCTAGAAGATCTTTTTCTTTGGACAATGCATCCAGTTGGCTCTTAACTTGACTAATATATGTGTTAGCCTCATCAACATAACCAATCATGTCATCTAGCTTATTTTTTATTGAATTACTCTTAACAAAATAAGGGCGAATTTTCTTACCCAATAAGGACGAGCCCAAATAGATTGGTGCATACACTGCTACGAAAGTCGCTAATACACCTGTAACAATAGGCCATTCTTTTACACCGAATTTTTCAAGAATATTTACGATAAAGTCTACATAGCTGGGCCACAAATTGGTAAAAAACACAATAGGCACACTAATAACTACGATAACCAGAAAAAGTATTATTTTCTTTGTTTGTTCCATTCCTGTTTTTATCCTCTACTACGCATAACATTTTATTCAACGATCTAGATTCGTAAACCTCCTTCATATATTTACAAAGCAGCCATCCTCACACGACACGATTACTGTCATTTTTCATACCAGGTTACTTAACTAGTGCTCAAAAGAGAGCATAAATCAGAGTTAATACTCTACAAAAACACAGAAATATAAGTAACTGATATTATTGCTTTTACTCAACAACATGATGGACATCAAAAATATCGTCTAAAAACCACTCATATTTTGATAAAGGACAAATTTTGGTATGAATGGTTGTAGGTTCAACTAGCCTTAGTTTGTTTCTATTCCTTCCAATAAACATTGATTTACTTCATATGACCTATATCATAACTGTATAAACATACAGTTATTATTGGTTATGTCGGTTAGAAAACAAACAGATGGAACGTGGATTTGCGAGTGCCACCCCCAAGGGCGGCAAGGCAAACGTCTACGCAAAAAGTTTGCGACTAAAGGTGAAGCCTTAGCCTTTGAGCGCTTCACTATGCGTGAAATTGAGGATAAGCCGTGGCTTGGTGAGAAAGGGGATAATCGACGTCTTACTGATCTACTTGAGCTGTGGTATTCCCTCTATGGCATCAGCTTAGGCAAAGGCTATGTTATTAGAAACAAGATGCTTCGAATGGCTGAAGCTATGAATAACCCTATTGCGCCAAAGTTTGACAGCAAAGTTTATTCTAACTTTCGTCAGTTACGTTTATCTGGCGATATCAGCTTTGTTGATTCTCGATGGCAAAAAGGTAAGCCCAGGACCATCTATAAAGGCCAGGCTCAAGGTAGAATTTCTACACTTTCAGGTTTAGGCTTAGGCTTACATATTCATTTTCATTTTCACCACTAAACCATGGATTGGTGTAGAAGAACTTAAAGGTATACTAAATGAGTCAGATAAAAGAACTGCAGCTTAGACTAGCCGAATTTGCGAAAGAGCGAGACTGGGAGCAGTTCCATACACCAAAGAACTTAACCATGGCCCTGTCCGGTGAAGTAGGTGAACTAACTGAAATATTTCAGTGGCTTACTGATGAGCAAAGTTTTAACTTAAACAATAAGCAAACCTCTGCACTAAACGAAGAACTTGCTGATGTCTTCTTGTATCTCATTCGCCTTGCTGATGTCACTGGTGTCGACCTTCTTAAGGCCTCAGAAGAAAAGCTTCAAAAAAATGCACTGAAATATCCCATAGAAAAGTGCTTTGGGAATGCAAAGAAGTACACTGAGTTTAAGTGAAAAACCGCCTTTCGGCGGTTTTATAAATAAAACCATATCTAAACCAATTTACCGACAAAGCGCACCAAATCCCATATCAAAAATGCCGAGTAAAACGCATCACCTTGATGGCTTAGTTAGCGATTACTCCGGTGCTGGCATACTCGTATTAATCATGTCGCGGTGCAGCTTCCATTGGCCTGCCTCTTGCTTCCAAATGACGAGGAACTTGCCCTTGTCCAACACTTGACCGCCCTCACCTTCAAGAGTGTATCTACCAACTTCTGAGGCTGTATCACCGTACCCCTCCACTTCCAGAGCCTCTAACTTGATCGCTTTGACGCCCATGTCCATAAAGCCTTGAAATGTTGCCTGAATAGCCTGTCTACCCATAACAAAATCACCGTTAGGAGGAAGGAATTGCCCTTTTTCCGTATAGAGGGCCGCAATACCTTGCGCATCGCCTTGGCTGAACGTACTCATAAATTTTTCGTCTGCGGCTACGATAGCATCGTAAACATCAATTGAATCAGTCATATTTATCGCCTTAGTTTGCTCTATATCCATACTAGTAATAAATAACTTAAAACAATACGAATTGTAGCTTACAGACAATAATGGGCGTCACCTCGCAATCGATACACGTGGCATTTGCAATTATCTAGTCGTATCGCCTGCAATAAGGTATGCCAACTCTGAACCAGCCAAGCGCACCAAACCCCATATCAAAAATGCCGAGTAAAACGCATCACCATAATTGTTTTGTTAGGGCTTGTAGTATACAGTTGTACTGTAATCCCGTACATAGAGATAAAACATGGACTCAATAAGTGTTAACCGTTTCAGAGATAACCTAAAATCTTTTGTTGAAAATGTTATCGATCATCATACGCCGATAAAGGTAACGCGTCGTTCTGGTGAAGATTTCATCGTTATCAGTGCTGAAGATTGGGAGAGAGAGCAAGAAACACTACATGTGTTACAAAGCAGCAGTCTCATGAAGCAAATTGCTGAATCTGCTACTACTCATATCCAAGGCACTGGTCATAAACCAACAAAAGAGCAAATGAATGAAATCACTGGTCTTTGAGGGCAATACTTGGACAATCTATGAACAACTTCGTGAAAAAGATAAGAAATTGCACAAAGGTCTCTGTAAACTTTTAAAAGAGATGCTTCGGTCTGACCCTGCTTCTGGACTTGGTAAACCGGAGCCTCTCAAGCACAATTTATCAGGACTATGGTCTAAACGGATCTCACAGAAAGATCGGCTAATTTACAAATTTGATGACAATTATATCTACATATTTGCTATCGGCGGACACTATGACCAATATTAAGCCCTAACGCCAGCAATAAGGTGTGCCACGACTAAACTACCAAACACACTGAACTTCATACCAAAACTGCGGAGTAAAACGCGTCAACTTGATGTTTTTGTTAGCACTTGATGCTCCTGTGAGATGCCCAATTTGTATTCATTAATTCGCTCAATCAGACCATTTGCTAGTTCATGGTCTGTTTGCGCAGTAAACTGAAAACCTAGTTTTTTGAGCACTGTGCGGCTTGCACTGTTCCACTGTTGTGTACCAGCCCATAACTGTCCCTGAAACCCCGTAGCTTTTAGCTCGTTGATTAATGCGTTACAAGCTTCTGTAGCCAGGCCTGTTCCCCAATGCAATGGATCTATCCAATACGCTAAAGCAAAACTGGATTCTCTCCGTAACAACGAAAGTTGACCAATAGCTACATTATTATACTTATGCCTAACGCACCATACATAGCATGAACCGGTTTGCCAGTCTCTTACTCGGCTTTCATGCCAACCAATTATCTGAGATTTAGTTGTAAGCCGAGCAAGGGGTAGCTGTTTGGGAAATTTTTCGGAATTAAGCGCTTTTTGCATTACGTGCCAATCACTAATTTTAATTGGCCTAAATTGTAATCTTTCTGATTTGAACTCTGGAGTGACTTCCATATCTTCTCCGAAGTGCTAACATTTTATTCAACGATCTCAGGTCTTATATCTAGCAATATCGGAAGATAAACGATCGATGAACGGTATATCTCATGCCAAAGCTAGGAAACATTCTACGCAGCGCTTATTGATCTGCAAATGAAACATGTTGAATAGGTTATTTTCATCAAACTCCATACCAAAATCGCCGAGTGTAACGCATCAGCTTGATACTAAGTATTAGGGTTTGTCACTCTAATAGAGACACCTAACCAATATGCTGATTGACGCTTTTTAGCACTAACATCCCAAAGTTCAATCGCATCCCAATCAAAAGTATTCCCATCTAACTCTGGGTCAAACCATTCAAGTTGCTCATTACTCGCAACATAATGGGTTGTATTTGGATAACCTATAATTGATATAAGTATACTATTGGGTAAGGCTGCGGAATTTTTATTTAGTATAGTAACACTTGTTTCCATTGTATCCATAAGCTCAAATTCACTTGGAAAGGCTTGATATAACTCTGAGTACGTAGCTTTATCTTTTATTATAAGCTCAGTTTTCAAGCCAAATTTATTAAGAATATACACCATTGCTGATATTGAATTATTACCTGAATGTTCTATATATTTAGGGTTAACTCCCCTTGTAAGAATTCCCGTAATTTCGTAAATTGTTATCGCAAGTTGGTCGAGATTATGATTAGAAAGTACAGACACTGACCTACCATCAAACGTTTTTGTTACAGGGTCATACCGATTCAATTCAGCAGGTAAGACTTTATCTAGTATCCCAAAAGAGTATAAACATGCGACTACACAATAAGGACCACAATATAAGCTGCCTTCAGGTTTCCTCAAGTTTGGAAAATTATTCATCAAAAACCTCACCATTAAATACATAATATTTTATTCAACGACCTCAGATCGCATATATAACCAATATGGGAAGCTATACGATCGATGATCGGTATATCTCATGCCAAAGTTAGTAAACATTCTACGCCGCGCTTATTGAACTGCAAATGAAACATGATGAATAGGTGATTTTCATCAAATTCGTAGGATGATTAGAAAAGATTATGTTCAACGTTTGTTTCTATTCCCTTCAATAAACATTGATTTACTCCATATAGCCTATATTGTAGCTGTTAGAAAACAAACAGATGGAACGTGGCTTTGCGAGTGCTACCCACAAGGGCGGCAAGGTAAACGTCTACGCAAAAAGTTTGCGACCAAGGGTGAAGCCCTAGCCTTTGAGCGCTTCACTATGCGTGAAATTGAGGATAAGCCGTGGCTTAGTGAGAAAGGGGATATACCCCTAGTAACTGCATGGAATCAGTTGACAGGCTCACTTGTTTTCATAGTTTATAATGAATTTTAATATTCAACTCATAAGGTATAAAAATGAAAAAAACACAATTGGCTATAGCCGCGTTAGGTTTTCTGCTTTCTTCTTCAGCCTTAGCTGAAGGTAAATGGAGCTATACAGGTGAGCATGGTGTAGAGCACTGGGGTGATACTTACCCAATATGTGCAGCGGGCAGTAACCAATCTCCAATTAACATTACCCAATCTCTTGAAGTAGAGCTTGCGCCACTAAATATCCAATACCAGGGTAAAGTGACTGAATTGATCAACAATGGCCATACCGTACAGGCGAATGTTGAAGGGCTAAACACGCTGCTAGTTGATGGAAAGTCTTTCGAGCTGAAGCAATTCCATTTCCATACGCCATCAGAGAACTATATCAAAAACAAACAGTACCCACTTGAAGCGCACTTTGTTCATGCTAATGAGCAAGGTAACTTGGCTGTAGTGGCGGTAATGTTTGAAGCAGATCCCGCCTTTAATAAGAGTTTATCTAACTTACTAGCAGAAATTCCGTCAGATCACGATGAAGTAGAGCTGGATGTCGAGGTTAAGCCAAGCGAATTGTTGCCAAGCACTGATCAATACTACCGTTTCAATGGATCCTTAACTACACCACCATGCAGTGAGGGGGTACGTTGGTTTGTTCTACAAGAACCAGTGGCAGCCTCGAACAAACGCATTTCTATGCTAAGTGAGGCAATGGGCGCTAACAACCGTCCACTACAACCGTTGAATGCACGTGTGGTAGTTGAGAAATAACGTAAGCAACTTTCGTTAGTCATGATATAGCTCCGTTGATGAGGGGGCTATATCAATAACAGGCATTCATCATCGGATGTGTGGGGTTCCGTTAATTCAATATCGCCGGAGAAAGCGAAAGAACTGTATATTCAAGATGCACACTAGTGTCAGCTAATGAGTAAGCTTTGATGATAGGCATTGTAGGTGGAATGATCTTTGGCAATCAAGAACTGCAGTTACAACTACCTTGTAAGTTCTCTTTTGATCCGCTGAAATTCACCACCATGATCTGGGAATTTTAATGTCGACCTAATCACACCAAAGCTCATTGCTATTGTCATTTTTTCTTCATCGATATTAAACCAAACAAGCTGACTTTTATTGATATAAGCCTCACGACTTGAACTGTACTCAATCCCTCTTATTCCCCCAGACGATTCGAGAAGCTCTCTAAATGCGCCCCCTGACGTTTCGAAAAGGTCTTTAATCCCGTTCTTCAAGCTGATTTTTACAATATTATTGTAAATCATAACTTCCCCTAATGAATACTTACCAAGCAAAGACTTACTGGGACTATCATTCGCGTACAAATCAAGTATATGCCATCAATTAAAAACGGAGCACACAATGCGTTCCGTCCGTCTGAGGTATCAATTGAGTCTCCACAGACGATTGCATTCACACCTCCCATATCCCACTTAATACCTTGGCGTTCCAAATGATAAGGCCCCCGATTATGGTGGCCTTATCATATCAAGAACTTCAATTACAACGACATTGTAAGCTCTCTTTTGATCCGCTGAAATTCACTACCATGATCAGGGAACTGTAATGTCGACCAAATATCACCAAAGCTCATTGCTATTGTCATTTTTGCTTCATCAATCTTAAACCAAACAAGCTTACTTTTGTCTATATAAGCCTCTCGACTTAAACTGTATTCAATCCCGCGTGCAGGTACTTCGACAAGATCTTCAATCTCGCCCTCAGGCGTTTCGAAAAGATCTTTAACGCCATTCTTCAAGCAAATTTTTACAAAATTATTATTACTCATGACTCTCTCTAAAGAATAATTTCAAGTAAAAAATCGGAGGGATTATCCTTCATTTCACATAAGAAATCATGAGATATCACACGCAAAAAAACATATGCCAACGAAAAAATCCCCAACTGATGGCTCAATTGGGGATCGGTGTGTTAGCAAACGTGACTAGATCGCTTTATCAATCTTGTGCCCCTTCGGTAGCTGATGCGCAATTCCTTTATGGCAGTCGATGCAGGTTTTGCCTTCATCTTCCGCATCATCGTGGATCTTGGCAGCAACCGGCTTCTGGGTAGTGAAATCCATATATTCGAAATTATGGCAGTTGCGACATTCCTGGGAGTCATTCGCCTTCATTCTCTCCCACTCGCGGGATGCCATTTCAAATCTATGCTCTTCAAACTTCTTCGGTGTATCCACAATGCCGAAAGCCTTAGCGTACAACTCTTTACTTGCCTGGATCTTACGAACCATTTTCGGCACCCACTCTTTCGGCACATGGCAGTCAGGGCAGGTTGCCCGTACACCACTGCGGTTGTTGTAGTGAATGGTACCTACATACTCCTGGTAGACATTATTTTCCATTTCATGGCAGCTGATACAGAACTCTTCCTGGTTGCTCATTTCCATTGCGGTATTGAACCCGCCCCAGAAAATGATCCCAACCAGAACACCCACTGTCAGTATGCTCCCTATCGCGAAATGGCTAGGTTTTCTGAACCATATCCAGAAGCGCTGAATAAAACCGGGCAGCTTAATCCCCATACAACCTCCTATTTGCCAAATTTACCAGCAGGCTGAAAGGTATTTTCAACCAATGGTGTTGCATCAACCTGTGTAACATGGCATTGCAAACAGAAGTAACGACGCGGTGCAACGTCTCCCAAAACCTTATTATCACGATCCATATAATGGGTCGCACTCACGCGAGGCGCCCCTGATTTACGGTACTTATTAACATCATGGCACTCTAAACATCCGTTATTGCTCGGGTTTAGCTGGACCTGATCCGTGGAGTGCGGGATTAAAGGCGGCTGGTTAACAAAATCAAGCGCCAGGCGATCCTGCTTTTTCGGCACTTGCTTGATAGTAACAACCTCATTGCTCTCGCCAATTTCTTGATCGCCTCGCAGCGAGGTAACTTCAGCTAATGCCGCTGAGCTAACAAATGCTGCAAGCAGTGCAGCCACAACAATCTTACCCTTCATATTTGGCTCCAATTCTTGTTTTAAATTCCAATACCCTTTCAGAACAGACATCGATGCAGCGCCCACAACTGATACAGTCTTGACTCATTACCCGACGATCACCTTCTTTTAATGGCTGTCGCAATACTTCAGGCTCCGGACACACATTGAAACAGTCCATACACTTGTTGCATGCTTCACGGTTAGTTGCCGTCACCCGGAGTAAGCTCTTACGGCCAATCACCCCGTAAGTCGCCCCCAGCGGACATAAATGACCACACCAGCCGTGTTCGACCAGAAGTAAATCGAGCACAAACACCAGGGCGATCAAGATCCAACCGGCTCCCATGCCGAAGATTAACCCGCGGTGCAACGCAGCTACCGGATCGACCCAGCTCCATAGCACAGTGCCCGAAATCGCACTGCCAAGCAGCAGAACCGCCAACAGCCAGTAACGCATGCTGGATGGCCAGCTATAACTGACCTTAAGATCCAGTTTTCGCCTTAGCCACGCGGCAGCATCTGTCACTATATTCATGGGGCAAACCCAGCCGCAGAACACACGCGGCCCGATCACGGCGTAAAACACCACTACGATGAGCGCACCCAGCAGGGCGGTAAGCTCTGGCAGATGTCCGGCCATCAGGGTTTGCAGCAAGATCAGCGGATCGGTCATCGGTATGGTGTCAAACAATGTGCTTGATGACAGGTTGCCCCGCAGCACACCGAGTGTCGGCCCAACCATAAACAAGCCGATGATCAGCAGCTGACAACAACGGCGCAACAGCAAAAAGCGATGTGCTTTCCACCAGCCCAGTGTTTTTACCGCAGCTTTACCGGCATCTTTCGCATGGTTTTTCACAAAGAGTTTCGCCATTACTGGCCTCCCCCTGCGTTGTCGGGTTTACGGACAGGCAACGTCAGATCGTCAGGGATCAAACTGCCACCGTGCTGCGCCTTTTCTTCCCAGCCTATCCGGTAATGCTGCCCCATCTGACCTTTCGCCAGCACCGTCGGAACCACCTTGATCGCCGCTTCGTCCAGCACGCAGGCTTCCTCGCATTTACCACAACCGGTGCAGGCATCAGTGTGCACGGTTGGAATAAACTTGGCGTGGTAGCCCGTTCGCTGATTACGAATAGCCTCTAAGGTGATCGCCTCATCAATCAGCGGGCACACGCGATGACAAACATCACAACGTAAACCCAGCCAATTCAGGCAGTTCTCATGATCGATCAGAACGGCTGTCCCCATCTTTGACTGATAAATATCGGTCATCACAGGATCGAGTGCACCACTCGGGCAAGCCACGACACAGGGGATGTCTTCACACATCTCGCACGGTACCTGCCGGGCCGTGAAATACGGGGTTCCGGTAGCCACCGGCGACACCAACGTCGCCAGTTTCAATGTGTCATACGGGCAGGCTTGCACGCACAAACCGCAGCGCAGGCAGGCCTGAAGAAAATCAGGCTCGTCTAACGCACCCGGCGGGCGTATCGGTACTCCCACATCAGCCTGGCTTTGCCTGGTTTGCAAACCCAGTACCGTTGCTGCAGTGCCAACACCGATGGCCGTTCGCATGGCGTCTCGCAAGAAACGCCTGCGACTGTCAGAAGTTCTAAAGCGCGGAGTCTTCATCGTTCTGTACTCGTGAGTTATGCTTTAACCACTTTCACCGCACATTTCTTAAAGTCGGTTTCTTTCGAAAGTGGATCCGTTGCATCGAGGGTTAACTTGTTGGTTAACTGGCCGGCATCAAAAAATGGCATAAAGACTAAGCCCTGAGGCACTCTGTTTCGGCCGCGGGTTTCGATGTGGCTCAGTACTTCACCACGGCGCGACACTAACTTGACCGCATCACCACGACGCAGGCCGCGTTTTTTCGCATCGAGTGGATGCATATAAACAACGGCATCGGGGAATGAGCGATAGAGTTCCGGCACCCTGCGCGTCATAGAACCGGTATGCCAGTGTTCGAGTACCCGTCCGGTCGATAGCCAGAGATCATATTCATCATCCGGTGATTCGGCAGCAGGTTCATAAGGCAGGGCAAAAATCACCGCTTTTTTATCCGGCTTGCCATAGAAAGAAAATTCCTCCCCTTTGTTCACATATGGGTCGTAACCTTCTGAATAGCGCCATAAAGTTTCTTTGCCATCAACCACAGGCCAGCGTAAGCCCCGTGCCTGGTGGTACATATCAAACGGCGCCAGATCATGGGCATGGCCCCTGCCAAAGTAGGCATACTCTTCAAACAGCCCCTTTTGCACATAGAAGCCAAAATCACGGGACTCATCGTTTAACTGATCGGCAGGAATTTCGTCAAGGCTGAACTCATCGACATTGCCATTTTTATACAGCACATCGAACAACGTTTTGCCTTTAAGCTCCGGTTTTTTGGCAATCAGCTCTGCTGGCCAGACTTCCTCAACCTTAAAGCGCTTGGAAAATTCCATCAGCTGCCAAAGATCTGATTTCGCTTCACCCGGCGGGGAGATTTGCTGGCGCCAGAACTGGGTACGGCGCTCGGCATTACCATAGGCACCTTCTTTTTCAACCCACATTGCTGTGGGTAAAATCAGATCTGAGGCCATGGCCGTAACGGTTGGATACGGATCGGAGGTCACAATAAAGTTCGCAGGATCGCGGTAGCCCGGCAGGCGATCTTCATTAATATTCGGTCCGGCCTGCATATTGTTGTTACACATCACCCAATAGGCATTGAGCTTGCGATCTTTTAGCATCCTGTCCTGGAGAACGGCATGGTAACCCGGTTTTGCCGGAATGGTGCCTGCCGGTATGTTCCACTTGGTTTCACACATTTCACGGTGCTTGGGATTCATTACCACCATGTCGGCAGGCAAACGGTGAGCAAAAGTACCCACTTCACGCGCAGTACCGCATGCCGATGGCTGCCCCGTTAATGAGAAGGGACCGCAACCAGGTTTCGATATTTTGCCGGTTAACAGGTGAATGTTATAGACCAGGTTGTTGGCCCAGACGCCGCGGGTATGCTGGTTGAATCCCATGGTCCAGTAAGAGACAACTTTAACATCAGGATCTGCATACATTTCGGCTAATTCATTGAGCTGATCGATCGGTACACCTGACAGTTCAGACGTGTATTCAGCGGTATACGTCGAGACAAACTTGGCATATTCGTCAAAGCTCATCGGCGTTGATTTTTTGCTGCCCGGGTTCTTGGCCGCCTTTTCCAGCGGATGAGTCGGACGCAAGCCGTAGCCGATATCCGTTTCACCTTTGCGGATATTGACATGCTTATCAAGGAACGCTTTATTGACCTTATTATTGGAAATAATGTAGTGGGCAATAAAGTTTAAAATCGCCAGATCCGTCTGTGGCGTGAAAATGATCGGGTTATCGGCCAGCTCATAACTACGGTGGGTAAAGGTGGAAAGCACAGCGACTTTCACTTTGTCGGAAGACAACCGGCGATCGGTGAGACGTGTCCACAAGATGGGATGCATCTCTGCCATGTTAGCTCCCCAAAGCACAAACGCATCGGCTTGCTCTAAATCGTCATAGCAACCCATCGGTTCGTCCATGCCGAAGGTACGGGCAAAGCCAACAACGGCAGAAGCCATACAATGACGGGCATTGGGATCGATGTTGTTTGACCGGAAACCGGCTTTAAACAGCTTGGCAGCCGCATAGCCTTCCCAGACAGTCCATTGACCTGAGCCGAACATTCCGACAGACGTCGGCCCTTTCTCCTTCAATGCCTGCTTATATTTCTCCGCCATGACATCAAAGGCTTCATCCCAGCTCACTGGCGTGAACTCACCCTCTTTATCGTAAACCCCATCGGTTTTACGCAGTAACGGCTGAGTAAGACGATCTTTTCCGTACATGATCTTGGGCAGGAAATACCCTTTAATACAGTTTAACCCTTTATTAACCGGCGCGTCAGGATCGCCCTGGGATGCCACTACCCGGCCATTTTGAGTACCGATAAGTACGCTACAGCCTGTGCCACAAAAGCGGCAAGGTGCCTTATCCCACTTGACTTCCGTGTCTTCGCCGGCAGCTTGGGCAACAGAAACAGGTAAGGTCAAGCCTGCCGCCGCTGCTGCCGCTGCTGCTGCATTGGCCTTTAAGAAACTACGTCTACTGACTGTCATTTTACGCTTCCTTAAGCTCAGATTGCTCATCCATATGGTTGTACACCAAGGTCACAGCTAACACGCCGGGCAGTGTTTTTATGTCTTCGAAACGTCCTACCAATCCGTCTCTGCTATCGCCCTCGAGTACCACCACCATCTTTCCGACTTCATTGCTTACAGGTACTTCTGCCCCTTCCAGATTTTCTATTGCTTTTTTAACAGATTCAGTCTGATCAGCTAACGCGAGCACAATCAGGCTACAGACATGGTAATCGCTCATCTATTGAACCCTCCCAAACAGACATAGCGCACTCCTATTTTTAAGAGCCGTTCCTATTTTTTAAAACATGAGTTAAGAGGCAAACTTCCCTAAAAACATGCCGATACATGAAGCAAGCACAAGCAAAATGCGATCCGACCACTTAAACACGCATGTTTTGTAGGGATACTCCTAATCTATGCCTATAATCCATCAGATGCATACCTCTAAAGGAGTAATGCAATACCTAATTGAGATAGATCAAAAAACAAGCAATACCTAGCTCACATTTTGCCAAAATCGCCATATATCAAAGCATTGCGTTCTGTAAATAAATTCAATTAACACTTAATGGGGATCAGAAAATAGCAGGGGAATATACATGACGCTGTTTTGGTAGACTCGTTGGGGGAAACTTAAGAGGGGTATAACGGGCTCGATAACGCTTCTAGACTCTGGCGACGACAATGATTTTTCCAACTAGACCCATAACCTTGTGACAACTGACTTGTTCATTCAGCTATGGGCATATTTATCATTGATTGTTTATCATTGATTGCTTTGTTGTTTTTCTCGGCAACGCATCATCCTGATGATCAACAACCAATAATTATTCAACATCGTCGATCTCTTTAAGCTCAGTGAGGGCTTCTTCTGCCCAGCTAATCCACGCCTGACGGTTATGCATACCACGCCGCAGGGTCAGGCGGTCAAGACGAGACTGGCGCTCCATGTTTTTGTAGTCAGCAAAGTGGATTTTTTCCAGTTCACCATAGTTGTTCATTAGTGTATGAGACTCTTGAATGAGTGCCGCAAGCTGCTCTTGCATTGGTTCAGAATTATGAACACCGCAAACCAGTAGTTTGGCCAAGAACTCATCGCGGATCTTTGGATTGCGAGCGGGTTCCTGAAACCAATCAAACAGCGCCTGCCGTCCAAGATCGGTAATGGAGTAGACCTTACGGTCCGGTTTGCAATTTTGTGGTTCATGTCGGGAGGTAGCCAAGTTGTTGTCGGCCATTTTGTTCAATTCGCGATACACCTGTTGGTGGCTCGCTTTCCAGAAATAACCGATGCTGCTTGAGAATTCTTTGGTGATATCGTAACCGGTGGCATCACGAGTGCTTAGTACGGTTAATATTACGTTTGATAATGACATTTCTTCTATCCATAAAGAAAAATACAACAAGAAAGAATCACAACCAGTCAATTTCTGATTGAGCATTCTCTAGTAGACATTTAATTCCTTGGCAATTTTTAAATAAAAATTCGATTAGAAACAACTCCGCCTAAAGTTAATAATGAATATAATATTCACGTTCGAATCTGTTTTGTTAAAATAGTTAACTAAGTTTAAATCGGCCTACAACATCATGAAGCTGAGTATTGGTATTGTTTAACTGATGGGTGCTATTTACGGTTTCCTGTCCATTGTGATTAATATTGTTAATCATCTCCTGAATGGCAGTCATATTGCGGTGGATTTCCTCTGTCACCGAACTTTGCTGCTCAGCAGACGCCGCTGTCTGTGCCGTTAAATCGTTAATTTCGACGACGGATTCTGTCATTGATTCGAGTGAATCCATTACTCGGGCGGTATTTTCCGCTGTATGCTGACAGCTGGCTTTTGTCGTTTCCATCGCACTAACAACTGTGCTGGTTCCACTGCGCAGTTTAGCCAGCATTTCATTGATTTCAGTTGTACTTTGCTGAGTGCGCGCTGCCAACGTCCGTACCTCATCAGCGACAACAGCAAAACCACGGCCCTGTTCACCAGCTCGAGCAGCTTCAATCGCTGCATTCAGTGCTAACAAATTTGTTTGTTCGGCGATATCGCCAATAACACCTAACACAGAGCCAATCTGAGCAGTATCTTTACTCATGGTCACAATAGACTCAGACATACTCTCCATTTCGCCAACCAAAGCCGAAACACTCTGAACCGCTTCTTGTACTACAGTTTTTGACTGCTCTGCCTCATTGTTGGTTTTTTGTGTCAATCTAGCCATACTGGCTACACTTTGCGCAGCAGAGTCCGCGGTTGAGCTCATTTCAGTGATTGCGGTTACGACTTGTTCGGTCTCTTCAGAATGGGCGGTTAACAATGCCTGATTGGAATCTGCCTGCTCACGCAACTGATTGATTTCCAAGTTAATAGACTGACCAGACTGAGCTACATCCAATATCATTTTTTGCAGATTATCAATGAATTGGTTAATGCCTGCCGCGATTTTACCAAGATCGTCCTGAGCATATACATCCAAACGACGGGTCAAATCGCCGTTACCTTGCGAAAGCTCAGTCACGATATTGCGCAGGGAAACAATTGGCTTAAACGCCACATTAATGGCTGCAATACTGAGTGGAATAATCGCTAAAGCAGCAAGCAACAACGCAAAGGTGATAGAGTTATTGAGATGAGCAGTATTTTTCTGAATAAATGCTTTATCAATATACCCAGTCAGGCTCCACTTCTTGCCTCGAACATCAAATTCACTTGGTAAGGGTATAAGGTCACCCTTTTTTTTGCTTGAAAATAACACATTACTATTTGAATCAATCAGTTCAATATAACTACCAGCTATAGCTGATTTTTCCAATAATGTCTGAGTGTAGCTTAGATCTATAAAAAATATATCACCAGATCCTTTTCTACGCGGAACTGTAATCGTAATCAGCGGCTTATCTTCATCATAGAAAACGTCGCTTACAACGACTAGACCGTTGGCTTTTTCTACTTGATCAATATATGATTGAACCTTATTTTTATCATCAATACTACCTTCAGGTGTAAATGCTAAGTCACTGACAACTTTTACGATATCATGAAATCCTGTTTTTTCTTTGGTGCCTTTTATTGACGCCAGGCCAAAATTCAAGTTTTCTGTTAAAATTATTTTGTTATTGATGTCTTCAACTAACTTATCTTTTATCAGGTTAACCTGCGCCTTGATATTCTTCGTGTCGGTCTCATAAATATAATTGCTAATATAATGATTAACACTAAAGTATGATGTCACGATTGTAATCGAAATAATAATAATGAATATTGCAATCATATTCATCTTGAAAGATAGTTGCTTCATGGTTAGAGATCCCTTTTACCCACCGAATAGCTAATGCATCCTTCTAAAATGTTTCTTATTAACTACGACTCGAAAATTAAATATTATTTTAAATCATTTATATAGCATCACCACCAGATCAGTAATGGTTTAATAACCGTGCATAATTGAAGGTAAGAAATCTAATAGTGTATAAACTGTAACAATATTGAATCATTTCAAATTACAATTATATGTTCACAATTTAATCAATGGGTAACTAACAATTATCGCGGCCCATTAAAAAATGGCTGTTAACTTTATTACTAGTAACCCATCAAGAATGAAGTCGACATTAACACCACGCCAACATGGTGTTAATGTTAATTTTAAATGACACAACTTTAATGATTTTGATTTTACTTGTGATTAATTAATCAATAATACCTTTATCTACGCATGTACAAATTCATAGCGTTGAAATAAAAAACACCACTTTAAGCTGCATTTGATATTTTAAACAAAGTCCTGATTTATAAACATAGCCATATTAACAAATAGGAACAATCACAAGGAATCAAAATAAATTTAAGTCGCTTTAATGGATAGACTTATTAAATTAACTATAGCTTATTTATAGAAAGAAAGTTCGTCTCAATGCCAATTCAAGACCACGAACCTCTGCCAAACCTTTCAGACGTCCAATCGCCGAATAACCTGGATTGGTTTTCTTTTTCAGATCATCCAGCATTTGATGACCATGATCCGGACGCATAGGAATTAAGCGTAGATCGCCATTCTCTTTACGGTGTTGCTCCTCCTTCAGAATTTCCAATACCACGTTATACATGTCAACATCACCTTCTAAGTGAGCCGCTTCATGGAAATTATTGGAATTATCTTCACGTTTCGTCGAACGTAAATGGGTAAAGTAAATACGATCGCCATATTGCTTGATCATATTAACAAGATCATTGTCACCACGAACACCATAGGAACCAGTACACAAGGTAATACCGTTCATTTTACTTGGGACAGCCTTCGTTAACCATTCAATATCATCGATAGTGGACACAATTCGAGGTAAGCCAAGAATGGGACGCGGTGGATCATCTGGATGAACAGCCAGTTTCAGACCGTAAGCTTCACAAACAGGCATTAACTCCTGCAGAAATGCCGCCATATGCTCACGCAGTGTTTCTTTATCAATGCCTTTATAACGATCCAACTGTACCTGAAAGGCTTCTAATGTGTAACCTTCTTCGGCACCAGGCAGGCCTGCGATAATGTTAGACGTCAGCTTTTGAATATCCGCTGGCGACATATTATCAAAATAGATTTTTGCCTGTACTTTTTCATTGTCAGAATATGTGTCTTCTGCACCAGGTCGTTTCAATATATGCAGTTCAAATGCAGCAAAAGCAATTTGATCAAATCGCAATGCTTTAGAACCATCCGGCATTTCAAATTCAAGATCAGTACGGGTCCAATCCAAAACGGGCATGAAATTATAACAAACAGTATCTATACCGCATTCTGCAAGATTACGCAGTGTTTGCTTATAGTTCTCAACCCACAGTGCATAATCACCCGTACGTGTTTTGATTTCTTCATGCACAGGTACACTTTCAACAACAGACCAGGTTAAACCTTTCTCTTCAATGATTGCTTTACGAGCCAGAATGTCCTCTTTACTCCAGACATGACCATTGGGGATCTGATGTAAGGCATTAACAATGCCGGTTGCACCCGCTTGACGAATATCATCTAACGATACAGGATCATTCGGGCCATACCAGCGCCAAGTTTGTTCCATGACAATCACCTTTTTTAGACATGACTGATCCCTTCGATAAAAATCTATCGAATCTAAATCAGTACTGGTTGTTATTTCGTTGCCATTAAAGATGGCGGAAAAGTGGGATACGCGTTTACTTCATATCCCTAAGGAGTAAAACTGGGTTAGAGCTGAATAAATAACCATCAAAATTAGGATCATCTATATCTGACAGCTCTAATAATCGTTGTTTTACATTTTCAAGGTGTTGCCACATTGCATTTTTTGCTGAGACAGGATCTTTCCTCTGCATCGCTGAAAGAATCTGCGCATGGTCCGCTAACCACTCTTCACGGTAAGCTTGATCTATGATATGAGATTGTAATTTTTTCCACATTGGACTCATTTCACGACGTTCCCAGGATTGCTTTAGCATATCTACCAATACGGAATTTTGAGTCGCTTCAGCAATGCAAAGGTGAAATTGCTCATCACCAATGTACTCACTTGAACCACTGGCCAACTCTTGTCGCTCTAATTCCAATGCAGCACGCATTTTCACGATATCACCCGGTGTTACCTGAGTCGCTGCAAATTCAGCGATATTACTTTCAAGTAACTGCCTTGCCTGTAACATTTCAAACGGTCCAGCATCATCACTGATGATCGCTTTTTTTCCATTAGATTTGTTTGGAATATTAAGGATATAGACACCTGAGCCTTTTTTCACCTCAACCAAGTTTTCAAGTTCAAGCATAATAATCGCTTCACGCACCACAGTACGGCTGACATTCAGTCGATCAGCAATGTCACGCTCAGGGGGTAAACGATCCCCGACTTGATAATTACCTTCAATTAGCTCTTGGCGAAGGATTAGACCTAGTTCCTGATAAGGTCGTTTGGTTTCAGATGGCATCATAATGATATTGTCACTCAATTTAATCACACTCATTACATGATCATAGCAACCACATAAAATTGGTCAACCTATTTCTCTTTACTTACGCAATGTCACAACACCTTTGCTGTTGCTAGCAATTCGCTAGCAACAGCACAGACTTATTGAACCGCTTGAATGCGCTCAACAATCGCCATCAACTCTGGCTTAGTTTTTGCGATATCAGCGTACATTGGTTTAACGGCCTCAACGAACGCCGCTTTATTAGGTGTTACAAATGTCACGCCCATTTTTTCCGCTTTAGCACGTTCTTTTTTCTCTGATTCAGCCCAAAGATCTTTCATCAGTTCCATAGAGTTTGTTGCTGCTTGTTTTAGTGCAGCTCTATTCTCATCAGACAACCCATCATACGCTTTGTTTGAAATAACCAGCACGTCTGGAACCATAGTGTGTTCATCCATGCTGAAGTATTTTGATACTTCGCTATGACGGCTTAAGCTGAAAGATGGAATGTTATTTTCTGCCGCATCGACTACACCCTGTTGAAGCGCAGTATAGAGTTCGCCGTAAGCAAGAGGCGTTGCGTTGCCACCTAGCGCATTCACCATACTAATGGCTGATGGGCTTGGTTGGACACGGATTTTCAGACCCTTCAAATCTTCAGGCGTATTAATTGGTTTAGAGGTATAGAAGCTGCGGGCACCTGCATTGTAATAGGTCAAACCGACGAAGCCACTGTCGCGCGATGAAGCCAAGATTTCTTCACCAACTTCTCCCTCTTGTACATTGAAGTAATGCTGTTGATCACGGAAAAGATATGGCAGGTTAAACGCAGAATACGCTGACGCGAAGGCTTCAAGTTCAGCAGCATTGGTTTTTACCATGTCTAATGCACCATTTTGCATTAATTCCATGGATTCACGTTGCGAACCTAGCTGTGCATCTGGGTAAATACGAATACGTACTTCACCATTAGTTAATTCTTTAACTTCTTTGGCCATAGACGTCATCGCTTTATGAACGGCGTGATCGCGGTTGTGGTTATGGCTCAGCTTGAGGGTGGTTGCAGCAAAAGCAGATGCTGAGCTACCAATTGTCAAAGCCGCACCAATAACAGCAGTAAGCAAACGTTTACGAGTCATCATTTTATTGTCTCCATTCAATTTGATTATCTTGACTATCCAGTTTTGTAGGGTATTTCCGAATTCGAAGTAATTATTGACGCCCTTTCATCTTTGGTCAAGAAGAAAGTCCAATTGGTTGACCCGAATCACAGAAATACCCATAAGATTGGTCAACCAATCTGGATGTGATCTGGATCGCATGACATGAATGCCTCCTCTAACTATAATCGGCTAATAGCTATGCTCCGCTGCAATTAATGACGGCATTTAACCACTCACCAATTGGTTAACCAGCATGATGCAGTGATTCTCCTAATGTAAGGAAACGAACAATGAATAAAGTGGTTGGATATGTGAATAGAGGGTTGGCATTTTTTACTGTCTCACTCTCTACCTTCCTTGTCTTTTGCGTTATTTGGCAAGTGATTTCACGTTACGTAATTGGTAAACCAAGTACGGTGACAGATGAACTGGCGCGTTATTTATTTATGTGGGTTGCCCTGATCGGTGCAGCCTATACAACAGGCCAAAAACGTCATTTGGCCATTGACTTACTGACAATGAAGCTAAGCGGCAAAAAGAAATTTGTTAATGAGATCATCATTCAGCTAGCTATCGCCGCCTTTTCATTGATTGTTCTGGTCTATGGTGGAACCAGTCTTGCCCTGAAAACGCTAGCCACAGGACAAGTCACCCCCGCTCTCGGGCTTGAAATGGGTTATGTCTATTTCTGCTTACCATTGAGTGGGGCCCTTATGATTTTCTACTCTGTTGTATTCAGCCTTGAAAAAGTAAAACTGCTTTTCCCTGGTAGATTTCTAACAACCGAAAAACAGTCACTGATCAATAAATAAAGGAATTTCATCATGGAATGGCAATTAATTCTTACACTCTTTGGCAGTTTTGCTGTCCTGCTCTGCCTGGGGATCCCGGTATCATTCGCTATCGGCCTTTCCTCGCTGGCAACAATTATGATGACGCTGCCGCTGGAACCGGCGATTGCCGTTGTCGCCCAACGTATGGCCGCTGGCTTAGATAACTTTGCTCTGTTAGCCATCCCGTTTTTTATTCTTGCGGGTAATATTATGAACCAGGGCGGGATTGCAATCCGCCTGATTAACTTAGCCAAAGTACTCGGTGGTCGATTACCTGGCTCGCTGGCACACGTGAACGTGATGGCGAATATGATGTTCGGTTCCATCTCTGGTTCAGCGGTTGCTTCTGCTGCTGCCGTTGGCGGTACCATGGCGCCACTGCAAAAGAAAGACGGTTATGATGAACATTTCTCAGCGGCAGTCAATATTACATCTTGCCCTACTGGTCTGCTGATCCCGCCAAGTAATACCCTGATCGTTTTTTCTTTAGTTTCTGGCGGTACCTCGATCGCCGCTCTTTTCCTGGCCGGTTACATTCCCGGTATTATCATGGGATTGAGCCTGATGGTTGTCGCGGGCATCATAGCCAAGCGCCGTGGCTACCCTATCGCAGCAAGACCAACGTTCGCCGAAGTTTGGGACACAACAGTTAAAGCAATTCCTTCTTTGATGCTCGTCTTCATTATTATGGGAGGTATCATTGGAGGTATTTTCACTGCAACCGAAGCCTCTGCGATTGCCGTTGTCTACACATTTTTACTGGCAGTGGTTTTTTACCGTGAAGTGACAATCAGACAACTACCAAAGATCATTTTGGAATCGGCGGTTACCACATCCATTGTATTACTGCTGGTTGGCGCATCGATGGGGATGTCATGGGCGATGGCCAATGCTGATATCCCTTACATGATTGCTGATGCATTAATGGCCCTGTCAGATGACCCAATAATCATCTTGTTAGTCATTAACTTGATTCTATTAATTGTGGGCATCTTTATGGATATGACGCCTGCGGTTCTCATTTTCACCCCGATCTTTTTGCCCGTCGCATTAGACATGGGGATTGATCCTGTCCACTTTGGCATCATGATGACCTTCAACCTGGCTATCGGTATCTGTACACCGCCTGTAGGCAGTGCTCTGTTTATCGGCTGTTCAGTGGCAAACGTATCAATCGATAAGATTATCAAGCCTCTGCTTCCATTCTACGCCGCGCTTGTTCTTGCACTGCTCGCCGTTACCTTCATTCCAGAATTGAGCTTGATACTCCCTAAACTGGTATTGGGTTACGGTTACTAATCACGCCCCCCCCTTTGCCATAGAGTTTAAATCAAACTATCCCGCCAGCATTATGCTAGCGGGATAAACGGAGAACCCGATGAATAAAAATATTGCAAATTCACAAATTAGTACTGGTGTAATACGTCCTGAATTTGATCGCACCACATTGAAAACTCGTATCGTTCATCTTGGTTTTGGTGCATTTCACCGTGCCCACCAGGCACTGTTTACCAGTGAAATGTTGGAAAAAACCGATAGCGATTGGGGTATTTGCGAAATCAATCTGTTTGGTGGTGAAGATCTGATCACTCAACTTCGCGAGCAAGATCATTTATACACTGTAGCCGAAAAAGGCGCTGACGCCACAACGGTTAAAATGATTAGTTCAGTCACCGAATCTCTACATCCGGCTTTCGATGGCCAGCAAGCCATCTTAGAAAAAATGGCACAAGAGCAAGTCGCCATTGTTTCAATGACAATCACTGAAAAGGGCTACTGTGCAGACCCGAGTACCGGTCGCCTCGATAAAAATAACAGCCTGATCAAAGCCGATTTGGCCAATCCAACAGCGCCTAACTCAGCGATTGGCTATATCGTTGAGGCATTACGTTTGCGTCGTGATCGCGGCCTGCAACCATTTACGGTGATGTCTTGCGACAACGTGCAAGAAAATGGCCATGTTGCCCGCGCTGCCGTACTTGATTTCGCACACATTGTTGATACAGAGCTCGCCGGCTGGATTGAAGGCAATGTGACGTTCCCTTGTACCATGGTTGATCGCATTGTACCGGCTGCAACCCCTGAAACATTGGCAGAAATCACTACCTTGGTCGGCGTTGAAGATCCATGCGGTATTGCTTGTGAACCATTCCGTCAGTGGGTCATTGAAGATAATTTTGTAAATGGTCGCCCAGAATGGGATGTTGCTGGTGCTGAGTTTGTTGCCGATGTTGTGCCTTTTGAAGAGATGAAACTGCGCATGCTAAACGGTAGTCACTCTTTCCTCGCTTACCTTGGCTATCTTGGCGGCTATGCCCATATCTCAGACACCATGACCAATGAAAGCTACCGCAAAGCCGCTTTTGACATGATGATGAAAGCACAAGCCCCAACGCTTAACATGCCTGAAGGTACCGACTTAGAAGGCTATGCCAAACTGCTTATCGAGCGGTTCACCAACCCAAGCCTGAAACACCAGACCTGGCAAATTGCAATGGACGGCAGCCAGAAGATCCCTCAGCGTATGGGCGGTTCGCTTCGCTTCCACCTAGAGAATGGGACTGACTACAAATGGCTGGCAATGGGGATCGCAGGCTGGATGACCTACATCAGCGGTGTTGATGAAAAAGCAAAGCCTATTGACGTGCGTGATCCAATGGCCGAGCAATTTAAAACCATTTACCAACAACACGGCATCAATACATCGGTCGTTAAAGCGCTGCTCGGTATTGAAGCCATCTTCGGTACAGACCTGATCAGCAACGAAAGCCTTGTTAGTGAAATCACAAATGCCTACCAGCTGATCATCACCAAAGGTGCTCGTGCTGCGGTTGCCTCTTTGTAATCATTTTCTTCTTCCCCTCAATGAGACGCGATCTCGTTGAGGGGAGTTTATTGGAGCCTTTTATGAAAGCTTTCCTATGCGAAAATTTTCTTCTATCTAACGAAGTCGCGCGTCGCTTATTCCACGATTACGCTAAAGACATGCCAATTTACGACTATCACTGCCACCTGAATGCTCAGGAAGTCGCGGAAAATCGTCGCTTCGATAACCTTGGTCAAATGTGGCTAGAAGGCGATCACTATAAATGGCGTGGAATGCGTGCCGCCGGTATTCCGGAATCACTGATCACTGGCAAAGACACAACGGACTTCGACAAGTACATGGCATGGGCCAAAACGGTTCCTCAAACTTTAGGTAATCCCCTGTATCACTGGACTCACCTAGAGTTACGCCGTCCATTTGGTATTACCGGCAAACTCTTCAGCCCTGAAACCGCCGAAGATATCTGGCACGAATGTAATGAAATGCTAGCCAGCCCGGAATTCTCCGCTCGTGGCATCATGACAAAAATGAATGTCGTGATGGCAGGAACAACCGATGACCCCATCCACTCGCTCGAGCATCATAAAGCCATCGCTGAAGACGACAGCTTTGATGTTGAAGTTGCACCAAGCTGGCGTCCTGACCGTGCATTCAAAGTCGAGCTAGAGGGCTTCGGTGAATACATGCAGCTTCTAGGTGAAGTAGCAGATATTGAAATTAATCGTTTCGCTGATCTACTAACCGCTTTAGATCGTCGTCTTGACCATTTTGCTGCCCACGGCTGTCGTGCTGCTGACCATGGTATTGAAATCGTTCGCTATGGCAATGTGCCTTCAGAAGCGTCACTGGATTCAATGTTAGTGCGTCGTTTAAACAACGAAACGCTAACAGACCAAGAAGTTGATCAGTTCAGCACCGCTGTTCAAGTATGGTTAGGTACCCAATATGCCAAACGCGGCTGGGTAATGCAGTTACATATTGGTGCGCAGCGCAACAACAGCACCCGTATGTTTAAGTTACTTGGCCCTGATTGTGGCTTTGACTCGATTGGCGATCGTCCGTTTGCCTTTGAATTAGCATCGCTCTTAAATGCGATGGACATTACCAACGAGTTACCAAAAACCATTCTGTATTGTCTAAACCCACGTGACAACGAGATGATGGCAACCATGATCGGTAATTTCCAGGGCGGTGGTATCGCAGGAAAAGTACAGTTTGGTTCTGGTTGGTGGTTCAACGACCAGAAAGATGGCATGCAACGTCAAATGGAGCAGTTGTCTCAACTGGGTCTTTTAAGCCAGTTTGTTGGCATGTTAACCGATTCTCGTAGCTTCCTGTCTTACACCCGCCACGAATACTTCCGACGTATTCTGTGCAATATGATTGGCCTGTGGGTCGAAAATGGTGAGGTGCCTAACGACATGGCAATGCTTGGAAAACTCGTGCAGGATATCTGTTACAGCAACGCAAAAGCCTACTTCAAGTTGCCAGGAGAATTGGCATGAAACGCATCGCAATTATTGGCGAATGCATGATTGAGCTAAATGGTGCCCCTTTCGGTACCATGAAGCAAACCTATGGTGGCGATTCGCTAAATACCGCCGTTTATCTGGCCCGCGTCGCTGGTCAATCGGTTGCCATTAACTATGTTACCGCGCTGGGTACTGACGCAATCAGTGAAGGTATGCTAAGCCGTTGGCAACAAGAAGGTGTAAACACCGACCTTGTACTCCAGGATCCTGCTCGCCAGCCCGGTTTGTATTTAATTCAGCTCGATGAACACGGCGAACGTACTTTCCTGTATTGGCGTAATCAGTCTGCGGCTCGTTACATGCTGCAGCACCCAGATTTTTCAGCCGTTGACAGCTATTTACATACCGTTGATATGGTGTATTTAAGTGGTATCAGCGTCGCTATTTTGCCGTCGGCCGATCGTCAGCGTCTAGTGGTATTACTGCAGCAGTTAGCGGCAAAAGGGGTCAAAATCGCCTTTGATTCTAATTACCGCCCTGCACTTTGGCACGATGCCGATGAAGCACGCCAGTGCTACCAGCAGATTCTGGCACTGACGGATCTTGCGCTGGTTACCGATGATGACGAACAAGCATTATGGGGTGACAAATCAACGACAGAATCTGTAAAGCGCTTGCAACAAAGCGGCGTAAAACAGATGGTACTGAAAATGGGCGCGCAGGGTTGTTTGTATCATGACTTCATTTCCGCTCAGTCAGAATTAATTGCAACAACGGCTGTTGCCCATGTTATCGACACCACCTCAGCAGGCGATGCCTTTAACGCAGGTTTCCTTGCCGGTTATCTTACCGAACAATCACCACGTGACGCCGCGTTACAGGGGCACCGACTTGCAGGTACGGTGATCCAGCACAAAGGCGCGATTATCCCTGCTTCGGCTACACAATCAATGAATTTTAATATTCAGCCTACCACTGAAAAGGACGCAATACGATGAGCACCACTATCGAACAACTAGCAGCAGTAAAAGTGATCCCAGTGATCGCCATTGATCGAGCTGAAGATATTATTCCATTGGGCAAGGCCTTGGCAGAAAACGGACTGCCAGCAGCAGAGATTACGTTTCGTTCTGATGCAGCGGCAGAAGCTATTCGACTCCTTCGTGAAGCTCAGCCAGACATGCTGATTGGTGCAGGTACGGTTCTAAACCGTGAGCAAGCTATTGCGGCTAAAGAAGCTGGCGCAACGTTTGTGGTTTCTCCGGGCTTTAACCCCAATACAGTGAAGGCATGCCAAGAAATTGGTATCGATATCGTACCAGGAGTCAACAATCCTACTGCGGTTGAAGCGGCTCTTGAAATGGGATTAACCACGTTGAAATTCTTTCCAGCTGAGGCATCTGGCGGGATCAATATGCTGAAATCACTGCTTGCACCTTACACCCAAGTACAATTCATGCCGACAGGCGGTGTTAACACCAAGAATGTTAATGATTATCTGGCGCTTGATCGCGTATTCGCTTGCGGTGGCACCTGGATGGTCGACAAAAAAATGATCAATGAAGGTCGTTGGGACGAAATTGGTCGCTTAGCACGTGAGGCGGCTGACCTGGTTAAATAAGCACACGCTTAATCCAGTAAAAAAATAGTAAGGCTTCCAGAGGGAAGCCTTACTATTAATACCAAGCTAAATAATTCAAGGACGGTAAATGAAAATCGCATTCCTTCATACCCTCGCGGCAAATATTGACCTGTTTACACCTTATATAAGGCAATACTTACCTGATTCTGATGTAAGGATCACTGTAGAAGTAGACCATCATCTACATGAAGAATTGCTAAAAGAGGCAATGACCACCGGTATTACTCCTGAACTACGCAAGAATGTCACTCAAGCTATTGAAACAATTGCGAAACAAGGCGTTGATATTATCGTATGCACCTGCTCCACCATTGGTGCTCTGGCAGAAGAAACTCAGTTAAATGGTTGCTGTATCTTGCGTGTTGACCGTCCGATGGCTGAAGCAACCGTTCAGCATCAGCGCGTTTTAGTACTGGCTGCTGTGGCCAGTACACTAGAGCCAACACTGGAATTATTGGAACAAGTCAAAGGTTCACACTCCCCTCAGGTCTGCTCAGCTCTCATCCCTGATGTCTGGGCTTTTTATTTTGCCAAGGACTACGAAAACTATGCCCGTACCATTGCTCGCTATATTGGCACAATCAAAGCGAAGTATGATGTGATTATGCTTGCTCAGGCGTCCATGGCACCAGCTGTAACTTATTGCCGTTCTTCCTCGACACCAATATTAACGAGCCCTGAACTTTGCCTTCAATATCTTCAAAGTCAGGTAATAATCAATGTATGAAATACCTGAAGTCAATCTTGCACAAGGAATAGGCCTCATCGCTTACTTTGTCGGTGCCAGCGCATTCTTTCATCAGGATGGGAATAAATTCCGACTGCATTTAACCTTTTTCCAGGTCATTATTTGTATTCATTTTATATTGATGGGCGCGATTACCGCAGCCTTTGGTTGTGCTATTAGCGCCGTAAGAAGCTATACGTCAACCAGAACTGATTCTAGCAAAGTCATGTGGGGGTTTATCTGCTTATTATGGATCATGGGGGTACCTAACCTACAGCACAGCTACGAACTGCTAACATTATTTGGCGCTTCCGTTGCCACATGGGGATTATTTAAAGCTCAGGGCGTCAATATGCGCTTGCTAATTTTGTTTAATTCACTTTGCTGGTTGATCAATAACCTACTACTCGGTTCTATCGGCGGTAGCTTGATGGAGGCCACTTTTATCGTAGTCAATATTATTACCATCAGTAAGTTAATTAGAAAAGATGTGGCTATACCGCAAGGTGATTAATCAAAAAACAGTGTTCCCAACAAAAAAAGAGTTCACACCAATAATTAGATATGAACTCTACATGCGAATACTTTGCACAAATAACAACGTTTATCTCAAGCTAGGTATTATAATATTCATTTGGCTATCAGCTTATTTTTGTATGCTTTCATTTCTGGAATAAAGGTTAACTTGTCAGCTGACATTTTATTACCATCAGGCATTTTAATATGAGTTACAGCCCATATCACACAACCCTCTGCCAAATTAAACAGTACTCTCGTTTGAGTAAACAACTGACCATCATCAAAGGCAGTGCTCACTGCCATTGCTTGTCCAGACCAGCTCTCATTCACAATATGCTGCTCAAACGGTAATTCAAGTGTTAACATTTCCGGTTCAACATCTTTAATCACTTTCATGAAAATGCGCGTTCCTGAGCCGTGTTTCTCTGTCCACAATTTATGAGGGATATTATTGTCATTCCAACTTAGAAGAGAAATTTCTTGGTTCATATCATTACCTAATTAATTAGTGACTTGTCTATTTTTATTACAGCTTTTCTAACTGGTCCTGGTTGTTTTACCGCAATTAATGGTCGATGTGGTTGGCCGGGATAGAAAACAACAAAGTCATTTTCAGTCAGTGTGATATATTTTTCGTCGACAACAGATTCGCTAAACGCTACATCCTTTACAACCAAAAGATCATCTTCAATTTCACTAAAAGGATGCAGGCTATAGCCAAACATTTCTTCACCTTGAAGAACGATTTGTACATCAAGATATTGTTGATGTATTTCCGACCGTCTTTTGTCTAAACATTCTGTCTTATCGTCAACTACAAAAAAAATACATTATCCCCGTCTAAACGATAAGTACCATTATGAACATTACTTTCCAGCATATTTTTCACATGCGAAATAATTTCTATCAGCTTAGGCGACAAGCTTGAAATTAATGATAATTGGTTTAGATTCCCTGTAAACAAGATTGCTCCTAATATATTAACATTCAAAAACAATAGGTAAGATTAAATTATTACAACCTACTCTTTGATTAATATAATCATGAAAACATATATCTTATTATAGCCACATATCAAAATTGGTTGACCAAATTACAACCAAAAGTCGATCTGGATCAAACAATATTTTCACTTTAGACGGCTGATAGAGGAAGGGCCTTTCTTATCTCTAAAAACTATAATCAAGGTCTTTGTCTAACCAAAGGCTGCCCATAAATATTTTAACAGGGTTGCGTTTTATGGATGTCTCTGGTTGGCTTGAATGGAAGGTAGATCGCATTAGTTATTTATAGCCGTGAACGAACAAAAAGGGGCAGTTTCCTGCCCCTAATAATTTAAATTAGCGGTTTACAACTTTGTGTAAATTTCAGTGTAAACTAGGCCTCCACGAGTCTGCGATACTTTAATCTTGGTAACGACGCTAAGGTTATTAACTGTTTGATCAGTGTTATCCAGCAGTTCAACACTTACTTTGTCGGTTACAATACTCAAAGAGTCGATTTGGGTAATCGCTTGGTTAAGGGCATCAATATCCGTAATGCCAACATCCAAGTTAAAGGTGCGTGCTTTATAGTCTAGCCCCAGCAAATCACCTTTGATCAGACCACCGTAAACATTGATTTCAGAGAAACCAACCAATGGCACCTGGTTGACCCACTTAGTATCAGTTAACTTCAGTTCAAGCCGTTTGAGTGCTTGCGGACCGTTATTCAGTTTAATGACTTGGTTTGTCCAGACGATAGGATCGGTGTACGGAACTTTATCCGTTCCTAAGATGTCACCATTGATTTGGAAGGTATAAGAGGCATTTCCTGATGCTTGTTCAATACCTGGGTTGCGTATCGGTTCAACATGATCAACATAGAAGATAGCACCTAAGTCGACGCTGATGGTTGCATTAACGGAAGCAGGGTTGAATCCAGCCATACCCACAGGCGTTGTCGCTAAGCTTCCATCAAACATATCAGCATCTGTCGCACCAGGAGATGTAAACTGATAGAGGAGGGATGAATAGGCATCTCGGTAGGTTGAGAGGCTACTTGTCTCCTTAACGGTATAGGTACGGCTATCCCCGTTGCCCGCAATGATCACAAAGGTGTCTCCATCGACAAGTACGCTAGATGAGGAACTATTCCCCCATTGAGCGCCAAGATCAAGAGTGACCAATTTTTTCAATTCTTCGAAAGTCATGTTCTCGGGTAGGTGAGACACGGTGCCTGTGAACAGGTTGTTGGTTTTATCTTCAGTGCTGATAATCGCAACTTGATCACTGTAAATACTTGTGCCTGCATATTCTTTCACAAAGCGGTCGAAAGAGTCCGTAAACTTCTGATTATTTTTCACACCTGAAACTTCGATGTAGTTACGCTGTTCAGCCTTGAAGTTGCTATCGATATCTGTACTGACCCATTCAAAAACACCAGGAAGTGATTTATCGTTATCACTCCGTTTTTTGGTGCTAACTTGTTGCCCATTTACAAACAGGGTAACTTCATCCAGGGTCGAGTAGACCTTAACACCTCTCGAAGATCCCTCGCTGATGTTTTTGTCTACTAGCTGGATCATTGGGGCTTCAGCCCAGTTTGCCTGATAGAAATAGAACTGGTCTTTTTTGGTTACGTGATCGAATTTCACTAATCCTTTGTCATTGCGACCAATGGTGTCTCCCTCATCACGTGTTGCCACCGAGAAGTCAAACATATTCCAGACATAGGTGCCCCAGACCCAAGGGCGCTCGTTATAAGCTTTTAAATATCCTTCATGGTACTTATTGCCCCACTGTGAAGAGTGATCGGCCATTTGAGGGATTTCAGAAGCGTATTCAGGTAAAGTACTGACGCCTGCACCATATTCACTCATGCAGAATGGCAAATCAGGGTAGGCAGTTTTGATATCGTCAATAAAGGTGCCGACATCGTCAATTTTACCCACGTACCAGCCAAAATATCGGTTATGGCAAGGCATTTCGACCGTATCCCAATCTTTGTCTCCAATCTGGTCGACCAGTACGGTCGCCTGGGTGGTTTTACGATATGGAACTGTTTTGCCAAATCGTTGGCCAAACTCATCTTTGATCACATCAGAGAGAGCTTGCAGCCATTCGGTGTTTTCAGCGCTGTTGGGCATGGCAAGACCAATCTCGTTTGAGTTTCCTACCAGAGCCATTGAAGGGAAGTTAAAGTTCTGCCTGATCAGAGCCCGCATCTGCTCCTTCGCACTTTCAAGGTACTGAGCACCACTAGCACCATGCTCAGTTTCGGTCAGGTAGCTGTTTACAATCGGTAACTCTAGGTAGTTCATCAAGCCGATCTGGTTTGAGTATTCGCCAGTATCAAGTGCATGAGGGTAGTGAGAGAAACGGATTGAGGTTGCACCCATTTCGCGGACTAAGTCTAAATCGCCGTTGCGCATATCTTTGTTTGTTGACCAGCCTACAATATCCCGATCCTGGTGCATAGCGACACCATTTAACCGGTATTCATTGCCGTTTAGCATGAAGCCTTTATCCGCATCGAAGCTAAAGTAGCGTAGTCCCAATGGTTGCTCAACCTGATCCACGAGTTTATTACCATCAAACACCTGGACGAAAATGCGATAGAGGTAGGGGTCTTTTACCCCATCCCACAAGTGGATATTATCCAGGGTAAACTCGTTCTCCACTTCAGTGACATCGTTGGCAATTACTGTTGCGGATGTTAGTTGGCTATAGACAGTTTTTCCTGACGCATCTTGAATTATTGTGCGAATATTACCGTTGAAATCATCTTTAGATTTGTTACGTATTCTGATGTTTGAATAAAGTTCTGATGCATTTTCCGTGGTGTTCGTTTGCATAAAGTAAACACCCGATGAGCCGTAATCTTCCGCATCAAAACCAATTTCACCGACTTGTACCAGTTTAACATCTCGGTATATGCCACCGTAGTAGGTGTAGTCCTGTCCTGTTTCCATCGGCAGGAATGCTGTTTGATGAACCTTTGGATCATAAGGACGGTTGTCGACTTGAATTGCAATGGTATTTTCGCCATCAATGACATGATCAGTAATGTCTATACGAAAGCGCATAAAGCCGCCAGTGTGCTCTCCAGCTTTTTGACCGTTGACGTAGACGGTCGTGATCATAGCTGAACCGTCGAACTCAAGGTATTGGCGCTTACCTTGTTCTTTTTTGATAGACAGATTTTTCCGGTACGTATTCATTCCCTTGAAATGTGGTGAGTTCGGATCTGCATTAACCACGTTTCCGGCATCAACTGAATGAGGGAGGTCTACAGATTCCCACTCTGCTCCAGAGTCATCAAAGTCAGGTAATGTAGCAACAATGTCGCTATAGTTCATTTGATACGTCCAGCCTTCATTTATGTTAACAGAGGACCGTGGCGTAGAAACAAATTTAGGTAAGGATTCCTTGATATCAGGGGTCTTAGAGGTATGGGAGGAGTCATTACAGCCAGTAAGCGCTAAGGCTAATGTGATTGCGGATAGAGTGAAAATTTTTCTCATTGCTTATTCCCTTTCTGCTTTTTGAAACGTTATTGGTGCAAGTAGTATTTACCGAGCCTTTTTTTCTAATTATTATTGGTTTGCAATTGCCGCCATTGGTTGACCAATAGTGCAATGAAAGAGATTGCTGATCAATCAGTGGATTATATGACTGTGAGCTATATCTTGTTTTGATTTTTATTATTCTGGGAATGTATCTACACACCACAGAATACAGAAATTAATTATCAAGTCGGTACGTATAAATACAATGAATAGTTAGCTGGCTTTTAATTAATCATGCAGATAAATGTATCTTGGAACAATAAAAGCCAGAAAGATTATATCTTTCCGGCTTAAAATTATTCAGTTTAACTGATTATTTTAGTGTGTATATTTCTCGATAATTAAGCCCTTGAATTATACGATTTGCTATCACCTTATAACCAGGCACAATAATATTAGAATCATCAGTCACTAGTTTGTCAGCTATATCTACCACCTCTAATGTAATAGTCTGTTGTGATAAAACATTTATCTCCTTAATCAAATCTCCGACCGTAACTGATGTTGAAGAGGACATATCTATTTCACGAGCGACGTAATCAATATCGAGTGTATTGCTATAGATTACACCGCCGTAAACTTTGATTTGTGCAAGCATAGGGAAGTACATCCCTTGAGTAAGCATTTTCTTGGAATCAGTAAATTGCAATCGAACATTTTTCGCTTCACGAGCAATCGTCCAGGTCTCTGAAGACTGATCCCAATCATTTACAGTCTGAACGACTTGATGATCGACAGCAACAACGTTGGTTCCAATCTCGAAACTTTGTTCACCTGGAAAACGTTGCTGAGCAACTCCCTGGCTGACAGTTATTGAATCAACATAATAAATGTTCTGTAAATCAACTTCGACAAGCCCATTACCAGCCAAGTTAAATAACACTAACATCGTTGAATCGAGATTATCAACTAGGTTACTTTGCTTATCCATAGGACCCAAATGTCCTTTTGAACCATTGTCCGTAACCGGTCTGGCATATGAAATGGTTGGATCGATTTTTTGGGTATAACGCCGCTCTTCACCCGATTCAGAGGTAACGACGATGATATCAGCAGCTTCAATCACCAATTCATCATCGGCTCCTTTACCTTCGAGTGAAATCAAAGCACCGGCTGGAATTTGCATTATCGTTTTGAACTGCCCTAATGTCGCATTGTAAGGCATATGGGCCAAATAACCCGTTCCATCATTTTCATCAACGACTACTGATATTAATGATGAGCTCAATGTGTTTGAGGTACTTGCAATACGCTCAAACGTAAAACTATCTTTCAGTGTTTTTTCACCGGATTGCCCAACAACTTCAACAGCATGCTGGCCGTGCTCTAATTGTAGATCTTTCCATTCGAAAGCAACACGGTAATCATTATCAGCCTGACTTACTGTGCTGATTTCCTTGCCATCAATAAAGAGCGTTAAACTCTCAAGGTTTGAATAAGCTTTAATGTATGAGCGGGTAGAGGATTCTTGCTCTTTAGATGCAATGTGAACCATCGGCTCATCTGACCATGCTGCCTGGTATAGATAATAGGCATCTTTTTTTATTTCACGGTCGAGTGTCACTAGCCCTTTATCGTTGCGTCCTTTAGTATCACCTTCGTCTCGTGAAGTTGCTGTAAAATCAAACATATTCCACACATGTGTTGCCCATATATAGGGACGGGCTTCAATTTGTTTTAAGTAACTTTCATGAAAGAATTGACTGAACTGCTCGGTATGATCTGTTGCTACCGGATTATCGGTATGGAAATCGGGGCTAACACCTGCACCATATTCACTGGCGCCAATGACTCGACCTGGATGCTCAGCTTTAAAGCTATCCATAAATTCACCAAAATCAGTTGTTAGACCAGAATACCAACCGTCATATCGATTATATGCATTTAAATCTACCGCTTCGTGTAATGGCGAATCGATCGGATCGAACTTTATTGCGGCTTGCGCTGTTTTACGGTATACATCACCATCAATCTCGTGTGCATAATCCGATAATTTTTTAATTAAATTGGCAGTGTCAACAGGGTCAACCGTATTCTTAACTGTTATCTCATTTGTTATACCCCAAACACCGATAGAGGGATGGTTATACATTTGCTTGATCATAGCTGTAAGTTGTTCTTTGGCACTGTCATAGTAGCTTTGATCTAGTGAAAGAGCATTGATCATTGGTATTTCTGACCAGTTAACAAAACCGAGCTGATCTGAATATGCCTGAGAGTCTAATGCGTGAGGATAATGAGAAAAGCGTATTGTCGTTGCGCCTGTATCATAAATCATGTCTAGATTTTTTTTACGCTGTTCTTTCGTTGTCGCCCAGCCTACGTCTTGCCAGTCTTGGTGCATAGCAACACCACGTAACGGGTATTCTTCACCGTTTAAGATAAAGCCTTTATCAGGATCAAAAGCAAAGCTTCGAATACCAAGTGGTTGCTGAACCTCATCAATCACCTCACCATTTTCAACCAGTTGAACAAAAACCTTGTATAAATATGGATTCTCTCTACCTTGCCATAAAGTCGGATTATCAATGGCAAAACTATCATTGATGATTTTTTTACTCTCGGCTTCTAACGCTACATCAAGCGAACGACGAATAACGATATCATCATTATCATCTTTTATTACTAGTATTGCCTGACCATTAAATTCCGATAGTGATTTGTTAGCAAGATAAATATCTAAATCAAGTTCTGCTCGTTCTTCAGATACTTTTTTCTGGCTAAGATAAACACCAGGTCCTGCGAAATCTTCTGCATCAATTGAAACATCGCTTAACGTTAATAAATTTACATCACGATAGATACCACCCCACCAAGTAAAATCAGCACCCGCATCGAGCGGTAAGAATGTATCACGATCAAAATTATTTGTTGCCGTATCCATTGAACTGAGGCGGTTGTCTACCTGAACTGCAACCTGGTTATTTCCTTGAGTAATATAATCAGTAACATCGAAGCGAAAACGAGAAAACCCGCCGTTATGCTGACCAACATACTCTTCATTGATATATATTTTTGTAATAAGCGCACTACCTTCAAACTCTAGGTAGTAACGCTTGTCTTGTTCAATTTTTTTAATCGACAAGTCTTTTCGATAAGTAGATATCCCTGAGTAATAATCACCTCCGTTCTGACCATCTTCCACATCCCAAACATGAGGAATGGATATTTGTGCCCACTGACTATCATTGAAATCGGCCTTGATAGCATCATTTGATGCATAATCCATCTGAAAAGACCAATCTTTATTTATTGTTCGAACATCACGTGGAGCAGATGTAAAGTTAGGTAATTCTTTCTCGCTCGGACTATCCGATGATGAATTACACCCAGCTAGAACAAGTGTCACAGCTAAAGGTATTAAGGGAAAGAGCTTGCTATTCATGGTTTTCCTTCTTTTTTAGTTTCCAGAAATAAATTAGATAAATCTAATTGGTCAGCCAATGTAGATCAATAAGCCCCACCGCTCAACCAATTGTTCTTATTGGTTTAAACTCCGTCACAAAACTTGTCTCAAGAGTCTTTCCGTGCGTTGTTGACAAATCAGTGAATCCTTTTGCAATTCAGTAATCAGATCTTCTATCACAGATGTTTTAGCTGTGAGCAATGCGCAAGTCGAAGAATAAAATCACAAACTGGATGCAGTACAACAAGACATTGGAGCAACGCGGTTCAATTACATTTTGGGTTGATAGTCGACAGGCATATTTCGCGGTCGTCATCGACTTGTTCTCACGAAAGCCAATTGGCTGGGTGGCGCCATTTACTCCTGACTCAAGTTTGACGGGAAAGACTCTTGTACAGTACATTTCAAAACCCGTGATTCAGCTTTCAAGGGGGTTCGGGGATACACTAAGTAATCATAAAAAGTCTAAATATCCCCGGATGACATCATGTTGCAGTAACGAGAGCGATAGACTTTCTGTTATAATGACGTCAGGTCAACACAGTACGCCGACGGATGATGTCGGAGTCTATCGGTGTTGTGAGTGTGTATTTTAAGGTAACAACATGAATTTAAAGCAAGAACTTCAGCAGCTAAATAACAAATTAGATAAGTTCCGTCGTAAACTGGCTGGAGCGGAAGAGCGTGGTGATAAAGCTATCGCGGGACAAGCTAAGCTGGAGATAGCAAAAACGACTAAGCTGATCGCAAGTATGAAAAGTCAGCAAACCAGTCAGATGAACGACAAAGGCGTTGATGTAAAATCACTGCCCTTTAAGCGTGAACTGACCAAAGCCGAGCAGGCTGATATGGGTAAGTTGAAAAAATCAGTCAAAGGATTGGTTGTTGTACACCCGATGACAGCACTTGGTCGTCAAATGGGTATCAAGAAAGTGACAGGTTTTGCTCCTGCGGCTTTTTAATGACTCTAAGCTAAATAACACTTAATAGTTATTTAGCTTTTTTTGATAGCGGCTGAAAATAAAAGTGAACAGCGTCATCTTTTACTTACGCCGCTATTTCTAAACGTCTATGTTAGATAAAACGAATTTTAACCGCTTGTAGCTTGTTTGATGAGTCATCCATGATGAACTCAACAAGGCTGCCTGATACTGGCTGGTTATTGCTGCTAATGCTAGATACATCAAAGCTAATGTCACCGCCTAAATCGCTGGTAATCAAACCCTTTTTCTCTTTAGGGTTAAAACAACGGATAATACCGGTTTCTGAAGTCATAGTTATTTCCTTATGCCCAAACCATGCATCGAGTGCGTTAGGTTTGTGGCTATCAAATTGAGTAAATAGTTTATTTCCGGCCACAACAGTGAGTATCACTTTTTTTGTGGCAAGTATCTTTTTAGCTCATTGACCTTTATCTCTTCACAACTATGAGTGATCACCTAAACTCAATAGCTCGTCACTGCTTAATATCGTTTTTCTTTTATAACGACAGCAATGGAAAGAAATCTCTTCCATGATTTTTTGAGGTTCTTCTTTACAGCAGGCTTTGGCGAGAAGCAGGAAGTGCGAAGGGTTCTTACAAAAATCACATAATCAGGTCTGAGTTGCAGACATGTGGACATTAAACTCTATGCGCCTTCCTGTAAATACTTTTTTTTGCAGAAATACCTGCCTCCCATCACACAAATAATGAATCACACCTCTATCTGATTGATTATTAACAATATTAATAGAATTGACACTCTTGAAATTAAAGTCACTCTCGGTTTGAAGTGCTCTTTTACCCCCTACCAACGACGCAATAAAAGGGATTTAATGACCGCCTTTTTACCACTCGATAACATCGCATGAAATGCAATAACAAACCGTGAAATTACATTACATCTAGCAAAGTTTGATTTAGATCAAAGTCTGCATTTTCAAGCTGGGGTTTTATAAAGATGTCCGAGGGCATCTGATAAGCCGATACAAGATATCAGCAATACATAAACCGTCGAAACAAGGCGAATTAAGTTAGAGGTGGATGTATGGAATTATTACCTAACTGCTACACAGATCTTTGCGTAAACGGAAAGTGGTTTCACTATGATCACGGTGATACGTCAGTGTTTATGCTAAATGGCGGTAGCCCGATAACATTTGAGCTGGGTGCGCAACCAACCACTGAAGCTGAACTTGAAAATTATCTGAGCACGATTGTCTCTTCGTTATAACATAATAAGGTTACCTGTTGTGAGACTACGCTCATCCGTCTTTTCACCAACGACTGTGACCTTTACCTTCTCACTTGGCAAAGGCGTTCTGCATAATCAATCAGGACGCCTGATGCACTTCAAGACCGCAACATCTAGCTGACAGATCCCGGACTTGTTTGTGATGATTTATCTGTTGTACTGGGGCCTGTTTATCTTTCAACATAATTGTTTTAATTGCTAAGCACTAAATCAGTGCAGCCTCCTAATATCTTGCACCAAAATATATCAATTCTTTGCAGCCCATGGCGATTTAATAGAAACGCCATCTTCTACCGCACAAAAATCGTGCAACATGCAACATTACAAATTCTTATAAAACAACAGACTAAAGTCACATAGACCGCTTTGCACCATCACTGCCCCCACATTGGTTCACAATGGCATAGAAACTGCTTTAACCTTGCCAGACAGGAATAATACCAAGTTAAAATGGCGAATGATTTAACGTGATTGGTATAACGCAACAAGGATGTGGAGACGTTTGTGGAAAACATTAACAGTGCAGTAGAAACATTAATTCAGAGTTCAAACACCCTCTTTATTCTATTGGGTGCCATTATGGTACTGGCGATGCATGCCGGTTTTGCTTTTCTTGAGGTCGGTACCGTCCGGCAAAAAAACCAGGTCAATGCGCTGGTTAAGATCATTGCTGACTTTGGATTTTCGGCCATTGCCTACTTTTTCTTTGGTTACTGGGTCGCCTATGACACCACCTTTTTCGCCAGTGCCGAGCAGCTAAGTGCCAACAATGGCTATGAACTGGTTAAGTTTTTCTTTTTAATGACCTTTGCCGCAGCCATCCCCGCCATCGTATCGGGCGGTATTGCCGAACGTGCCCGCTTCTACCCTATGCTGGTTGCCTCTTTCTTTATTGTTGGCCTTGTCTATCCGTTCTTTGAGGGCGTGATATGGAATAACAACTATGGCTTTCAAGACTGGTTAACCGCCACTTTTGGCGCTCCGTTCCATGACTTCGCGGGATCAGTTGTTGTCCATGCTGTGGGGGGCTGGATCGCATTGGTCGCCGTGATCATGCTGGGATTACGTAATGGTCGTTATCGCGGTGGCCGTCTGGTTGCTTTTGCCCCGTCCAATATTCCGTTTCTGGCGCTGGGGGCATGGATCCTGACCATTGGCTGGTTTGGCTTCAACGTTATGTCGGCGCAAACGATGGATGGGATCAGCGGTCTTGTAGCGGTCAACTCCTTAATGGCCATGGTCGGCGGTATTATCACGTCACTGTTTGTCGGTAAAAACGACCCCGGCTTTATTCACAACGGTCCTTTAGCTGGCCTGGTTGCTGTCTGTGCGGGTTCCGATTTGATGCACCCAATTGGTGCGCTTATCACCGGTGCCATTGCGGGTGCGCTATTTGTCTGGCTCTTTACTTATATTCAAAACAAATTACATCTGGATGATGTACTGGGTGTCTGGCCACTACATGGTGTCTGCGGTGCCTGGGGCGGAATTGCAGCCGGTATTTTTGGTAGTTCAGCTTTTGGCGGATTAGGTGGTGTGAGTTTAGCCAGTCAGGTAGTCGGAACCATCGCAGGTATCATTGTTGCGCTGGTTGGAGCCTTCATTGTCTATGGCGTGATTAAGAAAACCGTCGGCCTGCGATTAACTGCCGAAGAAGAATATAACGGGGCTGATTTGTCTATCCACCAAATTGGCTCGACCAGCGAAGATTAATATTCGCTGACAAGCCGGATTTTTAATCAGTCTGTCTAGTTCTAAAATAAAGCCGCGCTTAACAGCGCGGCTTTTTATATAGAATGTTGGTTGCGTTACACCATGATTAACTCAACGAAGCTTCAGTCGCCGACTTGGCCATATCAACTAATTCTTCCGTATGATTAGCATAGCTTTCTGTGCTCACAACAGGTTGACTGACCGTTCCAGCCAAAATCGCTGCAGCAGACTCGCTACCAAAATCTTCTTTTAACCATTTATTGAAGCCATAGAGCATAATAAAGATCACAACCATCAGAGGCAGCGAAGTCACTATGGCGAGTGTCTGTACCGTATTTAGCGGCGCATCGATGAACATCATTGCCAGTGGTACGGCAGCCAGAATCAAACACCAGAATAAACGTAGTGCTGTTGGCGGGTTGGCATTTTCATCAAGCTGGTTAGACGCTGTCGCGGCTAGGGTAAATGATGCTGAGTCAAGCGTTGTTGCCAGGAACAAGGTTGACATAACAGCAAATATTGCGACAAACAGCCAGCTTAAAGGCAACGTATCAAGTATGGAAATAACGGTGGCAGAGCCGCCATTTTCGGTAATGGAACGGGTAACATCAATGACTTCGGTAAGGTGGACATTCATGCTGAAACTGCCCAGAACACCAAAGAAAATAAAGCAACCGGCACTGCCACCAATAACCATACTGCCGATGACCTCTTTTAGTTTACGGCCTTTTGAAACCTTGGTGACAAACAGCGCCATAAACGGTACATAGGTCATCCAGTATGCCCAGTAAAAGACTGTCCACGAGGTTGGGAATGAACCACCTTCAACCGGATCTGTCCATAAGCTCATGCGGATAAAGTTCTGCAGCATTAAGCCGTAACCATTGGTCATTTGGTTAATGATGAATGATGTCGGGCCAACGATCAGGATAAGCAAGACGAAGATTATCGCTAACTTAGTGTTCATATCACTGAGTTTAGCCATTCCTTTTTCAATCCCGACATAAGAGCTGACTGAGAATATCGCGGTAATAAACAACATGAGTCCGACATTCATGGCAAAACTGCTTTCTACACCGAATAAATAGGCAAGCCCTTCGGTAACCATAGGAACACTCAATCCCAAGGTGATACCCATCGCGCCAACGCAGCTAAAGATGAAGATCGTGTCAATCATTTTGCCCACGACAGGGTTGTAATAGCGCCCCAGGATGCTTTCACAGACGGCACTTAATTTAAGCTGCGGATTCTTCTTAACATGGAATGAGTAAGCAACAGGCAGAGAAGCAATACAGTAAAGTGACCAGGCTGAAATACCCCAGTGGAACATGTTATAACTTGTTGCCCACTCAGCAGCCATTGGTGAATAGGGTTCAACATCAAATGGCGGCGTCATATAATAATAGCCCCACTCAACAAATGCCCAATACACCGTCGCCGAACCTAAACCAGCACATACCATCATGGCCAAATAGGTAAATGTGGAATACTCTGGTGCTACGTTGCCTAATTTAATTTCACCGTATTTTCCCAGCGCTATCTTGGCAAGAAATATGACACTAAAAAATCCGAATAATAAGAAAACCTCACCAAACTGATTGGTTAATGTGCTAAAAAGTTGACTGGCAATGGCATTCCCTTGTTCCGGATAAATCGACAAGCCAACAACCACAAAAAGTATGACTGATATGCTTATTGCCATTAAGGGTTTATCTATCTTTTTTTCACTATTCATAATTGAAAATTCCTTCTTCTATATCTTTATAATTGATATTTATTGATCACGTCTTGATTGAGCTCGATACCCAGCCCCGGAGCGTCCGGAACGGGAACGTAGCCTTCTGAAAATAACAAGCGGTTGCTTACCAAATCAGTAAACAGGGGGCTGCTGCTTTGTGAGTACTCCATTAACGTACCGTGTTCGCATGCAGCAAGAAAATGAACCGATGCTGCAAGCAATATGCCGGTGCTAAACCCGTGAGGAACGAGCTGAGTACCATTTAATTGGGCAAGATCGTAAATCTTCTTCATCTCAGTAATACCACCACAACGAGTAATATCAGGCTGGATAATGTCGACCTGCGACGTCTCTAGGAAGGATTTGAATTCATAACGAGTGGTCAATGACTCGCCACCAGCAAGCTTCGGCTGAATTTGTCGGGAGAGTTTAGCGTACCCCACCATATCATCAGCCAACACAGGCTCTTCAACCCAGTTTAAGTTAAAGTCTTCTAGCCGTTTGCACATCTGAGCCGCGTGGCCGGTAGTGCGCCATTTCGATGCAAGGTCAATCTGAACCTCTATATCATCTCCTACGGCTTCACGAATATTGCGTACAATCTGGTAATCCGTATCAGGATCGTCACCAAAGACACCGCCACCAAATTTAATACTGGTAAACCCTTGCTTAACCAGGTTTTGGGCAATCTCGCGGTTTTTTTCAGGCTTCTCATCCGGAATAAAAGTACCGTACGCACGGATCTGATCCCGGTATTTACCACCCAGTAAGGTATGAACAGGCACACCGTAAAATTGGCCGGCAATATCCCACAGGGCGATATCAATCGCGCTGATAGCATGGATACCGGCGCCGCGGCGGCCCATATAATTAGATGCCCAGTACATTTTGTTCCACAAGCGTTCAATTTCTAACGGGCTTTCACCAATCAGCAACTCACGCAAACCGTAGCAATAGAGGTTGGAATGCGGGGTTTCAATGCACGCTTTTACGACGGCTGGTGAGCTGTCTGCTTCCCCAATGCCGGTGATCCCCGCATCAGTGTGGACTTTAACCAATACAGCATCTTCGCCCCATTCGCACGGCTGATCCGGCGCTGGCACTCTTAAACAAATGACTTCAATATCTGTAATACGCATGATGAACTATGAGCAGTGACCAGAGGTTCGTTGCTGCTCGCTCCCTTAATTATTGAGGTTCGATACAAATGAGTTTTTCTAACCGCTGATCTTTTTGATAGAGGGTGCAATAAGCAAAACCAATATCTTCTATCGCCGTGACTTCACCATTAACGACCATGTCTAAGGTGTTAAGAATGCGCTTAGCACTGGAGTGAATACTGTCGGTACCATTCATGATCCCGCTGACATCGACATCGATATCTTCCGTTATTTGGGATGCATTACCACTGACGCGAATAACAGGCACGATAGGGTTGTTGAATCCAGCACCTCCGGTTGTCCAGAGGATCACCTGCGCACCAAGAGAGGCAAAATGCATACCTGAGCCACCGCATAAATGCGTCGTTTCAGAAAGATACATACCAGGTTCTGTCGGTCGCTCAGTCATTTTTGCGTTAATTCTGAGTACATCCTGAATAGGCCGGGTTCCCGTTTTATGCAGTGCACCCAGCGCCTTTTCTTCAAGGGTTGTCAGTCCGCCGACACTGTTGCCAATGCTCATGGTTTCAACATTGGTACCCTCGATATGCCAGCGTTTTTCTTCTTCGCTGATCAGGCGTTCTATTTTATCGGCGACCACTGGCGTAACGGCACGGCTGCGCAGGATTTCTTCACAACCAATCAGTTCGATTAATTCGCCAGCAATACAGGTAGCCCCCGTATCGACCAGCAGATCTGCCACGCGACCTACCGTTGGGTTAGAAGCGATACCAGAGCTGGTATCAGAGCCGCCACATTTGATCCCAACAACAAGTTCACTAATTGGAACCGGTTCAGGTGTGATCTGGTTTGCACAGGAAACCAGCTCTTTGGCTAATTCCGTTCCCATCTTTATCGTGCTGCGTGTTCCCCGGGATTTAATGATCGGAAGGCTATGCACGGGTTTTCCTGAATGACGAATAGGCTTGGCCAGCACTTCCGGATCGATGCTTCCGCAGCCCATATTCAACAGCAAAGCCCCTGCGACATTCGGGTTAAGGACAGCTCCAACCATCGTGCTAACCAACTCTTCGTTGCCGCCATACATGCAGGTGTTGTAATTGGTCACAACCACAGTACCCGGGACTTTTTGGCTGATGGCACGGGCAATACCCTCTGCGCATTCGTCAATAGCCAGAATAAGGACATGGTTTCTGATCCCCGCTTGGCCATCAGGGCGACGAAAACCTAAAAAATGCTGCATCAATTATTCCTCGATCTGCATTGTTTCAATGATCTGTTGAATGATCGGCTCAGGGATATCAACTCGGGTACTGCGAACATTTTGCACATGTACCAATTCCCCCTTTGGTATTGCTTTAATGGTTATTCCAATCGGGTAGCTGGCTTTACTTACCATCTCTTGCTCTGCAATCGCAGCTACGGCAATTTTGTTGCCAAAAGTAATTGCTTGCTGGGTGACCACTTTGCCCAGAGAGCAATTCGTATCATCAATAATTTCCACTTCCTGTCCCTTGGCGACATCGGCCAGAAGCGTTGCCACGTTATCTTCAGGCGACAGTAAAATTGCCTTGATCAAAGGTCTGTCCATAAATCCTCAGTAATTGTTCATTGTCGGACAATCGGCAATTCTAATGAGTCATCGGAAGATAGATGCGACGTAAATCACATCCTTTTCCTTTCTATCGTTTTTTTGTATGATTGTCTGACAATCATCACGCTTTATTCATTATGATAATTGTTGCTCAATCCGTTAGAATTGAGCCAATGAAGGTAGTCCGTGACTTACGGATAAGTGGAAAGATAATGAAAATCGTAAAACAGAGCTTAGAAGAACAAGCGGCAGCATATCTGCGAAAGCTGATCCTTGATGGTAAATATGGGATGGGCGAAAAACTGGTAGAAAGTGCGTTAGCCAAAGATTTAGAATTGTCCCGCAGTACTGTGCGTATGGCTCTCAATACTCTGGCCCATGAAGGGTTAGTGGTACAAAAACCTTATGTGGGCTGGCAGGTTATCAACCTTAGCGTGAATGATTTATGGGAGCTGTATCATTTACGTGTCGCTCTGGAAACCCGATCTGCCTGGCTTGCCGCTGAGCACATCACTGAAGAAGGTAAGTTGCGACTACACGAGCTCATGGACTATTACCTTGAGGTTGGCCAGAGTGAAGGCGTGACTTGTCAGGAGATCAGTAAACTGGAGCTAGAGCTTCACACATTGATTATCGAACTTAGCGGCAATATGCGTTTGCACCAAATCTATCGCAATGTCGCTAACCAAATGCTGATCTACTTTAATATTGATCATGCTGACTATGAGCCAGAGGAAAGTGCACGAAGCCACCTTCCCTTGGTTGAAGCCATCTGCTCAGGCAATAGCAGTGAAGCCTCAAAACTCGCTGAAGAGAACATTACGACCTATTCGGTGATCGATCATAAATTTAAGACACAGCACTTAGATCGCTTAGACAATAGCTAGCAAAGTAACGCTTACAGAAGGTAATGGATCCCGGATATCTCGTACCTCGATTCCGGGATGACGTAAGTTTTAGCACAGCGCGCCCCCTGTCAGAAAAGTAATTGATAAATTTCGCGATTGTCATCACATCATGTCATGAGTAAATTGAATGCTGCAGCCAGTTTTGCGACGATGCGGATATACCAGCATAGGATGTAAAAATGATTTCAGTAGCCTTAGTCGACGACCACATCATGGTGCGTTCAGGTTTTGCTCAGTTACTTAACGTGGAGCAAGACATTGAAGTCAGAGGGGAGTTCAGTTGTGCCAGTGAGGCGTTTGCCGCACTTTCAAAATCAGACGTTGATGTTGCCGTCATTGATATCTCCATGCCTGATGAAAGTGGCCTGGTATTATTAGAAAAACTCCGCAAATCAAAACCGGCCTTTCGCGCCATTATCCTGAGTATTTACGATTCTGCCTCTTTTGTCAGTAAAGCCATCGAAGCCGGGGCCTGTGGTTACCTGTCAAAGCGATGTGGCCCTGGCGAACTGGTGACGGCTATTCGCACCGTCGCCAAAGGCGATCGTTATCTCTGTGCCGATGCCTTGTTTAACCTCAGTAATGCCCCTAGCCAGCCGCAAGCCCTCAATGCACTCACCAAACGTGAACAAGAGGTCTTCAACTACTTAATCCAGGGTAAAGATGTCAAAGAAGTTGGTGTCGAGCTTTCCATTAGTCATAAAACCATTCATGTTCATCGCGCCAATATTCTCAGTAAGCTGGAGCTATCCAATAACGTCGATCTGATCCGCTTCGCCATTCAACATAAGTTACTGGCAGAATCATGAATACCGCTCCCATCAGGCCAGTGAACAGAGCATCCATTACTAATGGATAAAGCGAACCCTTTTGCCGGCAACTATTTCTCGTATGCCTTTAGTATTGTCATCTACAGCATCAGCTGGTTCTGCCTGTGGAGCATCAGCAGCTACCTGTCGCCCGACTTATTGCTAGCCGGGTTATTTCTGCCGACCGGACTTAAGCTCGCGGTATTTGTACTGACAGCACGCCGTTACTGGAAATTGTTTGTCATCAGTGAATTGATCATCTCGGGTTGGCTGATCTACCTGATTGGGGATCAACAACAAGACATCTTACTTTTATTGTGCCCTTTTCTAAGCTATCTGCTTGCCATTCCCTTTGCGGATATCTGGCAACAGCTGAAAACCTATTGGCAAAAATTACTGGCGCTGGTGTCATTGGTATTGGTGCATGGGATCCTGCTGGGAGGCATGATATTACTGTTGATCAAGCCGCTAGATCTCCCTCTTAACTACGCATTTTCCAGTGCTATTGCCGCGATTACTGGCGGGGTATTGCTGACACCCTTCTTGTATCTACTTTATGACTACCTCCACCATAAAGTCTGGGTGCCGCTGAGCCCGGCATTGATACACCAGGAAGTCACGCTTCGCCCTTCGGCATTACTGTGGGCCATCACTTTTTTCAGTATCGGACTGGTTGCCGAGCTGACTTTGCTTGATCAAATGGAACCTTTAGGTTTGTTGATCATACTGCTACCGAACATTTTCATGGCCTATAAATATGGCTGGCAAGGGGGCGTATTAGCCACCGTAATGAACAGTATTTTGCTGACCACCGCCCGTCAGATCTCCGGTTCATTCGCAACCGATCAAGAACTGATGATCTTCATGACCACGCAAGCTCTAGTCGGGCTAGGGCTGGGGATCGCTATCAGCCGTCAATATTTACTGGCACAGAAGTTACAGCAAGCGAATCAGGATCTCGCCGATGAGCTCACTAACAAACAGAATCTCGCCCGGCAGCTGGTTCAGGTTGAAGAAGATATTCGTAAATCTGTCGCTCGTGAATTACACGATGAAATTGGCCAGAATATTACCGCGATTCAGATCCAGGCCATGCTGGCCGATCGCACCACCCAGGAAGAAAATACCAAAACCATTGCCGATACCATCAATACGTTATCAATGCGAATACACAGCGCAACCAAACAGCTATTAACCCAATTACGACCACATATTCTTGATGAGCTCGGGTTAGAAAATGCGCTACAGCAGCTTGCACATGAAATGAAGTTTGCAGAGCGTCAGATCGATTTTAAGATCAACATTGGCATTACCGCCGATAAACTCGATGACATCACCGCCGTCACCCTATATCGCATCGTGCAAGAGCTACTGAACAATGCCACTAAACACTCACAGGCAACCGAAGTGCAGCTAAGTCTGATGCCCGGTACAAGCTTCAGCCTTGAATTACGTGACAATGGTTGCGGCTTGCCTGCAAATTGGCGCACCAAAGGGCAAGGCTTGAAAGGCATTGAAGAACGAGTCAGTGCGCTGGGTGGTCATCTTTCAATAGAGAGCAATGAAAACGCCCATATCCGAGCTGGAAACGAACTCAATTCAAACAAAGGCACGCGTATTATTGTTACCTTGCCCACAAAAATAACCCCCAGTTAGCCAAACTAGGAATTTTTCCTAGTCATTTAAAAACCTGTCTCATTCTTTCTGCCAATTCTTTCCGTACTATCTATTCAGCAACAGGGAGATTACGCCGAATGATGGGTTTTCTAGTATCAGAACAACCTGTAACAGCGATTACCGATAAACAGCAAATAGATGCCACTTATAAACACTGGCGACTGCATTTGATGTTTTCGATGTATATCGGCTATGGCGTTTTTTATTTCACCCGTAAAAGTCTTAACTTTGCCATGCCAGCTATGTTGGCCGATCTTGGCTTAGAGCATTCAGACATCGGGTTTCTCGGCACCCTGTTCTATATCACCTATGGCATATCCAAGTTTGTCTCAGGCATGGTCAGCGACCAGTCCAACCCGAGTTACTTTATGGGATTAGGCTTGATAACCACAGGGATCATCAACATTGCTTTTGGCTTAAGTTCATCGCTCACAATGTTCGCCATATTGTGGACGTTAAATGCTTTTTTTCAGGGTTGGGGCTGGCCACCCTGTGCAAAGTTGCTCACCACATGGTATTCCCGTTCTGAACGTGGATTCTGGTGGTCAATTTGGAATACCTGCCACAACTTAGGTGGCGCTTTAGTTCCGCTGATCATCGGTTTTGCCACCATTACATGGGGCTGGCGATACGGCTTTATTATCCCCGGTACCGTTGGCATTTTCGTCGGTTTGATCTTGTGCTTTCGCATGCGAGACAAACCTTCCACCATGGGATTACCGACGGTCGGACAATGGCGTAACGATGAATTAGAGCTGATGCAGGAACAGGAAGGATATGGGCTTTCGTTCCGTCAAATATTAAAAACGTATGTCATCGGCAATAAATACATCTGGCTGCTTTGCAGTTCGTATTTGTTGGTGTATGTGGTGCGAATTGCCATTAACGACTGGGGCAACCTTTATTTAACCGAACGCCATGGCTTTAATCTGTTCTCGGCCAATGCCGCGGTATCCATGTTTGAAGTGGGTGGTTTTCTCGGATCATTATTTGGCGGCTGGGGCTCTGACCGATTTTTTCACGGTAATCGCGCCCCGATGAACCTGATTTTTGCGCTGGGCATTTTTATTTCCGTCGCGGCATTATGGCTCACCCCGATGGATAATATTGCGGTGTTATCAGGCTGTTTTTTCTCTATCGGTTTCTTTGTGTTCGGGCCTCAAATGATGATTGGCATGGCTGCAGCCGAATGCTCGCACAAAGATGTCGCCGGGACCGCCACCGGGTTTGTTGGTCTGTTTGGTTATTTTGGCGCAGCACTGGCGAGTTACCCGATGTCATTGATTATTGAACAATATAGCTGGGAAGGCTTCTTCAGCGTTATTACCTTCGCCGCGGCCTCGATTGGCCTGCTGATCTTGCCTTTTGTTAAAGCACAACAGCGTTCTGTGTCTGTTGCATAAGAACAGCTGTCACTGAATGAATATAACTCGATTTACCGCAGGGTTGCGGTAATAGCTCAATGTCACCTACCATCGATCTCGGCATTGAGTTCATAATAAAAAGCAGAGGAAATAACAATGAAAGCTAGAACTCAACGCAGCCTGTTAGCTGCCTGTATACTCGGCTCGGCATTTGCTGCTCCACAAGTAATGGCAGAAGGTCGCCTGGTTGTTTATTGCAGTGCCACTAACGCTATGTGTGAAGCTGAAACCAAAGCCTTTTCTGAAAAATACGATGTGAAAACCTCATTTGTTCGCAACGGTTCGGGCAGTACATTTGCGAAAATCGAAGCTGAAAAGAAAAATCCTCGTGCTGATGTCTGGTATGGCGGTACATTAGATCCCCAATCGCAGGCGGGGGAAATGGATTTGCTTCAGGCATATCAATCACCGCAGCTTAAAAACATCATGGAAAACTTCAAAGATCCAGCCAAGCGTAAAGGCAACTACTCTTCTGCGGTCTATATGGGAATTTTAGGCTTTGGGGTAAATACCAAGCGTTTAGAAGAAAAAGGCTTAGAAATCCCACGTTGCTGGAGTGATTTAACCAAGCCAGAATACAAAGAAGAAATTCAAATCGCCGATCCACAAAGTTCCGGTACGGCTTATACCGCACTTGCTACTTTCATCCAGCTTTGGGATGAAGATAAGGCATTTAATTACTTCAAAGATCTCGATAAAAATATTTCTCAATACACCAAATCAGGTGTGACGCCTTCCCGTAACTCTGCCCGAGGCGAAATTGCTATCGGTATCGGCTTCTTACACGATTATTCTCTGGAGCAATCAAAAGGTGCACCATTGGAACTGATCTCACCTTGTGAAGGTACGGGCTACGAAATTGGTGGTGTCAGCATCATTAAAGGCGCGCGCAATATTGACAACGCCAAGCTGTTTGTTGACTGGGCACTGTCGAAAGAAGGCCAGCAGCTAGCATGGCAAAAAGGTCAGTCTTTCCAGATCTTGACCAATACTCTGGCCGAGCAATCTCCAAACGCGCTCGATCCAACCAAACTGTCTCTGATCAACTACGACATGGAAACCTATGGTTCATCTGACGAGCGTAAGCGTCTGATCAACAAGTGGGTCAACGTGGTTAAGATGGGCGAATAATACCTCTGTAATCATTGAGCAGTGCCTGGCGCTGCTCAATATTTCCAACGCTAGTAATACTAAATAGAACAAGAATTTTCTTGGGGCATCCTGCACCCTGAAATTAGTAGACACATTAATATATAACTCGATTTTGGTAATTAACAATGAATGACTTAGCAGCTGAATCAGTCTCAAGACAGCTCCAAAGTTCAGAGCAACGAGATCCTATTTTTTATTGGATCATCGCGTTGCTCGGAGCCTTTGTGTTATTGCCCTCTTTCTCCCTCGATTACGGTGTTTTCGAGTCGACGTCTCAAGAATTTAAAGACGCGATGGGCTGGGGTAGCATGAACATTTCGTGGCTATGGTTTGCCATGCCTCTGGTGTTATTAATCAGACCTTTTCAGGCACAAGACAAATACGCCAGACAGCGCCATCACTTTGATATCAGCTATGCCGGTTTTTGCATGTTGTTTACCTTGCTCTCATCCTGGTATACCGAGCAAGGCTTAGGCTACGCCAGCATTATCTTATTCATTGCCCTTGGCTGTGTGATGACCTTAGCACTGGCTCGCCTTGAATACTTAGGTGGCGACATCTTTGTTATTGGCGCGCTGGTCAGTATTGTCTCACTGATCACCATCTTCATTATTTACCCGAGCATCGCCATTTTCGTCCCGATGTTCCAGGATGATATGGGTAATTTTGTGATGTGGCAGTTTGTCGATATTCTGACGAAATCTCATATCATTCAGATCATCCTCAACTCCATCACACTGGGTACATCTGTGGGTATTACCGCGACCTTCTTTGGTTTGGTCTTCGCGATTTACACCACCCGAATTGCTAAACGCTCTGCGTTTATTGCCCGGATTTTCTCCATTCTACCTATTGTTACGCCACCATTTGTGGTCGGTTTGGGGGTCACCTTAATGCTAGGCCGCTCGGGTTATATCACCGAGCTGATGGTTGACTGGTTTGGTTTACAACACACCAACTGGTTATACGGTTTCACCGGGATCTGGATGGCACAGGTACTGGCATTCTCGCCAATGTCTTTTATGATCCTTGATGGTGCAATGAAATCACTGCATCCGTCACTGGAAGAAGCGTCATACACCTTACGTGCTAACCGTTACCAGACCTTCTTCAAGATCGTGATGCCACTGCTTAAACCTGCACTGGCAAACTCATTTCTGATCATCTTTGTTCAGTCACTGGCTGACTTCAGTAACCCGCTGGTTCTTGGTGGCAGCTTTGACGTACTGGCAACCCAAATCTATTTCTACATCGCCGGCGCGCAACTCGATTATGCTTCAGCAAGTACTTTAGGTGCGGTGCTGCTATTGTTCTCGCTGGCTATTTTCGTCATCCAGTATGTCTGGATTGGTAAGCGTTCTTACGTCACGATTTCAGGCAAATCATACCGGGGTGATGTACAACCGTTGCCGCCATCACTCAAACATGGTGTCTCGGGGGTATTATATTTATGGATGGCATTCAACATCTTGCTTTACGGAAGCATCGTCTTCGGTAGCTTTACCGTAAACTGGGGGGTCGATTACAGCCTGACGCTGGATAACTACATCAACCTGTTCGGTATGGGCATGAATGAAGGCGCATGGCCGTCGCTGCTCACCACCATGACCTATGCAGGTGTCGCAGCCCCTCTTACAGCGTTCTTCGGCTTATTGATTGCCTACATCGTTGTCAGACAGCAATTCCATGGCAAGAAAGTGATCGAATTTGCCACCATGCTTTGTTTTGCCGTACCGGGAACCGTTGCCGGTGTGTCTTACATTCTTGCGTTCAACGATGCGCCAGTTTACCTGACAGGTACTGCTGCTATCGTCGTTATTTCGATGGTAATGCGTAACGTGCCCGTCGGTATTCGTGCCGGTGTCGCGGGCTTAGGCCAGTTAGATAAGTCGCTTGATGAAGCCTCGTTAAGCCTGAGGGCTAACTCCTTTAAAACCATTACTCATATTCTGATCCCATTGCTGCGCCCGGCAATACTGTCAACGCTGATCTACAGTTTTGTCCGCGCAATGACCACGGTAAGTGCCATCATCTTCCTGGTTACACCTGAAACCCGAGTAGCAACATCGTACATCTTAAACCGCGTTGAAGATGGCGAATACGGTATTGCTATCGCCTATGGTTCCGTACTGATCTTCGTCATGCTGGCCATTATTTTGATCTTTGATTTCCTTGTGGGCGAAGCCCGTGTATCCCGTTCAAAAGCCAACAACCAAGACTAACGATTGGAGATAATTCTTATGGCAAACGACAACTTTGTAGTTCTGAAAAATGTCTGCAAGCGCTTTGGTGACAATACAGTTATTGGCGACCTTGATCTGGAGATCAAAAGAGGCAGCTTGGTAACTCTGCTAGGGCCATCTGGCTGCGGGAAAACAACCGTGCTGCGTTTAGTGGCAGGGCTGGAAAAGCCTTCCAGCGGTCAAATTTTCATTGATGGTGAGGATGTTACCAATACATCAATTCAACAGCGTGACATTTGTATGGTATTCCAATCTTATGCACTGTTCCCCCATCTGTCGCTGCATGACAATGTGGGCTATGGCCTGAAAATGCTAAAATTATCTGCTGCAGAAATTAAACAGCGGGTCAACGATGCATTAAAACTGGTTGATATGGAAGGCATGGGCAATCGCTTTGTCGATCAAATTTCAGGAGGGCAGCAGCAACGCGTGGCACTGGCGCGTGCACTGGTACTTAAACCTAAAGTACTGCTGTTTGATGAGCCACTGAGTAACCTTGATGCCAACTTACGCCGCAGTATGCGTGAAACCATTCGCGAACTACAGCAACGCTTTAATATCACGTCGCTCTACGTCACCCATGATCAGACCGAAGCGTTTGCGGTCTCTGATACCGTTATTGTAATGAATGATGGTGAGATCATGCAGCAGGGCTCACCGGGTGATCTCTACCAGTCGCCAGCATCCATGTTCATGGCTAACTTTATGGGGGATGCCAATATCTTCTCAGGCAGTTTTGACGGTGAGCAGCTGAATATTAATGGCTATCGTATTCCGGCAGATCCAGAAGTGATCCGTGGACATATCGTTGGCGATTGTCAGATCGGTGTTCGTCCGGAAGCTATTTTACTGGCACACGAAGGCGAGCCTTGTCAGCAATGTATCGTCAACAACGTCGTGTACATGGGCTCGATGTATGAAGTGGCGGTAATGTGGCATGATCAGGAATTATTGCTGCAACTGAACTCTTCGCAGTTTGATGCCAACCTGTCAGACCATGCCTACCTGACAATTAACCCGACCGGTCTTTTCCTGCTGCCTGCCGATGCCCGCTAATTTCTAATATCTGACTATCCAACGATCCTTAACTACGCCCCTGCTATTGCAGGGGCGATGCGTAATACCAATTGGTATTACTCTGGCCAGCTTAATTAGAGAGTCAATGATTGAGCTATGGATCTAAAAGCTGCGATGGCGTAATCCATACTTTCATAACCGTTGTCCATAAAATTGATGTCGGCACTGTTTTTTACAATAACCACATCGGCTTTGCGATTAATGTAGATATATTGGCCATAAATACCTATCGCTAAAAACTCTTCATCGGCATTTTCAGGTATCCACCACTGGTAACCATAACCCAAATGCGTATTGGCACTTTCTCTTTTACCTGGCATTAAATGAGGCGCATCCGGGGTTATGCTGTCTTCAATCCACTGAGCGGGAATGATTTGTTCCCCGTTTAATCGGCCAAAATCACGATAGAGCTTACCCATACGAACATAATCACGGCTTATTAAATTCAGCCCCCCCAGCACCATCGGCTCACCGGTGCTGTCGGTAATATAAATAGCATCGCGCTCGGGATTTAATTTTGACCAGAGTTTTGCATCAAAATAATCGACAATCCCCTCTCCCGTTGCCGCGCGCAGCACCATACCAATAACATGGGTATCAATACTCACGTAATGCATAAACGTACCCTGTTCACGGTGACTGGCAAGCGATGAGGCAAAATCGTCAAAGCTTCCGCCTAAAGCCATGATCCGACCCAAACGGTTTATATCACTATGAAAGTCGCTGTAGTCTTCATTAAAATAAATACCGCTGGACATCTGCAGTACATTTTTAATGGTCACGCCTTCGTAACCCGATCCCATTAAACTCGGCACATAGTCGGTAACCGGCACATTTAAATCGACAATCAAACCGTCTTCTACTGCCACACCAAAAATAGCGCTTAGAAACGACTTAGCCATGGACCAGGAGATCCGTTGATCGAATTCATCAGTGCCTTGATAATATCCCTCAAAAGTAATGTCATTGCCTTTCAATACCACCAAAGCCGTCGTGCTGGAGTCCTTCAGCCAGCGTTGGATATCAACCTGGCCACCTTGATAGGAAAACTGCTTAGGGAGTGGCAAAGGCTGTTGGCCCAGTTCATCCACAGCGCCAGAACGTTTAATGGTTTTGGTCGGCGCAAGCTGCTTCATGTTTGAAAAGTTGCTAACGATCACATCTGAATCAAACAATCGAACCGTATGGTAAAGCTGCAGTAGCTCATTTCGATAGAAAACAGCACCGCTTAGGGTCAAAATCACCAATAATGATAAATAGCGCACAGTTTTTTTTGTATTCATTATACCCAAGTGACCTCAAGATGCAGGATTCAGAGTGAGCTCAGCGAGTTCAATTCAAGGAAAATGAGCACAGGAATGGTTGTCCCTTTCAAGCTCATTTGACGCAGAAGTGGGCTCGCTGACTCACTCCCAAAGGGCGAGTTTTATTGGCTCCTATGCTGCGTTGCTGATTATTGACGTAGAACAACTATGTCTTCAAATCAGCGCCTTACCTAGAAGCCAATAAATTCTCGCTGAAACGAGCATCTTGAGGTTACTTGGGTATATCATTTTGAACACTGATATAGACCTCTCATCAATAGTGCCAGCCAAGATGACTTTAACCGTATCATTCACCGTTAGTATACGATGCATGAATGAGTTTGCTTACACTGACGTCTGCTTTTATCGACCAATACCAGCAAGACTAAATAGCAAAATTGGGAGAGTGATTGATTTTACATACTCACGCATTGCCCTTGTAGCCGGATCTGATATCTTTCCCGGTGAATCAGCTGCTTATATACCCAACGGTGCTCGCAAAATTTGGTGTGGTCTGGTCGTTTTAATTTAAGAGGGACAACAGTGTTGTTCCTTAATGGTTAATTAGGAATTAATTACATGGTACGTACAGAAAAGTCGCTATTAAATACTGAAATAGAAAGCAGCCTGGTATCCGGCTGTCATGCGGGAAGTCGTATCTCAGATATGGACGATTGTTCTTCAGATATAAGCGGCCATGATAATCAAATTGATTGCGTTCTTGTTTCATCTCATCATTATCCCGAGAACTTCGCCAATGAGCTACAAGCAAATCTAAACTATTTCAAAGATGGCGTAGGTGTTTCGGCGCAAAGTAAAATACCGTTTGATAATATTTTGCTCAGTAATGGTGAAATAACCCCTGCGTCATACGCCAATTCTACCGCAATTGGCTTATATCTAAATATATTGGTTGAGATGCAACGTGCTGGTGATAATAAAGCCGCGACTCGATTGGGTGAGGTGATTACCCGTTTAGAGCAAGCACCCAAATGGAACGGGTTATTCTACTGGCTATATGATTTAGATAATAGTGGGTTGGCTGCTCCCGATGATGGGGTAATTTCGGCTGTAGACAATGGCAACCTTGCTTTATCACTGGCGACTATTGTGGGTGCATTCCATGATGACGCAGATGTAACCTTAGCTAAATTGGCGCAACGGTCAGCAATGTTACTGGATAATAAGAAACATGGTTGGAGCCGACTTTATGATCCAAGCAAAGGTCTACTTCGTGCTGGCTGGGATCCGGCTAAGGGGGCGTTTATTCCTTATCATATTGATCGAAAGGCCAATGAAAGCCGTTTAGCCACTATTTGGGCAGTGTTGGCAACCGCAGATATGGGATCGCAAGCCGTGCCTGTTACTGCATTTACCGACATGGAGCTAATAACCGCTGAATATAACAAGAATGGTCATTACTTAGAACCAATGCTGACCTGGGATGGTTCCTATTTTCAAGCGTTATTACCGGCATTATGGCTCGATGAAGCATCTTTAATGCCTGACTATCAGATAGTAAGAGATTTTTCTGCAGCACATCAGGACTTTGCTGATAAACACAATATTCCATTTGCATCGGCTTCAACGACAATCAATAACGGCTACGCGCCTTATGGGCTAAAAGCCGTTTCTGAAAGCTACCTTCGATTTAATAATGACATCCATTCGGCAACGACAGGCACTCCGCATGCATTGGCGCTCTACGCCTTGTTGGATAAAAAGGACGCTATCGACAGGCTGTTAGCTATCAAGCAGCAGTATCCGGCAATTGAAAGCCATGCAGGATGGTTTGATGCGATTGATGATGCCGGGAATATTAGCAACAAGATTATCGGTCTTGATCAGGGGATGTTTGTGGCAGCATTTTTATCACAAGCAATCCGTGCTGATGTGAAGGCTTATCTTGACCAGCGAGGGAGCACCCAGCAACTGGAAGAGCTTTACCAGAGCTTCTTATCAGATGCTATCGTTGGCCAGTCATAATTTTCCGATATATTAGAGTGTACCGGTTTAACGGTATATAGAATTTACACTGTAAAAAAAGGGCTGCCTGTCAGGCAGCCTGATCCACACTATCGCGTTATTTTCTTAAGGCATTCAATTTTGCCTGAGCTATACCAAAGATCGAATCACTGGCATATGCACCTTCTTCATTCCACGTTCCTGCCAATTTTGTAGTAAGGATCTCAATGGCTTCCGTCACATGGCCGATCGCCCAGATATGAAATTCACCTTTCTCAACCGCTTCAATCACATCTTTGCGTAGCATCAGATTGTGTACGTTAGACTCAGGAATAATCACCCCTTGCGTCGGCTGGCGCCCTTTAATCGTACAAACGTCAAAGAAGCCTTCTATTTTCTCGTTCACCCCACCGATAGGCTGGGCATCCCCGAACTGATTCATCGAGCCAGTAATGGCAATATCCTGACGTAACGGTTGCTGAGAAAATGCTGAAACAATGGCGCACAATTCCGCCATTGATGCACTGTCACCATCAACACCACCATACGATTGCTCAAATGTAAGATGCGTGGTCAGTGGTATTTTGGCTGTTTTACCAAAAATCGATGCCAGATAGGCCGATAAGATCATCACCCCTTTCGAGTGGATACTGCCACCAAGCTTTACTTTTCTCTCAATATCAAACACATCACCTTCACCAAACGCCGTGGTGGCGGTAATGCGATTTGGCGCGCCAAATTGATAATCAGAGGTTGCAATCACCGATAGGGCGTTGATCTGGCCGACGGCATCACCTTGGGTATCAATCAGGGTCGTACCGTTCATAAAACTCTGCATCACGTGATCTTTTAACCGACTGACGCGCTTTTCCTGGTTCATTAATGCCTGCTCAACATGGCTACTGCGGATCACCGTGGCATTCATCGACCGGGCGCAGTAGTTTGTCTCGCGTAATAAATTAGCAATGTCTGCAGAGTGCAGCGACAGTTTGTTCTGATCTTCAACCTGGCGCGAGCTATATTCAATAACCCGAGCGATTGCCCGGCGATCACAATGAAGCATTTTATTATCATGGATAATGCTGGAAATGAACCGTGCATAATGCTCTTCCGATTTATCGGTACGGGGCATTTCATCTTCGAAGTCGGCGGTCACCCGGAACAGCTCACTGAATTCAGGATCATAATGCTGGAGTAACTGATAAGTCTGATAATCACCAAACAAGATGATTTTGGCATCCAATGGGATCGGCTCAGGATCTAATGAAATCGTTCCAGACAGGGTGACTTCCCGCTCCAGTGAACTTAAGTTCAGCTTGCGTGAACGCAGCGCACGTTTCAGACCATCCCACACATAAGGTCGCTCCAGTACTTTCACTGCATCCATCATCAGTACGCCGCCATTTGCGCGATGCAAACTCCCTGGGCGGATTAATGAAAAGTCAGTGAACACCGTGCCTTTGTAGGTCGCATTTTCGACATAACCAAAAATGGCATGGTAGTTCGGGCTCTCTTCCACCACTATCGGGAACTTATGCTCATCCTGGCTCACTAACACATTCACCTGATAGCGACGTGGCATCTTCTTATCAAGCGCCGCATAAGCCAGTGCGACCTGCTCTTCGCTTTCTTCCAGAAAAATATCGAGATTTTCCAAAATATCTTTCTTCATCGCAGATAAATACGCTTTCACCTCAGGCAGGGAGCGATACTGCTCTTTCAGCGTTTTAATGAAATGGATCACCACGTCCAGTGCCACTTCTTCATTCAGCTTCTGGAGCTTATCTGAAAACTCCTCTTCCCACTCAGTCAGCTGACGTATTATACCGCGCAGCTTTACTTCCAGTTCTGCGATGATCGCTTCAAACTGGCTTTGCTCTTTTGCCGACAACGCATCAAACGTTTCTTCACTATGCGGCTCTTCACCATTTAAAGCGACGAGCTGATAATCACCCTGGGTGGTTAACGACAGGCTGATATTTTTCTCTTTTGCTTCCTTGGTCAGGTTAACCAGTGCGGTTTCCTGCTTCTGCGCTAATTGGTTTTTCAACGTTTCAGAGCGGGAAAAGTACATCTCGTTGTCAAAAGCCAGCGGCAAGGCTTTCACCAATCGCATCATCAGCTTTTCAACGTCTTTTTTAAACTGGTTACCGGTTCCTGCTGGCAACTTGAGCACTTTCGGGCTACGGGTTTCCTCAAAGTTAACCACATAACACCAATCATAGAGCGTATGGCTATTGTCATTGAGTTCATGACGATGCAGGTAACGCAGCATCATCGTACGCTTACCCAGACCATTACGACCTATGGCGTAAATGTTATAGCCTTTCTCTTTAATGGACATTGCAAACTCAACGGCTTGCTGCGCTCGCTCCTGTCCCACAATTTCATCCAACGGCGTCAGGTGCTTAGTCGATTTACACTCATCTGGACTAAGATCATTCAATTCAGACGCACGATACAGCTTGTCACTGCTCAGAGGTTTAATTGGCATACATGTCCCTCTTATATGACAGTTAGATAACTCTAGTTTAGTCACTAAATTATTATATTTTAGTGACTTAACTATCGTTTAAGAGCTTGAAATTATGCAGCCATGGGTCTATATACCCAAGTTACCTCAAGATGCAGGATTCAGAGTGATGCCAGCCAGTTCAATTCAAGGAAAATGTGCGAAGGAATGACTGGTCCTTTCGAGTACATTTTACACAGATGTGAGCTGGCTGGATCACTCCCGAAGGGCGAGTTTTCCAGGCACTAATGTTGCGTTGCTGATTTTTGATGTAGAGCGCTATATCTGCAAATCAGCGCCTGACCTTAGCGCCTGGAAATTCTCGCTGAAACGAGCATCTTGAGGTTACTTGGGTATAGCCAGTTTAATAAGCAATAAAATCTGGTTTATCCGATAAAAAACCCGAAATCAACAGTGCTGATCCCGGATTCATGTAATAGCAATGGTTCAGTATCAGCGGGGGGCGACACGAAAAGCAATATCGGTTATTTCTGCTTTAATGGGAGCGGTTTGCTGTTCTGGTTAGCTGACAAATATGGAGAGTAGATTAATAGTTTTTAGCCACATTATGACGGCACAACTCGCGAAATTCTTTTGGTGTCAATTCGGTGTGACGGCGAAAGAACTTGGTCATATTGGTTGCTTCGTTAAACCCTAATATTGACGCAATATTCGCAATTGAATACTGGCTATAAGCTAGCAGCCGTTTTGCTTCCAGAATCACCCGGTCATCGATCAGCTCTTTTCCCGTCCTTCCGGTATTATCCTTAACAATTTGATTGATTTTCTTGGTTGTTTTTCCCATCATCCGGGCATAATCCGCCACGGTGCGGGTACCGTGATAATGGGTTTCTATGAGTTCTCTTAACTGGGTAAAATCAAGAGCATCAGACGACCTGTTTTGATCTGCTAAAAACGACTGATGATACCGAACCAGTGTTTTTAGCATCAGTGTCCGTATCGTGCTGCGGATAATTTCTGCGCTAAGACTATCTTTCTGGTTCAAGTACTCTTGCGACAACTGCTCAAAATAAAAGCCATACTCTTCATCTGTATTGTAAATACAATTAACATTTTCGAGGGCCGTTTTTATTTTACATTCGTAAGGATCATCACTGCCGTAATACAACATCTCATCTTTAAACGAGACCACATACCCTTCAATATCGGGATTATAATCAAAGTGATGAACTTGGTACTGAGAAAGAAACATGATGGTACCGGGTTTGTAACGGTACAATTTATGATCGATATGATGCTCGCCCTCTCCTTTGACGATATAAATAATGGCATTAAAACTAACACGGTGTGGCTTAGCGAACACATTCGGTTCAAACTCGTCAAACAATTGCGCGATAGTGCATATAGTGAATTCCAACTCTACCTGCAGTCGTTCTAATTCCACGCCGAGAATATCTTGTTGATCCATTAGCACTCCCTTGAAGCCGTTGACCATTTCCGGACTAGCCTGATGCTATTACCTAAACACAATGAAGATGATTGATTGCAACGGTCAAAGTCCGTCATCCCAGAAACCGCCAAACACTGAACTTACAGGCTTTCTCAAATCTCATCTGGCGGTTATCAGGGATCCATCATGCACGGAAGGTTCAGTGGACAATGGATCCCCGATAATCGCTACTGTAAATTCAATCGATAATGAAAAGATCAGCATTAAGCGCTTTAATTGATGAGTTAAGGTACTAGTTATACCAATTCCATTAATTATCTATTCCACTTGTTCATTATACTTCTCTGCCCATATGAGATAATCCACCGCTTGCTGGCTCTCCTGCTCACCTGTCGCCATATCCGACTCCTGAGAGATCACGTACAGCGGTTGGGCTCCCAACTGCGCATTATTCATCGTAACAAGCCGTGTTCCAATATGCGTCAGAATTAGCACAGATGCCAGGGTATAGAACACCCCCATTATCTTTTTTCTCATGATACGTTACTCCGATCTGCCGCCTCTTCACGCCATATCACCGCGCCAGATTTTGTTGCCATCCCCGCAGCTTTAGCCGTGCGCTGATTAGCCGGAGACTTTGGCCGTCGTCTCAACGCCTGTTTAGCCCAGTTCTTATTGAATTTCAAAAAATCGGTCATTGCATTCATCGGACACAGCGATTTGCACCATGGTCGACGCACCATCAGAGACGTGATCAGCACCAACACTGTCAACACAAACAGGTACAGAGGCCCGATCATGCCAAACATAATGCCGAAAGGCTCATAAGAGAACGACGCAGGGTTGCGAAAATAGACCCCAAAACACAACGTCGCAAGCAAGAAAAATCTCGGGAACCAGACAAAAAAGGCATGCTTGAATGTCACCGCTTTGGCATTGCCAATCTTCGCCAGGCACTCTTGGGTTGCGCCAAACGGGCACAGACTTTGGCAATAGACATTTTTATTAAATACCAGAATATAGCCAGCACTTAATACCAGCAAAATCAATGCAGTATAGTTACCCAGCCCTGACATCCAGGATCCTGAAACTAGAATCCCCATCGTAGAAGAGGAAAATAAGGTGGCAGAATAGAATCCAAACAATGCCATAGATGTCAGCAAGATAGCCCAGTTAAACGCAGACTTTTTCGGGTGGCGGGTTTTACTCACCCACACAGCAGCACCGAACATCAGCACCGCAATGAGATCCAGCCAGCGAAAATGTGATAGTTCGCTGGTTTGCTCGCTTAAGGTAAAGCCAAACTGCTGGTTACGGACAGGATCGGCGGCAGCATTAACAGCTTGTACCAGCGCGTTTGAAGATAAGGTCGCCCCGCTAATGCCATCAACATCGACGGTGGTTTTAATATTCTGCCCCACCATGTTATCGATGACCTTACCCTGTACCACCTTTTCCAGGTAGGAAGAAGTGTCTTTCGAAGACAGGACTGCGATGCGATTGATCTCACCTTGTGGTGATACCGACAGCGCCACCTCCATCTCACCGCCATAGCCTATGCCTGTACCGATGCCGATCCACTCAACCGGATCCGACTCCGGCGAAGCAGTGCCCTGATACAGGGTGGAGCTGACTGCCTGCAACGTATCACCGTCGACCAGCAGGTTATTAAGAAAGTCGTTTTGGTTGTCAGCAATACGTAATCCGCCCAGATACCAGGCCAGGATCAGCAACAGGACTGACGCCACGCTGGCGAGTTTATCGACCAGCTTATTTGACTGCTTGCGTTGTTTCTTTTTCATATGACCTCACAAAGCCTCGAAGAACCTAGGTCCTTCAAGGCTTTAATGTCAGTTATACCAAGTCCTTTAATTATCTAATCATTCAGATTATTAATGGATTTGGTATTAGTCGGGTGTGACTATGCCAACTGCTGTGACTTAGGTTTTAGCATTAGTAGTACTTTCAGTATTCCCGCGCCACCGATCACCAGCAGCGTGCCGACGAAACCAAGGAAGTACCAGCCGGCATACCCTTCGTTTTCGCCTAATAAGGTGAATGCCCCGGCAATGGTCAAGAGCATGCTAAACCACCAGCCCCCCACCACCGTCCACTTCCACCAGTTCATGCCCAGTTGATACTCTTTCGCCCACTGGTTTGCACCAGCAAATACCAAGACCTGGATCGCGCCTAATAGCATCCAAAATAACGGATCTAATACAGTTGATTGCGGAAACATTAAATACCCTCCCAGTTGCCGTCATATTCCCAGGTTTTCTCTACTTTCAGATAGTCTTCACTGCGCATCCATTCTGGTGGCTGGTGATAACTTGCGAAGTTTCCTCCTGTCCATTCCGGATGGAATGATTCAGCTTCTGGGTAATAGAAGAAATTGTGCTGCATTCCCAGCAGTGCGGTACGAGTTAACCCGGTCGGATCGCGCGGATCGGTCTCTTTAACCAATGCGTGGATCCAGTTGTTCTTACGAGTAAACGGACAAACAGCAATACATACGCGACAACCAAGGCCAGCAGGCGTCGGCCCCTGGTTCCAGAATCGCCAGCAGCCATCCTGATTAAATTCATATTTCTTGAATCCGCGTACCACAGCATCCGGTTTGTCAGCCTTACTGATAGAACCGCTCGGACAGGCTTCTGCACAAATTTTGCAACTTTCACAGAAGTGCTTCATATTCAGATCAACGGGTTTATCCAGCTCCAGATCCAGGTTGGTGATCACTGCAGCCAAACGGATATTTGGTCCGACTTCCGGTGTCATCAGCACACCATTACGTGCAGCCTCACCAAGACCGGCCTGAATACCTACCGGCGGCAGAATGACTTCATAGCTGGCACCCGGGAACTGAGGACGGGCAGAATAACCCAGCTCACCCAGGAAAGCGGCCATCAGACCACTCGCCTGCTTAACGCGGTAATAGGCATCGTAAGAGGTAGAGTAGCCAACGGCGGCATACATAGGATCCCAGTTCATCGGCACCCCAAACACAATGATGTTCTTCCAGTGTTTCGGGATTTCTTCGCCCCATTCCGGTACACCACGCATCATATTTTTAATAACAAAAGTGGGATCGAGCTTAGTGATACCGACAAGGCTCATGCCAAATTTAAACGCCATCTGCTTGATCAGCTTCGAAGCATGCGCTGGCGATTGGAACTCCATAGGGTCGCGCTGCACCCACTTGAAATCATCCTGATCAGGATGCTCTTTGGGTTCAGGTGGAAAATCTGAATGCAGGCCTTTGTTGAATGCACCAGCATAAGCCCATGACAACGCAAACCGGTCACGGTACTTTTCATAGTTTGCATCGTGCTGCACTTTTGCGCTGAACGACAATAACATCTCTTTCCAGCGTTCAGGGTATTTGGCGTAATAGGCGCGTACCCGAGGATCCGGGATATCGCCCCAGTCTGCTGACGGTACCCAGCCATCTTTCTTGATCGAACCGACCATACTGAATACCCGGTTGAACAGAAACTCGCTCCACTCCGGACGTTCAACAGTACCGACCACGTTAAATGTCGGTGGCACATCGACCCGGAATGGTTCGCGGTTAAAGTACATGTCCTTACCGGCTTCGGTTCTGCCCCACCCGACATTGGCATCCGGGTCACGACCGAGCGCAAAGCCCGCACCAGCAGCAGCACCGACAGTCACCGTTGCCGCTGCAGCTCCCCCCATTTTGAGGAAATTACGCCGTGAAGGGTTGGATGCCTCTTCTGCTGCGTGTTTTTTACCTACCATTAGTTACCTCTGAATATATTAAAATCTATATGTGTTATACCAATAGGGATAATTGTCCGAATTGGTACTATCCTGCTGCCGTCACCAGGATGGCCTGCTGCTTGCGAATGTCCTCGATTAGGCGACGATGAATGACCTTGTAATGGGCTGATACCTTGGATAGCTCTGCCATCACCCGCTCGGCCTGCTCCCATTGCTGAGTGTGATAAGAGGCAAGAAACATCTGCTCAAGGTTCCAGCCATCAAACGGATCCAGCTCTAACAGCACCTTTAGATCGGCCAGCAGGGGTTGCCATTGATTGTCCGCCGCCAGTGCCTGAGCACGGATCGCCAGCACATCCAAATCTTCCTGTTTCACCTCAAGGTAATGTGATAGCTCAGAGATCGCCTGTTGGTGTTTACCGCTCTGGTGGGCCCAGATACCCCCCAGGCGACATAGCTCAATGTTCTCGATCTGGTGTTCGCGGGCACGTTGCAACCAGTCACCGGCATTTTCCAACTGCCCTAACGCCAGGTAACTACTGACTGCGGTGATATAACTGGAGATAACCGTCTGATCGATTCGATGAGCCTGCTCGCAACATTCCGCCGCTTGCTCAAACGCTTCATCTTGATAATAACAACCGGCCAGGTTCTGATAGCCACCGACAAAGTCAGGTGCCTTCTCGATACATTCTTTAAAATATCCGGTTGCTTTTTCCATATCGCCGCTGCAAATCTGGATATATCCCAGATGAAACAGCCCCATGTGATTATCCGGGTTAATGGCGATCGCGGCTGTAAATGCCTGTTCCGCTTGCTGGTTCTCACCAAGTTGCTGCAATGCAATTCCGCGCTTGATCTCAAAACTATCTTTTTCTAACACCTGCTGGTGATTCATCACCACACTCAGTGCCAACTGGAAAAGTTTGGCCGATATCAACAGATCAAACGCACAGCACAACTCTGTTTCGGTGAAAGATTGTTCCCGCATGACATCGCTGAGTACCGCTGTAAACGCTTCGTGCTCAATCCAGTCGATATAACGGGGATCGTTACTGTGATTAACGTTACTGAACTGATTTTTTAAAAAGGTGAATTTGCTCTTGAGCAAATCAGTTAGTTGCGCATCGGGTGCGAATGTATGGGTTTGCTGCTGAAGAAAACCCAGCAAATTTAACCACTTGTCACTAATCATAAATCCGCCATTTCTTTATCGAGGTATAACAACAGAACCAATTCAGCTGTCATGATAGCCATCACACGAGTGGTCTAAAGGTGGTACTACGCCGAAAAATGGTAGAAATGCGCCGTTAGACGGAGGAATTGATTTTGATCAAATTAGAAGAATCAATTAAATGTTAATAAATTATTAACAATGATAACTACATGTTTAATTACATGCTTAATTACATGTTTAATTAGGAAATATTACCTGGATAACGCCACCAAACAGATTGTCAGGGCCAATTAAAAATAAAACATACATGGAAGTTTTATTATTTGAGAAACGTTGATGTTCTGTTTTAGCCCTCGATCCCATCTGCGATCTCCCCCTATAGACATTCGTAAAAAGTACATTTATTCTTGCCCCCCTCAAAACATGCGATGACATTGTAAATAGTTGTTATTTATCCGGGCGAACTCATGCAAACAGAGATAATCAACACCAACTTTCTTAATCTATTCAATGATGGCGAATTTGTTGTTTCAACATTAAATGAGTTTTTTGATAAAAAGCAAAAATATGATGCAAATCCTTATATTCCCCACCGACTGACTTTTTTTGCCATCGTTTTTTTTATCGATGGAAAAGGATGTCATCATATTGATTTCACCAACTTCCGCTACCAGGAAATGTCACTATTTTTTATTTGTAAAGGACAATTACATGCCTTTGAGGAAAGGGATGATGCTAACGGTTACATCCTCTATTTCACAGACGACTTTGTAAACCGGAACCTGGAGGCATTCAGTGATAAACTGTACTACCAGATGTTCAACTGCGGGTTCAACTCACCGCAACTATGTATTTCCGATGACGACGACCAGCGTAAAGATATCATTGCGCTGTTCGAGATAATGTACCGTGAATATCAAAGATCAGAAGATGCACTGAAAGAAGAGATTATCCGTTGTTTATTGAAAACCATACTTCATTGTGGCGAGCGCATGAAAGCCAAAGATGATGCCTTTCTTGCAAACCACAAAAGCCACGCACTTTTTATTCGTTTACAATACTTAGTTGAAGAAAATATCTTCGAATCAAGAAATTCTCAATTCTATTGTGAAAAATTGAATGTAGGGTATAGAAAGCTGAATGCTATTTGCAAAGAATTCACTGGCATGACAATGAGGAAATTTATTGATGACAGGCTAGTGCTGGAGATCAAGCGGTTATTAATTAACTGTGATTACAGTATCAAAGAGATTTGTTATAAGACAGGTTTTGATGAACCCACCAACATGACCAAATTTTTTAGATGCAATACCGGAATACTACCCAAGGAGTTTAGAGCCACCTTACAATTAGAGCCCGTTAACACACCCACACACAACCAAATTAAACACTAAATATCAATAACTTAGATGTAACCATTCTTTATGGCTTAATTTCAGATTGCCTCGAATCCTCTCATGCAAAAATCAAGTGAGTGGGCGTTCACTTAATCAAAATATCAAGAAGCTAAAACGTTTAACTCATTGAGGCCGTAACAGCGGTTAAGTGACAAAATCTACCATTATTAGTCACGATTCTACCTTTAATGTATGCGGGTGTTGAATGTATTATCTCATAAAGATTTACAGCATTGATTGTAAAATCATTCAATAGGTGGACCTGTTAAAAGGATTATTTTTTATTCTTGGCATGTAAATTTAGTAGTTACTTATTTATTTTAACTCAACAGTGATACACCCTGTAACGTGAGTATAAATGTCGTTTTACTCATATTTTAACAAAAGAGCCACATCGTATTCATTATGATCAAAGCAGGGGTTGACAGAAAGAACGACTCGTAAGCACCAGAAACTTTTCATTGTTTTGTAATGCATAAAGATGTGATGATAGAAGAGATCCACCTCATAAAACATCACTTTTATATCTATTTAATCATTCTCTGAATGATTATTACCTCAAAACAATATGAGTAATTTTCAATAGAACAATAAAAGATAACTATCATGATTAATGGAATTTCACTGTCGTACACCTTGATGCGTTTATTTAAGCCCTTTAAGAAACCAATTCAATGATCTTTCGGTTCTACCGAGAGGAAGATAACTATTTTCAATCATGAGCAGTAGACACCAAATACACAAAAAAATATCTGAGTTGAATTTTATAAATTAAATTCTTAAGCATATATTGAATAGCGGAAGACAATTATTATGAAAAAAATAAAAACATTAACCTCTTGCATAGCACTGCTAACAACGGTGGTTTCAACAAATACATTAGCTGATGACAGTAAATCAGAATCTTTTAAAAATCCTTTTTTTGGTGTTATTGATACACGTATCACTTCTTTTGAACATGAAGATCTTAATGCAGAGGTCATCCGCGCATCCATCGGTGCGAAAGGCAAATACGATTTTGAACCTTTCACCGCAATTTATAAATTGGATGTTGATTTTGCTCCGGCATCCAACTCACAACTCAGCGAATCTGTAGGTCCGGATAGTCCTTTCGACAGCGACGATAACTTCTGGGTTCGTTCTGCAGTCGTACTCATTTCAGGTAAATACGGTACTGGCGTTATTGGACGTGGCCCTAGTGGTAACTATCTTGATGTATACAAGGTACTCGATCTGTTCAAAACAAATAACTGGGAGCCATCCTCACAAAACCAAAACATGTTATTTGACCAAAGTGGCTACGGTTTTAATGTATTGTCTTACGCGACACCTAAGTTCGCAAAGGGTACTTTACAGGCTAAAATCACTAACATCTCACTCTCAGATCTAAACGATAAAGATTCTGATGCATTAGGGTATCGCTTGTTGTTCACCCAAGGTGACTTCTATGCAGCAATAAGCCGTGTAGATATTGATTATTTTGAAAATAAAGATTACCACCGTAACACGCTTGCCACTAGCTATAAGATTAACAACTTCTATATCGCGGGTCTGTATGAGCTTGTTGAGAACAACCCGAAAATTGGCGATCAAGACAACTGGGGTGTTGCGTTAAACTATAAAGCATTCGACACTAAGTTTTCCGTCGGCTACACAGAGAGAGATGCTGAAATCGATGCGGCAGACGACAATCTGGCCGTCGCTGGTGTCAGATACCAAGGCTTCGAAAATTTAGAGTTCTGGGCTGAAGCCGGTTTTACCGATTCAGATGGAAACGACAACTTCAGTGGCGGGATTACTCTACAGTTTTAGTTGTATATACCCAAGTAACCTCAAGATACTCGTTTCAGCGAGAATTTCCAGGCGCTAAGGTCAGGCGCTGATTTGCAGATATAGTCGCTCTACATCAAAAATCAGCAACACAACATTAGTGCCTGGAAAACTCGCCCTTCGGGAGTGATCCAGCCAGCCCACTTCTGTGTCAAATGCACTCGAAAGGACCAGTCATTCCTTCGCACATTTTCCTTGAATTGAACTGGCTGGTATCACTCTGAATCTGCATCTTGAGGTAACTTGGGTATAAAAGCACCTGAATGGACTTACGATAACATCACTCAACCCCGGCTTAGTTTACTTTTGTCGGGGTTGCCCATTATAAAATCACAAACTCTGCATGATTCATCCCCCGGCTCATCATTTATCCAGAATACCGAACTGAAGTGCGCTAGCATACGCTTGATTCTTTTTGAAGAAGTAGAAATCCTCATTTGGAGTTACACTGGAATAAGAGGCAACCTCAACGGATGATTAACATCTAATGGCTAGCGGTGTGATCAAACAGATCCCTAATATCCTGACGACATTGCGCCTGTTTCTGGCGATGCCTATCTGTTTGCTGATCCTGGATGAAAACTACCCTGCAGTCTTGTGGATAGCCTTTATTGCCGGGCTCAGTGATGGTGTCGACGGATGGATGGCGCGTAAGATGAATGCCGTGAGTCGTTACGGGGCTATCGCCGATCCGCTCTCCGATAAGGCGTTGCTGATTAGTACTTATGTCGCTTTTTCCGTAGTGGGATTGCTGCCATGGTGGGTAGTCGTAATAATCGTAACGAGGGATGTAATTATTATCACTGGGGCGATCGCCTATCACTGGCAGTTCGGACGTTATGAAGTGGCACCGAGTATTTGGGGCAAGATCAGCACCGGTGTGCAGATTATTTTTTCCCTGATGCTGTTAACCCATCAGGTGTATCCGGTATTTCCTGAGATCAGTTTCAAAATCGGGTTATGGTTAGTGATTTTCATGACCATTGTCAGCGGCGTTCATTATATCTATACCTGGGGCATAAAGGCGCTGGCCATAGAAAAAAGTAAAAACTAACCCGTTACTTAACAAAGCAATGCATGCAATGCACATTTGATTGCAGCGTTATATTGATATATTGATAGAGGAAATCGATTATGACCGTATTGATCGTACTGTTTGGTGCCCTGATTCTCTTCGCCGGAATAGTCATTGTAATCAATCCGGAAGTTATATTCGGTTTTCTGCGCAACCACTTAGACAAGCTGATACTGCATATTCTGGCTGTTGTCGTTAGGCTTGTTCTTGGTGTTTTACTGATACATCAATCCAGCGTATCGAAATTTCCGTTTGTTATTGAGATCATTGGTTGGCTCTCTATTGCTGCCGCTATTATCTTTGCTGTAATAGGGCGTTGTCATTTCAAACGGTTAATGTCGTGGGCTTTATCATTAGTCAAGCCGATTGGTCGTATCGGCGGTGTGATAGCCGGGGCATTTGGCGCATTTCTTATTTACGCTTTTGTTTAGTAATTTATTTGGGTTTGGTGGATTCGGACTAAAAATCATATAGCAAAGTGAATTATAACCAATCACCATGTTGTTCAAATATCACTCACGAAAGGTCAAAGCGCCCTAATGACTAGGGACATATAAATTGGGATATTTGTCAGATAAATCAGCTTTTAGGGTCTCAATAAATGCCTTTGCAGCGGGAGATAAGCTGCAATTTTTACGATATACCAACATAATTTTTCGTTGCATCTCGACACCGGATATATCAAAAGAGACTAACTTGCCATCAGCGACTTCCTCTTCAACAAGAAAGTCAGACACTATCGCGATACCCGCATTTAACATTACGGACTTTTTTACCGCTTCCATGCTTCCCAAAACGATAGTGGTATTAAAATCAATTTTTGCATCACTCGCACGCTCTAAATTTTGTACAATCGAACTCTTGCTATTGGATACCAACAAGTTGTTTTTTTGCAAATCCTTCAGACTGATTTTACCTTTCTCTTTCCACTTCGCTATACCACTGTGGTTTGGCGATACAATCACCGTTAGTTGATCATTCAAAATCGGTTCAAAACACAATTTTTTATCATCAACGACACTCGGTTGAGAGACCAACCCCAGCTCCGCCTCCCCTTCAAAAGAGATCTCTTGCAGTACATCCTTCGCATACTTAATTCGAGATTCAATTAACACCCCCGGATATTGAAGATGAAAATCCGCTAACACTTGCGGCAACAGATAGATGCCAGGAGTATTCGAGCTGCAAAGTAATAAACTCCCCGTAGAAAGACCATTGATGGCCTCCAACTCAATTTTTGATTGATGGATCGCCGCAAGAGCAGATTGACAATAAGGTAAAATTCTTCTGCCCGGCTCCGTGAGTTCGATGCTACGTCCTACTCTATCGAACAATTGAGTCTTGAAGTGATTTTCCAGATTTTTTAAACGTTGAGACATGGTCGCCTGGGTACAAAAGCAGGCATCCGCCGCTTGAGTAAAACTTCTTAATTTTGCAATAGTGACAAATGCTTCTAAATTTTCAATCTTCATTCTCTACTCCCTGAACCCAGAAAAAAGCAGCAACATTACTTTGTCACTGCCTTTAAAGGAAAAGCAATTATTCTTTAATCAAGTACTGTGTTTTCCATCATTTGTATCGCTATATCTTGGTCTAGGCGCCTAATTTGGGTACGACACCAAGATAATCCATCTGAGTGAAAAAGAACTCCCGCCCTGTCAAATTATTCAGTGAGCCATGATTAAGGTATTTTTCGCCAAAGCCATGCAATTCCGTTTTACGTACATCCGTACCAGCAAAGAAAGTAGGGACGGGATCACCGGAATGGTCGCGACGAATACATGGCGTTGAATGATCGCTGGTATAGCCAATGTAACAATTGTCGAGATCAATATGTTCCAAAATAAAGCCAACCATCTGATCAAACTTTTCCGCCATTTCCACTTTCACATGTGGTAAATCATCATGACCGGCAAGATCAGGGGATTTCACATGCAAGACCACCCAATCGTAACCTTGATTTAGTTTTTCAACGGCCACTTTAGCCTTACCCAAAAAATCCGTATCAAAACCTGCGGTAAAGCTTGGCTGATGAAACGTATCCAAACCTGACATTCTGGCAATGCCGAGAACCGTTCGGTCACCGGCAATACAAGCTCCGGTAATACCGTACTTTTCCGTCACTTTAGGCGCTTGGATCTCTTTCCCTATTCCACGTAACAAAATCATATTTGCTGGTGCTTGTTTGTTTTTTCTCCGAGTATGGTTAACAGGATGCAGGCTTAAAATTGAGTAAAATTTCTCACTCAATTCATTAATTAACTGCGCAGTCATTTGAGCATCAAGTGAATCATCCAATGGTGTTGAATGAACAACTTTGCAGCCCTCTTTCGCCGTACCAGGATCAGACGTAGTAACCTTTTCAGATAAGCCATCACCACGTAAGACCACTGCCACTCGGTGCGCGCTAAGCGCCCTGGCAATCACTTGAGTACCGTTGGAGAGCCTTATTCCATCGACCGCTTCTGCAAGATCATGTGTTCCTACATTAATCCGCTCAGCGCGGCGATCCAATACGATAAATTCATCATCAACGGTGGCAAAATTACCACGAAATGCGATATCTCCCGGCAGCATGTCAATTTCAGCACCGTAAGCTTCTATAGGGCCTCGGCCGGTATAGACTTCATATGGATCATAACCAAAGATGGCTAAATGCCCGACATCCGTTCCTACAGGAACCCCAGCTTGGACTGGATGAACATTACCAAACAGCCCTTGGGACGCTAAATAGGCCATATGGGGAGTATGGGCGTACTCTAATGGTGTTTTGCCATCGAGTTGCGGATTCGGTAAATCCCCCATTCCATCTGCGATAAGCAGCAACGCTTGTTTTTTCATCATTACTCCTTAGTTCGCAGTGGCTTTTTCTGTCGCAGGTTTTGCATCTAAATTCATGAGAACATCACGGCGTTTCCAAAGTAGCGCTCCCGATAGAAATACCACCAAAGACCACAATGTCCACTTGATCATTGGAGACGGTGAATAGGTACGGATCTTAAATGTAACGTCATCACCAGGGGACACTTTCTTACGCTTTACTTCTACGACTTTCCAATCGCCATCTCGTTTAATTTCAAAGGTTTTTTTCTTTTTCGACCACTCCGGTGCAACCACACCATACAACTCGGTTTTCTCCGGCACGCTAAGCTGGCCTGAATATTTCGCGATCGTCACCGGTGAGGTGTTAACGAACTCATAAGAGATCCGTTTTACACCGCCGGGCTGGCTGTATTTGATTTTGGCTTTCTTCGTTTTATACACGTCTTCAACGAATAATGTCTGTTGCAGTGTGACCTCACTATTCGGAGCAGAAAACTGATAAGCCAATACGTCTCGACCATGAATACTGGTCACTTCTGGCCCTTGCACTAACATTCCACTCAATGCTGAATAAGTACTTACAGAACTGTCTTTGTAGCTTGGTAAATAGAGGAGACCTTGCTCATTGGTTACACCAGAGACCGTAATACTAATTTTTCCGTCTCGCTCCACAGGCTGAATGATTTCGCTGTAATTATGGATCTCACCTAACTCACTGGCTTGAATACTCATAGCCGCCAGAATGAGAGAGCCTGTCGATAGATATTTCATTGTCTTTTTCATACTCTTTCCCTCCCAATTAAGCGGTAATGCCAAGATATGCAAACCATGTAAATGACGCGCCGAATAAGATGCACCATTTCGCCATCAGAGTCAGAATACCGTAGAGCAATTGGTCATTTACTGAGAAGTAACCCGTACTGTAGTAGACCAGGTTCGCTTTACTGTGCGGTGGCAGAGTAATGGTATCGGCAATGGTAAAGGCCGCAGGAAGAGCAAGCATCAGAGGTGATACACCCGCCGTTTCAGCCAAACCAATCAGAGTCGGAATAAGAATAATGGTTCGTACCGTTTTACTGGTAAACACAAAATGACTAAAGCTGGATATTGCAATCACCACCCCATAGAGCATGGTGAAGCTCATGTGCTGTACTCCAAGGCTTGAAAACAATCCACTCAATGCCCAAGTCGCGACGCCAGTTTCACTCAGTGATACCCCACAAGCGTAGGCCCCGGCAGCAAATATCATCAAGTTCCATGGAATTTTGGCTTCTTTCCAAGTCAGGATCCCGATATAAGGCATGAAGAACATCGAAGCAGCAATGATTGCGACCATCACTAAGCTAAATTGGAAACCAAAAATGTCCAGGTGCCACTTATCGGTCGCCCACAACGTGATAGTTAATAAGAAAATACCCGCGGCTTTTTTCTCATCTAACGACACTTTACCGAGATCATTGTATTGTTTTTGAATTTGCTTAATTTCATCACCACCCGCTTTAGCATCAGTTTTGGGTCTAAATAACATCAAACCAATGAAAAATGAGGCAACCAAAGTCAGTACTGCAATTGGCGCAGACGCAATAAACCATTCACCCCAAGAGACTTCAGAGCCCGTAAATTCTTTGAGTAAGCCAATCGCTAAAATTTGCGGCGCTGTTGCGGTGACAATCGCACTGGTAGAGATGTTGTTGGCTTGCAAACCTTGAATAGCAAGCAATTTGCCTAGGTTCTTATTCCCTTTTTCAACGTTATAAGCTTTAGCAATCAGTAACACAATTGGCAGCAACATCGCGGCACGCGCAGTCGTCGAAGGAATGATAAAGGCGATGGTAAAGTTAGCGGCCATTAACGACATCAGAATCGACTGCCAAGTTTTACCGAAGCGAGTGATGATGGCTAATGCAATGCGCTTGGCTAATCCACTTTTTTCCATACCGGAGGTAATAATAAACGCTGAAACCATCAGCCAAATTACACCGTAGCCTAACGTACCGAGCGCCTCTTTTTCTGCCCAGCCGCCAAGCACCGATAACAGCGCAATGGCGAGCATTGATGTTGCATAGTTGGGTAGGGCCTCACTGATCCAAAGGATCAAAGCAAAGAAGAATATCCCAAGCGACATCTTTCCTTCAAAAGTGATCCCATCCGGTGTCGGTATTGAATAGAACAACATAAGTACCACCATGGCCAAGGGCAGGCCGAGGTAATACATGATTTTTTCTGTTTTGCTTTTGCTACTGAGATCTCTTGCGATGGCTATCATCTCTCAGTCTCCTTATTATTTGCTTCGCATTGATTATTCCAGGCATACCGCCCAGCTATTATGGCGTTTCAATCTTCCAAACGCTTGCCCAAAATAGTACTGATGAGACTATCATCGGTTAAATCGAAAGCTGTAATGCAAAGCATTGGGAAAACCGATGTGGAGAAATTAGCAATACAAATTTACCTCATAAGGCATTGTTTTTAATCGTTAACTTAAAAACATAACCACAACGAAAATAAGGCTTATATGACTATTCAGAAGATATAAAAGTGTGAAGTGAAACAGTTTGAGTAAAACAAATCTGAATTTACAGTCAAAATTCCTGACTATTGGCTAAGACTACCAATAAGTAATTCATTCAGAATTAAAGGGGAGTATCTTGGACAAGGAGGGTTCCGCTTGATTAACGAGTAAAAGATCGTCAGATGCGAGTCCTATACGGCTATGCGCTGGTATCTGAGAGCCCTTAACAGAAGCGGACTTCATACTTGATCTGACAGTAAAAGCTAGGTTGATGTGGAAGAGTAATATAGTGTCATACTAAAACTACTTTTCCGATCCCCTCTACTGACTCATTTTGGGACATTTTCACGTTAGAGTGTTTATTTAATTCGGCAAAGCTCGCAATAGTCTAGGTATCGCAATCCAATGTGGCGAAAATTGGCTAAAACACCAGATAAATGCCAACTTTAGCCCCTAATCATTCGAATTGTTTCGCTTAGACGGTTTAATCTGGAAAACCAGTTGGAAGAGCTTATTTTAGGGTGGACACTCAACTCGAAGGTCCTAGTCTTTCATTTAGTAAAAACACACCCAGATCTTTGTCCGTATGGAGTATATGGTTGATCAACCAAGACTGCAGAAAATCAATCAAATCTTTTGCTAATATAATCTCGCCGGACTTCAGGTTTTCCCTGATAGCAAGAACCTTGGATGAAAAAGAGCGGTGTTCCTCATGATGTCTATTGGCGCTGTCATAATCCTTGCTTGCATAGCCATAGCGTTGCATCATCTCTTCTTCTGTTTCAAAGTGATAAAGCGCGTAACTGAGTAAATCCATGGTTATTTGTTCCAACAAATCGACGCTTGTATCCACAGATAGTTTTTCTGAAGCATCATTGATCGCATTAACAAGAATTAGATGCTGCTCGTCAATTTCTGTAATCCCAGTCTCAAACTCTTCGTTCCACTCTAGTTTGACAATAAGTTGTTTAGACACTTGATCCTCCCGTGCTTGGTTGTCTAATCATTCTTTCCCCATGCGAAAAACTTCGAAAATGATGTAATTGTAAAATAAGATAGGAATTTGCCCTTCCAAAGGGCAGTTAGCATAAACTAACTGCCCTTTGGAATCCCATAATTACACACCGTTTTCAGCACTTAACAATATGAATTGAGTGCTAAAATTTCCGTCGTCTGGGGGAGTTTTATCCTTTAACGTTAATGACGTTATGCCCATATTCAACAATCCCTTTGAATATTGTTGAGCTATGTAAAATTCTTGTTCTTTATAAATATAGAGACGTTTAGAAACCAATTTTTGCACCTTTCGGAATGACGACAATACCTTCATCTGAAACGTGATATTTCTTTCTGTCTTCTTCAAGGTTCTCACCAATCACGGTACCCGATGCAATCTGAACGTCCTTATCAAGGATTGCACGACGAATTGAGCAGTTTTCACCGATCTTCACATCCCCCAGGATAACTGATTCACTGACTGTGCTGCAGTGCCCGATATTACAGCTGAAACCGAGTACGGAGTTGTAGACCTTCGCACCCCGAATATAGCTACCATTAGAAATTAGGCTGTTATTAACATCCACTTTGCAACAGTCACAATCAAGGAAGGTCGCAGGGGGCA